>JAIETE010000144.1 GCA_019745505.1 Candidatus Obscuribacterales bacterium | reverse complement strand
TGGAAAAGATATACATAAATCTGCCGGACTTAAATGGCGTTTTCCGCATCCGAATGGTGGAAATACGAAATTCTGGATTAAAACGCTGCGACTGAAGTTTTTCTACGCGTTAGTCTTGTTGACTCCCGGACCGAAAGGCGGAATGGGTAAGTATTTCAAGATCTTATTCCAGCTTCCCTCATCCTGCTTTTCTCCGTTAGGCAGAATTACTTGATCTGGTTCGTTTGTGAACTTGGCCGACTTTTCAATACCCATATCGTCGAATGTTCCGGTGGCAGGGAAATCAACCATTGATTGTTGCGGAATAACGATACCGGTGATGTCCTCAAACCTGCGAGCAAGACCATCTTGCATTAAATCTCCGTCTATGTGCGAGTGCGCATCCAATTGAATTTGTCCTTGCGCATCCTCAATTTGATAGCACTCCTTAACCGCTAAGTGCCCAATCTCGTGAGCAATGGCATTTCCCAGAACCCGACCAAGAATCATGGCTGTGTTTTGTATCTTGTCCGGATCGCTCTCCTGAATAGCGTTGAATTCGTCAAAAATTTCTTGCATGCGTAAAGACATCTCTGGCTCCCGGCCTGGAATCGAGCGCCCAAATTTGAGTGTTCCGGGCCATATTTGTATTCCACGGTCAAATGTCTGAATAGATGCAGGATGCGAACAGACAGTAAATGGCGAGCCAGTAAAGCCGATCATTGTGTCCGGTTGAAATTCAGTATTTCCGAAGGCTCGAATCAGCTGATGGCGGTTTCTCACCAAGACCGTCGAGAATTTTTTGACGACGTGCGGCATCTTCTCGTTCTGGCTCGTATCGTCGCTCAGCTGCCAGATTAACCTGACATTCACAGGCGCCAGCAGATACTCGGCCATTCTCTTCATCTCGCTTACGATGAAGTCCTTCAGCCCTCTTACATTTGAATCTCTCGTCGGGAAGTCTTCGAGGAATTGGTCGAATTCCCCATTCTCCTGGGTGATACGAATGAAAAGCGGACAGCAAATCCCGATAGTCAACACTTCCAAAGGAACGCCCGCGGCGAAGGTTCTGCAGGTGATTTTGCAAATGCCGGGCTCTGCTGCAAGCAGCTCCACCTCGTCATCTATGTCATCCAGATTTTGGATCTGTACTTTTCCGAACTCGCCTTTTCCGTTTTCTTCTTCCTGGAAAATCACGAGCCCTTTTTCTTTGTTTTTTATGTTTATTTTTATTCTAGAAACGCCTGTTTTAGCCTTGCTTTTGTCAAATGGAAAGAAACTCATCGCCTGTTCAAACTGAGTCAATTCAGGCGAATTGAAATCGAAGAGCTCGATTGTCGGTGCGGAGTTTGTTGACGCTGAATCGCCGGGGGCAAAGGTCGATTGGGTCATGACAAATTCTTGCTGCGCTTTGTCGTCTTTGAATTTGAGAGATCCACCCTGACTTATCTTGTCTGACTGTTTCATCACTTGTTCTGGGGTTATGCGCCCAGCTTGCTTGCCGATGTCGCCTCCACCCAGCTTGTCCACGGCTTCGAGGAATTTCTGCGACGCTTGCTCCTTGGTTATGAGACCATCGTCAACGCCCTGTTTCAACACTTCTCGCATTTTGTCTATATCTTTGACCATGTTCTGCTGCACAGCCAGTTTTGCTGCCTCGCTGCCAAAAGATTGAGCTGCGGTAAATGCGCTCTGCAGAGCGGACACGGCATTCTTCTGATTTTCGCTGAGACCGGTGACATCTCTGAATAAGTCGGGGTTGGACAGAAGTTGCAGCAATGGGGCGAATCCCTGAGGATCCGGCGCGACCGGTGCATTCTGGATATTCACTACAGGGGAAGGCAAGTCCTTGGCTGTCAGATTCGGTGAATCAGACCTGCGAGTATCTGTTGATATCGGAAGAATTTGAGTGGGTGAATCAGGAATAGGCGACTCTTCCCATCTCCAGAATTTGCTTTCGTCCTTTGTTTCGCAGCTGTTGCAGGTTCCCAGGACTGCTTCTGCGAATACACCTTTTGTAGGGACGGAAATTCTCATTGGCGGCGGAGGTATATTTGGTTGATAGGCGGAGGTCAAATCGAGCCGATTTTCAGGATCAAGGCTGTAGCTCGTATCCAGGTGGATACCTGGTACTACCGGCAGTACCATGGAGTTGCCCACTATGCCAATCAATCGATTCTCTACTACTGAGGCAACACTTCTTCCTCCTGAGTTCGGAGCCATAATTCCGTCCAGAAGCATGAAGCGTCTTTGAGCGTCCATGTTTGACCAAATCGCCCGATGATAATATTCGATATCCGCGTTGAGATGCTCAAGCAACTGTGTTTTGAGCTGTTTGTCTTCCTCTCTTGGATTTCTCAGTTCGGGCACCGTAAGTGGTGTGGAAATCAAAACGTCGTCGAAGGCACCCAGCTCGTTATCGATTTGACTCAAATTGAATAACTCGCTCTCAAAATGGTCGGTTCTGTAGGAGATCCGCCCCGACTCAACGACTGTTCTCGAGCCCGGTGCCAGGAGATCGCTTAGGAGAACTCGTTGAGCTCCCTGCTTCCCATCCTGTGCAAGCTCCATTGTTATCTTGATACCGCGAACGGATTTGCGCGCCAATTTGACCGTTTTGCCAAGCGGCGATTTAAGCCGCAGCGAAACAACCGCCGGTTTATCTGTCCGGTACTCTGAGACTATGGTGGCATCAATCGGTAAAAGTACCGAGCGATCATTTTCATCAACGGCATAGAAGCGCATTCGTTTTACCAGCTCGTTGGCCAGTTTCGCGCCAAGGCGATCGTTGAAAGCTTTATCCTTCTCTTTCTCGGCTTTTATGTATTTTTGCCAGAACTCAGCCCCGGTAATGCCGGTCAAGCGTCTTATGCCAGTCCAGTTGGCGGCGTTGAAAGAGTCATCGTCGTTGTCGGCTGGGCGTGAAAATCGGAAGCTAATTTTCAGACTTCCTTCCAGATGCCGAAGCAACTCGTCTGCATACCGGGCTTGAGGGAAATCGGTTCCGGCATAGTGATGAGCGATTCTGTGAACAGCGTCGAATGCGGGCAGCAATCGTCTGACTCTCAATGCCCGGCTCAGTATCGATTGCCAGCGCAGGGCTTTTGCAACATCGAAACTGCTCATCATGAGCGGAACGAACAGGCATTCCTGAACCTCCAATAGTCGGTTGTTTACGACAAAATGCCTGAGTACTTCGAAATATTCCATCGACAAGGCGTGACAATGATTGTAGTTTGCTACCGTCTCTGTCTCGAATCGTGCGGTTTCGCCCTGGCTGACCGTCTGAACGACCGTGGACCGCTGGCTGCGAACCGCTGATGCCGCTTGGATCGTGCTATCTCGCAGTTGCTGCAAAGAGCTGGAAGCAGCCTGACGCGCGGATTCTTGAAAGGCGGCGCTCTCGGAAGAACTCTCGCCACCAGCCACTCCTATAATCGCTCCGACACCATCGGCGAAGGCTCCAAAACCGAATCCTACGGCAGTTGAATTAATGCTGGCCGAGGAGGTTCCGTTTATCTTTTCTGATGCCATAGCCGACGCTATCTCAGAGATATCTCGGTCGCGAACGAGGGTCGAAGCCAGTTTTTCCTCCGCCGTGAGCGACTCCGTTCGCGCAGCCGTTTCGCGGCGCTCCCAGTCAATTACGGCAATATTCTTCTTCTGTCCAGGTGCAAGCGGCAAGCTGTACAGCAAGTCGCCTAAAGAGTAGCCGTCGGCAATCCATTCTTGCTTGAAGTGGAGCAAATGACCATGGGCGATCTGAGTTGCCTGATAGAAAGTTGGATCGTCGTCCCAGTCTATTTGATTCGAGCCGTCAAGCTCCGAGCGTCCGGCAGCAGTTCGTTTCATCGCGTTGACTATGCGCATCAACTCTTTTACACGTGACTCCTGGTCTATTTTGGCCAAATCTTGAAACGTAATGCCGCTTCGTTGTTCTACCAGGCTCTTCAGTATCAGGAGATCGACTTTGGCGTCACCGTGTACAGCATTGCGCTCTGTGCCATCGAGCCAGTCCTCTGCTGAATGCGAAGGCGGTCTGGGATTCGAGTCTGATTGGGCAGTTACAGGCTCAGGCTTCGATTTTCTTTTGGCGTCTTTTCCTCTAGATGTGCTTGCAGCCGCTGACTTTCCACGACCCGGAGATTCCATTGCCGGAACTTCTTTCGGGGTGATTTCATGGTGCAACTGCCCGAATTCGCCCTTCGGCTGCAGATAACCAATGAGCTTTGGGTTGGCTATTCGTGCCACTGTTTCAACATCAATGGTGCGGCTATTATCGACAGTCAAACCCTTGATTGCCGGATCGGTCGTCCTGACAACGGTGTAGAAATCGAACTCTTCCAGTGTCCTGTTCGGCTTTGTCAATCGCGGGCAGTCGCCAGACAAATCCACTGAGTATGTTCCGGGCGAGTTAATCATGTCTTCGACGTCAGGAAGTCTCGGGACAGGGACTTCGCAACCGCAGTTATCTTTTGCCTTGGCGCCGTTGTCTCCGCAAGGAATCTTTTCGGTATCGATTACAAGTAGAATGCGCTTATCAATGCTTCCATCATCGAGCAATCTAATCGGGAAAGGTCCGCCACCACTTACAGTTGCATTGGCTTCCTCAAGGACGTAACCAGGATCTTCGGCAGAGAAGTAGCCTTGTGCATCTGTAATGGTTGCCAGGAGAGGTCTCTGGGCGGAATCCGAATTTCTGTCGCGTCCCCAAATTATTATCTGCTTCCCGGCTACCTGCTTTTGTCCTTTTCTATCGATTACCCGTCCCCGAATCTTCACGGGGCGTGGAGCCGAACCGGCTTGAACTCCTGAAATCTTTGGCGTATTCCGCTCAGGCAGCGTTATTACCATGCTGGAAGGAAATTCTTTTCTCTTGATAATGCGCTCGTCGACTAGCCGTCCGTCCCTGGAAAATACTCTTAGAATGGTGTCTGAGTGAATTTGTTTTTGCTCTACCGGTAGGACCATAACGGTTCGCCCTTCATCTCCGACAACAGACGAAATCTCTGCGGAAACCTCTATGTCTTGCGAGGAGCCTCCAGGCACTCCGATGTTCTGGGCGCGTTTCAAAACGAGTGTGACTCGGTAGCCTTTGAATAGGGAAGCCACTTGTTGAGAATCAGATGACTTCAATTCGACACTAAACTCAAACATATGCAACTCCAATATGACAGTGGGGAAATTCGAGTCACCAGGCAAGGAACATTAGCAGTCCGAGCGTTATATTGGATTAAATGGTAGAGAAAGGATGCTCTTGATTGCCTTTAGATTGATCTGCCTGTTTTGAGCTAAAAACTCGAAACTGCATGAAAGAAATGTCGATCTAGGTAACCTGCGCGTCGACTGGATAGTCGCATTGGTTAAAGCACGAATACTACTTTAGGACGAGGCTCGTGCTGCTTGAGTTGGAATAATATATTGGCATAAAGAACGGCTTGCCCAAGCATAACCCTCTTAAGGGCTTTGAATCAGGAGTAAGCCGTTCTTCCTTTTTGTCTTTGCATTTGCCTGTCGCTGCGACTCACTGATTACCAGCCGGTTATCATTCGGTCGACGGATCAATATTTCCGGTGCACTTATATCCATGAAGACGATCCGGCTTCTGCTCATAAGCTGGACAATACGAGTGTAGTGGAGGGGCAGACAATGTCGCATATTCAGCAATTGCTCGAAAAGATCCGTGAGAAGCTGCACACTGTTGAGGACGCAAGCAGGTTGAAGCTCATGCACCAGCGTCTGGATGGCAGAGATAATGACCAGCATCCGGACTTTCTGGACACGCATCATCCCGACGGCAAACGTCAATCGCGCCTGGAGCATCATGCTGCGAATTTCTGGCATTACTATTACCCGGGCGAGCACCCTAACGAAATAATGTCAGACTTTCCGCGCAGACAGGTCGAAACAGGGCTCGAACTGGAACACCGCAAGGCTCGCGAGCGCATGATCGATAGAGAAACCGCCGTTGCGATTAAGGATGAATACAATCGCCTTAGCGACTTCAATAAGATTCAACAACACTGGATGTACGAATCAATGGTAGGCGAGCTGGCTCTTGATAAAGAAGAGTACGCGCAAGCGGAAAGAAGTTTTAAAGCCGTCCTTGTAGAGTCCGAGAGATCTCTTGTGCCGGTTGAGTTGCTCTCGAAGGTTTTGAGACATCTGGCTCGCGCGTTGTCTGCCCAGGGCAAGTACGAAGAGTTTGAAAAGGTTTACGAACGTGCTCTTATGACAGACTCGGCGGTTGAGGAGAATGAAGGGCATTTTCCTGAAGAAGACGAGCTGAATCGAATAGCCAGTGAATACCTTCGACATGGAAAAGATGAGCAAGCCGAAGCCATGTTTTCGCACGTCTTATCCGTGTTAGAGCGTGTGCGTGGTCCAAAAAGCGCTGTGGTATTGAGATGCTTGAATGATTTAGCAGGAATTCATGCCAAAAAACATGAGTGGATTAAAGCAGAAGAACTTCTAAAGCGTGCCATTGAAACAGCGGAAGAATCGCCGGACAATCTGACATCAGAGTTGGTGACGTCGATGTATAATTTGGGGGCTCTCTATAAAGACAATGATCGTAGCGATGAGGCGCATCAGTTGTTTGGACGCGCGTTATCCATACTAGAGAAGCGCACGGGCGAATGACATTGGATAACGACACTCGCCAATGTAGTCCGCTTTTCCTTGGGGCATGGTAATGGCTGCCAGAATATTGATTCCAGTAGATAATCAAGAGTGCACGAGCGCGGCAATCAAGTCGGTGATGTTGCGCACGTGGCCTGAAGACACACAGTTCTTGTTGCTCAAAGTTGTAGAAGACTTTAGTGGGCTGCTCTACGCTAATGAAGTTCAACATTCAACCGCCTTATCAGTCGAACAAGAAGAGTACACGTATGAGATGCGAATGTGGCTTAATGAGCAGACAGACGCTTTCTCTAAAGTGTTTCCCAATACGGAATCTCGGCTGGAAATAGGTCGTGTCTCTCAGCGCATTTGCGAAGTTGCATGCGAGTGGCTTGCTGACTACATAATTATCGGCTCGCATGACAGACAGCGAAGTTCGCGTTGTGCGCTCGGCAGCGTCGCTTCCGAAGTAATGAGCATCGCCCCGTGTTCCGTCGAAGCAGTTAGATTTAAACAGCTGCACCATCTTTTGATGCAAGACGGCAAAATTACAGAAGAAGACATCGAGGAAATAGTTAGCCCGCCATCAAAAATCATGGTGGCAGTCGACCTGACCAAAGAGTCCGAAGTGATTACAGATTGGGTCGGCTCGATCGGATGGCCGAAAGATGCTGAAATCAGGCTTATTACGGTGGAACAATCACCTCACAGAGAAGAAATATCGCTCTGGCACAGAGGCATAGGAACCTTGTACACCCGCGAAGGACAACATCAGAAGGTCGTCGAGTCCAATCTGCACACGCTTGTTGAGAAGCTCGCACAAGTGTGCAGCAATAAGATAGACTCCCAGGTGATTAGACACGAAGTACCGTCTGAAGGTATTCTCGAGGCGGCGAATGAGTGGGAAGCCGGATACCTCGTTGTCGGAGCTTCCGGACAAAAAGCCGGCTATGAGATGAAGAGCAACTCGACACCTCTTTCGGTAATCGCCGGATTGCACTGCTCCATCGCAATCATGCTAACCAACGGGGAAAAACTCCCAACCTTCAAGTGGAATTGAGAGTTGATAGTCGCTTAACTAACATTTGATTTTTCAGAACACTTATAAGTGAGCGAATTGCGCGACTCTATCCACCGAAGCATAGTTGCCTCCTAGAGCTGCTGAGCGCGTAACGAGGTCCTTATTCGATACTCCGTATCTAGTCCGTAAAAGTTCTTCGGAGGTCACCTGGTTTTGCACGACTTGTCGCATGCCGTTTAGCTGCGCCCACACTGAGTCGATTGCACCAAGCTGCGAATAGAGCCGAGGATTGATGTGCAATAGTGCAGTAATCTGGCTGCGCATACTAGAGAGGTTGCCGATATTGGTATCAATCAATCCCAATGTGCCCAAGGTGACATTGGCTCCGCTTGCAAGCGACCTTACATCGGCTAATGCGGATGTTGCGGCCGCAACGGTTTTGTCGCTTGCCTTCTCGACGTTTTCGCTCATTCTTTCGGCACTTTGATAATTGGTGTGCGTGTAATATCCATCGCTGTCATCAAAGCCCGAATTATTGAATGAGCTGATACCATTCGAATCGAAGTCCGTCCAGCCTTCCAGACCAAATTCATTATTCCAAATGCTGCCGTCTAGGCCAAAGTGGGTGCCGTCCCATGTATCCATGTTGCCGCGTTGATCGATCTGAGCTATTAACGCACCGAACTGGTCGGTGGTTCTCGAGGAACCATCACTGTTGTCGATCAGTGTTTGGACACCATTGCCGCCGTCGATCTTCGTTGTTGGCTTGATTTGGTCGACATTTGTCGTTATTGGCCCGGTTTGAATGCTTCTACTGTCTGCACCGGTTTCCATAATAACTTGATTGTCTTTGGTGATCGCTTTCACACCTGTGCCGGTGTTTTGAGTAGTGAGATCATCGGCAATCGCTCTGCCCACACCAAGATCAAGTTGACCTCCGCGTGCAGTCGTTCCGTAGATACGTCCATGCCTTGAGTCCAGCCTTCCGTCCTGCATGCCGGATATGATGACGGTGCCATCATTGTTGACCAGTTCATTGCCATCGAGCTGAATACCTCCGTTCAATTGAGTAACCCGTCCATCACCACCGGTGATGACAGGTTTTTGTCCGGGAGTGTATGAGATTGTCGTGCCGCCTTTTTTGATGGTTACTGTGGACGAGTCGGCTCTACGGGTAATCTCAGTGCCATCTTTTTGCAATATTACTGTATCGCCTTTTTCATTCTTGACCAGGATATTGCCGCGTTGCACCTCACCAGTCTGTTGTTGATAGTTGCGAATTTGTTGGATCGTGTCGCCGACGTCGCCTCGCACCTGATAAACAACGTTGTTGTCGTCCAGCTGTCTTCTCACGGCGTTTCGACCGTTGTACTGAGCCAGCTCACCTTGCTGATCTGCAATTATTGTGCGGCCGGTGCGAGCATCAATTTCTACCTGGTATCCGCTTTTGAAGATGATCCGATTGCGATCTCCGTTCTGGATCAGTCTTGTGCCTTCCCCATCAGTGTATTCGTTGGAATTCTCGCCTTTCTTTCGCTCGAAGCGGTGTTCTTTGCCGTCTTTATCCTTCCAGACTATGGCATCTTTATCTTTTGATGCGGTAATGTCGTATTGTTGTCCGTTGAGCGTGCCCCGGTCTGTGATGGCACCGCTTTTCTCCTTTATTATGCTCGACTCGGCTCCGCGCGCCAGTTCTGTTTCACCTCCCGGCAGTATTCTCCGAGCGTTGCGATCTCTGCCACCGTCTCGGCGCATAGTGTCGTAGCCAGCAATTGGCTCCATCACGAGCTCTCCAGATGGCTGGTCCACTTTCCTTGTCGCTGTGAGAGGACGAGCTCCATACAGGTTGTCTAGGGTTGCTTGAAAGGGAGAGAACTGTTCTGCCTGATCGCGCGGACCTACTGTGTCCAGAGACTTCGGCTTTTCACTTCCTTGACCGTACGTTCCATTCGCTTCATCTCTTAGAAGTGTGGTTACCCGTTCGTTAGCATCCTTCTCTGCGGTAGCTGCCGCAGTTGGCTGTTGGATCTTCTGATCGGGGGCTGAGTCAGGTGCGTTTTCGCCTGCGGGCATGGTTAGGAGCTCATTTAGTGAGTGGCTCGCCAATGCGCGTTATGAACACGGCAGTGCCGAGATCACGTTGTTGCTGGTAAGGTTTTGGACGACACAATGGCTGATTGCGTGAGGCGCAAATTATGCCTGAGCGCGTCAGAGCGTATCTATCTAGTAATGTGTGGGGTTTGGAACCAAATATATAGTCCCAGCGTTACCGCTTCGTGACATCCTAATCTTGATTGGTTTGTCGTATCTAACTCTATTGTGATTGCCCCTATAGTCTGAGGTGAGTTTGAAACAAGAGTTGTCGTTGAATCCGGTTGATCCAATCAACTCAGGCAGATTGGTTATGTCAGAGGAACTGATTGCACCTTTTGCCGAGCAGATTGAGAGGGCTGTACCGTTTGATCCGGAACAGTCGTCTTATCCGGAATATTTTAACGAGTTTGTCCGAAACCATTTGGAGCGCTATCGAAAGCATCAGATGCTCTTGCTGCCGGGAGGAACAAGTCTGGCAGGTGATCTAGAGTTGGATTTTGATGCCGATTGGGCAGCTAAAAAGCGCCTGGCCGGAATAGCCTGCGATGGTGATCTCACTATTTGCGGAGACTTGTTCAATAGAACTCTGTCCTTTGGTCCTTTGTTGTTTGTTAACGGCAACTTGAGTGTCAACAATATGATCAAAGCCGGAGCACCGGTGATCGTCCTGGGAAATCTTATTGCAAGTGGGATAGTAATTGGTGAGTATAACGACGGTGTACTTCGAGTCGCCGGCAACCTGCATGCACCAGCATACTTCCTGTTTGATCACGACGGTTATGTCAGAAAGGAGGTTGATGGACCATCGTTTTCATCAGATGAAGATGATGGCAGTTGGCGCGAACTTTTGGTTGACGCTGTATTCGAAAATGAGAGGGAGGATACACCAGACGTGAACCTGCTCTGGCAGCGCAGCCGCTCCGGGATGACTGTCCTTTGTGGAGGAGGATAGTTGATACAGCAGTTCATTCTGACAGCGCTTTTTTGTCATCGATAGTGCCATCACTGACCGCATTCGGTATGGGAGACAAGGCAAATGCCAACTCTTAGGAGCGAGGCACGAGAGTTGGAATATTAAGAGTTTCTGCTTGTTCATTCGGGATGTCAAGAGGTGGCGGTAAGATTGAGATTCCTTCTGGAGTTCAGCAAATGTCAAAAATGTTGGAACGATTTCGGAAGAATGAGATCGATAAGGCTGAGACCAAAATTCAGTTTCACCAAAAAATGGCTGGTTTTGGAATTCTTCTTGTAATAATCATGAAACCGTTGGTGGTATCACTGCCATTCTTGGTTGGGATGTTCTCGATTGCTGTAAGTTTTGCGGCAATATTTTTATTGAGATCAAGATATTGGTCCACCTGGAAGCGGCAGTGTGAGGAAGGACTCACACCAGAATGTCGACAATCACTGGTGGCCTCGATAGATGACGGCTTTCTATGCTTGCGCCTTCCTGCGTTTCCTAATCGGATACTATATTCGGCGAAACTACCTTCCTCTCTAATTCCTACATTCACTAGTCTGCTGAGCGATTGCACAGAAGTATTTGGGTACTTAAGTACTAGTTGGCCCGCACCTGTCGCTATTGAAGTCGATGGAAAGTTCATTGCTTTGTCGCCATGGTTTGAGAAGAACATTCTTCTGGAAGTACAAGACTCTAGAATTCTCGACGCACTTCCTAGCAACGATGGCGAGAGTAAATGCAGTGTGACGTAGTTGCTGTTGAAATTCTCCCAAGCTTCGGTCTGCTTGTTAGTTTGCTTACTTAAATAAGCAAGATTTGTCTGCTGAAGTGGAACATCTAAAAGGACTGGTCAAGTCCACCAAAGCTATCGTCGTCCACGAATGCGGAATGCTTTCTGAAAGTGGTCTTGGCGTCGTGTTTCAGTCTATTTCGCCACACTGCCGCCGAGGTCAATGACTTGCTGCTGATAGACTTTCATTTTGGCCTGGCGGTCTTGCGAGTGCGCATTCATCCAGTTGGCAATCGACGCGATCGTTTGCGCGCGTATGAAGCTTGTTTCTAACTGTAGATGCCCAAAGTTTCCGCACCAATTGAGACATTGATCGTCTGTTTTCATAACATTCATCAAGTCTGTAACATGCTTTGGTGCAACACATCCATCGGCACTGCCCTGCAAAATCAGCACAGCCAGGGAAGGATCGGTGGTCTTGCCGTATTCGGCAGTCTTGTCGCAAAACGCATCTGTAGCAAAAAGCGCTTCCAGAGAGAGCTTCTTCACTACCATCGGGTCATCGGTCATCTCTTTTTGCACATCATC
>JAIETE010000275.1 GCA_019745505.1 Candidatus Obscuribacterales bacterium | reverse complement strand
AAGTGCCATTTGCAAAGGCGCTTGGTCAAGCTTGCACATTCCGACACCGCAATAATCTGGCCAAGATTCTGGTCGAGCTGCTCGCTTCGGCACAAGCTGTCACTTTGACGAAACTGACAAAAGACATTCAAGAGCGTCTGGAAGTCAATTACAATCAGATAAATGATGTCAGCAAGCAGCTTCTGGAGCACGAACTGGTGGAGCCGGACATTCTCTTTGCCGGAATGCGGTGCGTCTATTTGGTGGACACCAAGTTCATAAACATGGAGCAGGCGACGATCATTCTTGAGATTGTGAGCAAGACTCATGATTCCGTAGACAGCGTTTTGCATACTCTGGGCTGGACAGCCCGAACCAGGCTGCGCGAGCCGAAAGCCCCGCTTTCAGCTTAGCTGCAGCAATCGCGCGGCGGATCCGGCGCATCTTTGCTCACTTCTTTTTCTTGTTTTGCTTCGGCTTGATTGTTCGAATCAGTTTGTTCTATGGCTGGAGTTTGATTCGTGCTCGCTTTGTTCTGACCGTTCATCTCGGGCGCGATGGCCATTCTTCCTGTTGTTGTTGAGGGATACTTCAATCGTTCGTGGTGCAGGGTCCGCCATACTCTTACGAAGGCTTGACGAACCTTGGTCAGTTCTTGATAGGTGAGAGAAGATTCGTTGAATTGCCCGTCTTCCCAGCGGTTTTGGAAAACCTTATCGATGGCTATTTCGACTTCTTCTTGGGTCGGATCGTGCATGCTGTGGGTTACTGCTTCCGAAACATCGGCAAGCATGACTATGGCTGTTTCCTTGGACTGCGGCTTGGGACCGGGGTATCTATAGAATTTCGGGTCGACATTTTCGACCCCGTCTCGAACGCAGGCTTTGTGATAGAAGTAAGCCATCAAAGACGTGCCCTGGTGCATGGGAATGAAGTCCTGGACAGCTTTGGGCAGATGGAATTTTTCTGCCAGATCGATGCCGTCGGTGACGTGCGCGAGCACTCTTTCCCGGCTGTCTTCCGGCGTCATATCGTCATGAGGGTTCTTGGCGCCTAACTGGTTTTCAATGAAATATTTCGGTCGGGCCATCTTGCCGATGTCGTGGTAGAGAGCGCCGGCTCTCACGAGATTGACGTCTCCGCCGATAGCTCTCGCTCCGCCTTCGGCAAGATTGGCGACGGCGAGGCTGTGCTGGTATGTACCCGGTGCATTCTCTTCCAGCTGCCTCAAAAGCGGTTGTTCCGCATCAGTGATTTCGGCGAGCCTGAAAGGCGTGACCATTCCGAATATGCTTTCGAGAAATGGCAAGCTGCCGATGGCCAGCATGCAGGAAACGACGCCGGCAAAGAGTTCGAAAATGGTGGGGCGGCCCAGGTGGTTTACCGAGTCCAGACCGTTGAGCAAAATCGATGAGAGAATGAAGGCAATCGCCTGTGTCATTCCGACGACCACACCAGTGAGCATCAGTGAATTGCGGTGTTTCGTATAACAGAGCACAGCCGCAACCGCCGCCGTGCTCAGAGCGATCAGATGACGGCCTTCAATCAGTTGGGCAACGGCAAGAATGATTGTCAGGGGGATAGTCAGGGCGCTGGATACTCTTCGCCCGAAAAATATCGTCCACACCAATGCCGCCGCCGGCAGTGGCACAAATTGAGGGTAATTGTCACCGATCAAACTGGCAGCGGAGGCTACCGCTATTGCCACTGCATACATAAGACCGATGGAATTGGTCTGGAAGAGATGGCGCGCATCGAATGTATAGACGACACCAGCGGCCAGGGCGATAGCGGCCAGCAGCGAAATGCCCAAACCAAGAATCATTGGCAGTCTGTTTGTCTGCGCCATTCCCAGTTCACGCAGAGTCTCCACATCATTTTGCGTCAATAGTTGATGCTTTTTGACGATTGCCGAGCCTTTCGTTATAAGCCGATAGACCGGCGCGACATGAGCAGCGCTCTGTTCTGCCTTTTGCGCCGTTGCCTGCTCGTTGACCTGGACGTTCGGCTGCAAGGCCGACGCCATCAGCTGGGCTGTTTTTGCTTTTCTGGAAGGAGACCAGGCCTCGGGCAAGAACTCGACGATAAGCGGCTCCCATTCGACGCTCGCCTCATGCGGATAGCGTTTGTGAACGGCCAGCAGCTTATCACTGGCTTTCTCTACGGTTGCTCTAAAGGCTGCCATTTCTTCCGGCGCTACGGTCATAGCCAAATAGATGGTGGCATCCAGAAGTTCCGGCTTTTGAGTCTGCATCTTTTGAATTGCGGAGCGCTGCACTTTCAAAATTTCTACAAGATGAGCGTTATTAGAGGACTGGGCACTCAACTTGTTTAGTTCGGCGTCCAGTTGCGCTCTGTCCGCTGTAAGTATTGAAGCATGTGCCAGAACCGCGTCTTTAGTCGCTTGGTCCAATCGCGACCAGCCGGACTCGTCGAAATAGACTTTCATGTTGTTGAAGATTTCTTCGAGCCGATTCTTGCAGATTTTGTCGCTGCTTCGGTCGCTTGAAAAAACAGGCACGACGCCGCGCTGAGCTCGCTCTTTCGCGACGGTTGTAGCGGCAAAATCGGTCACTCTCGTGTCCGCCTGTGCCTTGATGGTATTTTCGGCGAAATCGCCGGCGCGCAATTCCGGACGCACGACATAGGTAGTAACCAAGGCGACGAAAAGAAGCAAGAAGCCGGCGATACCCATGGTCAGCCAGTTGAAGAAGCTCCGACCGGTGGGAAAAATGTCGTGGTGTATTTCTGGATGATAGACCGGTAATGGCGCGGTCTGAGCGGTTACCGATTTTGCATTATAAGACGCCATAGTCCTGACTGGCATTCATGCGGACAGTAAAACAAGCCATCTGAATTATGCCCTAAACTGCCTATCTATTTATGTATTTAACCTCTTCCTTTCGGGAATCGGTCTGGACCTGAATGCTTGAAAGCTCCACCTGGGTGGAAAAACGTCATTTCGGCGAGCTAATCTATATTTACTTTCTTCTTCACTGTATAAACGCGCTTGTCCTGCGACTCGTGATACGTGCGGACCAGAATTTCAGCCAGAAGACCCATGAGGATAAGCTGAATTCCTACCATGAAGAACATGGAGACGATTACAGGCAGTGGCGTTTCGATGAAAGAGGTGCCATATCCGTATTTCAGAACTACCATCCACGCGAAGGTGGCGGCACAGGCAGCCAGCGACCACAGACCGGCTGAGCCGAAGATATAGATCGGTTTGGTCAGGTAGGAGGACATGAATTTGATTGTGATCAGGTCCAGAACGACCTTAACGGTGCGGTTGATGCCGTATTTCGATTGTCCGAACTGGCGGGCATAGTGGTTGACCGGTATTTCGGTGACTTTTGCTCCCATCCAGGTGGCGTAAATCGGAACAAAGCGATGCATCTCACCATACAGGCGCACGCCTTCGAGAACTTCGCGGCGGTAGGCTTTGAGCGAGCAGCCATAATCATGAAGAGGCACGCCGCTGATTACCGAAATGATTTTGTTGGCTGTCCATGAAGGAATCAAACGCAGTACCAGCCCGTCTTTACGGTTTTTGCGCCAGCCGCTGACGCAGTCGTAACCTTCTTCCAGTTTTTCAATCAGTTTGTCTATGTCTGCAGGGTCGTTCTGCAGGTCGGCATCCATGGGAATGATGATGCTGCCTTTTGCATGGTCGATTCCGGCGGACAGGGCCGCCGTCTGACCGAAGTTGCGCACAAAACGAACGATTTTGACGCGTGAGTCTTTGAGCGCGATCTTTTCCAGTTTTTCAAAACTCTTGTCTTTCGAGCCGTCGTCGACCAAGACAACTTCCCAGGTTCGGCCCAGAGCTTCGGCGGCGGCAAGAATCTTCTGGTACAGAAGATCTACATTCTCTTCTTCGTTATACACCGGTATTACAAGCGATATGCCTGGTCGGTCCGGATGGGCCGCAATCGATTTGCGGGTGCCTTCCGGGGCAAAAGTAAGCGTCTGCGCTTGTGTGGTGAAGTTTAGGTCGCTTCCTGTGGTCATCGCTAATTGAGCCTTTTGTTGGTCAGACACATTATCTTGCAGTTCTCTTGACTGGCGAGCTCACCTTGAGATCTTTTCATCATGAGCGTTACAGCAGGAAAGGCATCTTTGCTTTGCAATAATTAGATGAACCCTGACCAGCTCAGTATCGGCAGATTGAGAAAAACTCATTTTTGCTTTCGAAGAAAAATGACTAGATTTCTCTTATGTAGAAACACCGGATTTAGAAACGCAGTCTTTTCTCTGAGTCGGGTCTAAACTTCCATTACAAAGACACAGCAAGACACCATAAAGATAGGTCGAAACGTTCGCGAATGACTATTGTTCCAACAAACGGCGAGAAAAAGGACCGGCCGGACGGCGAATCGCAATCCAAGCCGGCAAGCCCAGAGCGAGACCTGAAGGCCAAAGCCAATCGTACTCAGGTGCTTTCCGCTAAAGAGACCGCCGCCGACCTGAAATCCGATGCGACTCTGCGCCCTCAGACTTTGGAGGAATACATCGGACAGAGTCGTTTGAAAACGATGCTTACTATGTCCATCGGCGCAGCCAAGTCCAGAAAAGAAGCCCTGGACCATGTACTTTTCTATGGGCCTCCGGGTCTGGGAAAAACTACTCTTGCCCGCGTCATCGCCAATGAGATGGGCGCGCGAATTCACATGACGTCCGGTCCGAGTCTCGAGCGCCCGCGCGACATCATCGGCCTTGTGCATCAACTGGAAGCCGGCGATGTACTTTTCATAGATGAAATCCACAGGCTCAGCCGCGTAGCCGAAGAACTTCTCTATCCGGCCATCGAAGATTTCGTAATTGATTTGACCTCCGGAAAAGGGCATGCTACGAGGACGATGCGTTTGCCCTTGCCGAAATTCACCCTTATCGGCGCGACGACCAAAGCGGGAATGATATCGAATGCTTTGCGCGATCGTTTTGGTTTTGTCCTGCGCCTCGATTTCTACTCGAAAGAAGAGCTCTCACTAATCGTCGCCAGAACCGCGAAACTATTGAATGTTCCAATCACGAGCGACGCGGTGGTGGCAATTGCCGGCCGAGCCCGAGGCACGCCGCGTATCGCCAACCGCCTAGTCCGTCTTGTCCGAGACTATGGACATTTTCAGGGCGCCGAGACCGTTTCTGAAGAAATCGCTGTGGCGGCTCTCGATTCTTATCAGGTCGATGCATTCGGACTTGATTCTACGGACAGGCGCATGCTGGAAATTTTGATTGAGCACTATCAGGGTGGTCCGGTCGGTATTGAAACTATTGCCGCCACTCTTGGTGAAGACTCGGACACACTGGAAGACGTTTACGAACCCTTCCTCATTCAGGCCGGTTTTATTCAAAGAACGCCGCGTGGTCGTTGTGCGACTCCTCAGGCGTACATTCATTTAGGTCGCACACCGATGAACAATCATCTCGGCGTTGGGCAGTTGGGCATCGAGTTCAACAAGGAGTGAAGACGTAGTCGTGGGCTTTGTTGCAAGAGCACCGCTTTTTCTTTGTTGTGCTCTCGTCTCTGTTTTTATAAGTTTCGCCTTTCTGCCGGCAGAAGCTGCCCCCCAGGCAAGACCGACGGCCAGAATTGTCGAGCGCGGCAGCGGTGCCATTGACGAATCGTTTGTGGTCGGCAAGGTGAAAGCGGTTTCGGCCGCAAAAGTCGATCAACTTTTGCTCGACAAGACCGGCATGGTCAGCAATCGTCAGGTAGTCGAAGTCGAGGTCACTGAAGGACCGCTTTGCGGGCAGACCTTCACGGTAATGAATGAGATCACGGACAATCCATCCTTCAATGTTTCGGTCGTCCCCGGCCAGGAAGTGATACTGTCAGTGGTGACTGGTGGCGGTGAGCGCGAGGTGAATATTGCCGACTATCACCGGGCGCCGATTATTTTGGGCTTGTCCGCGATTTTTCTTGTCGCTTTTCTATTTTTCGGAGGCAAGCAAGGTTTCAAATCACTTGCCGGTTTGATCGCGACAGTAGCTCTAATTGCATTTGTCCTGCTGCCTATGAGTTTGAGCGGATTCGACCCCTTGCTGGTGGCAATCTTTATCTGTCTGGCTGCCGCATCGTGCAGCATGTTCTTTGTTGCCGGCTTCTCGCGCAAAGCATTCGCAGCTGTGATCGGCACCGTTGGCGGTGTGATAATCGCCGGCGTCTCGGCCGAGCTGGTAATTGCTTTTGCGCCTCTGACCGGTCTTTCCAGCGAGGAAGCGCAGATTTTGCGCGGTTCTCTTCTTAACCAGAAGCCCGCCTTTTTCAGCGGACTGCTGGCTGCCGGTATGCTGATCGGTGCACTTGGCGTGATCATGGATGTGGCAATCTCGATTTCCTCTACAGTTACCGAAGTGGCTCGCACAGCCGCAAATCCAAGTTTCAAGCTGCTCTACAATGCCGGCATGAATGTCGGTCGTGACATCATGGGCACGATGACCAACACGCTGGTTCTGGCCTATGCGGGCGGAGCCCTGCCTTTGCTTCTGCTTGCCAGGCAGATGCCTTCGGCCAAGTTAATCAATCTTGATCTGTTTGCAACAGAAATTGCCTCAGCCCTGAGCGGCAGTCTGGGTCTGGTTTTTACTATCCCACTTACAGCTCTGGTATCGGCTTATCTGATCGGCCGCGCTGGAAACACCGCTTCGATTTCAGGTAAAAAAGAGCACGACGATGAAGGCGTTCGAATCGAGGATATGCCGGAGGGTGGTGCATTGACGTCCAGCAAGGACAATTCCGAGGGAATTCGATGAAAAGAATTCTCTACGGCTTTGGACTTTTCTTTGTGGCTGTAGCGAGCATTCTATGGGGCGGACTGGTTTTTCCCCTTGTCATGGCGTTCGCCTGTTATTGGGGCGGCAATGAATTCGTAAACATGTCCCGTGCCAAAGGGTTCAAACCCTCACCCCGTATTGTCAAGGGCATGATTCTGGCTTTTTTCGCCGTTGCCGCATTGCCTGTCATCCCCGGGCTGAACATTCCCTGCACCTATCCGCTCGAGCATTACCCTCTCTTGTTGACTGTCGGAATCTGCCTGTCTTTTTTCCGGCTCTTGTTTCGACATGAGACTCCACCGGCAACCATTGCCGATATTGCAACGACAATTCTTGGTTTCATCTATGTCGGCTTTCTTCCCAGCCACCTGGTTCTGCTCAGGAATCTAACCGCCCCCGGCGTTCCCCAGGCGGAAAACCCATTGCAACAACCTGGTCTGGCTTACGTCTGGGTATGTCTTTTCATCGTCTGGGCTACCGATGTGTTCGCCTATTACGCCGGAAAGAAATTTGGAAAACATCTGCTCTACCCTCAAATCAGCCCGAAAAAGACCATCGAGGGCGCTGTCGCTGGACTTCTGGCGTCGATATTTTGGGCTTGTGTGGTGGTCTACGCGGCCGACAATTTCTTATTTGTAAACACCCACCCATTTCGGGACAAAATCTGGCATGCGCCGCTTATGGGGCTTTTCGTCTCGATCGGGGCACAGCTTGGCGATCTCTGCGAATCACTTCTCAAGAGAGATGCCGGCATGAAGGACTCCAGTGACGCAATCCCAGGCCACGGTGGGCTTTTGGACAGGGGCGACAGCCTGATTTTCGGCTCCCCCATTAGCTACTACTGGATATGGATCGTAGTATTGGGACATTTTTAAGCGAGCAGGAGACCCTGAGCGCTATGTATGATATGTTCTATAGACCCGCCCTTAACGGGCCCGTTCTTGGAGAGGTGGCTGAGTGGTCGAAAGCGGCTTCCTGCTAAGAAGTTGTACGGTCAAAAGCTGTACCGAGGGTTCGAATCCCTCCCTCTCCGAATCTTTCGAATTGAATTGATCGAATAATTGGCGGCGCCGGCGATGCCTTCGCAGGACACCATCGCATTATTTTGCTGGTGTCGTTAATGGTGGCGTTTTCTTAGTTCTTCAGCAGACGGGCCAGATAGAAATTCGGTTCGTCGACATATTCGGCAATGCTCAAATTCAATTCCTTCGCCCAGATTTGCAGCTGATCTTTTTCAGGCAAGAGATACGGGACAATATCCGGATCGCTCTCGTGCAAAGCTCTGACGAAGCGTTTTCCCAGAGGATGGCTGATTATGATGCTTCCTTTCGGGCGAATCAGGGCTGCAGTTTTTTGCAAGGCCGACTTCTGGTCGTAGAGATTTCCGAAGCAAGCATTGAAGAAAGCCGCGTCGAACTGATCTGGACTGCCAATAACAGCATCAGCATCGAGTATGTCCGCCTTCAGAAAATTGACATTCGGAAATCGTTTGCGCGCATTTTCGAGCATCTCGCTGCTGAGGTCGACGCCGGTAATATTCTTCTCTTTGACGCCCAGAGACAAGTAGTGCGCGATCATCGCGCCTGTTCCGGTGCCTACATCGAGGATTTTAGAGCTCTTTGATAAATCGGCGCTTTCAGCAATTCTCTGAGTGCGGGCCAGTATCTCCTCCGGAATTGGCTGCAAAAACGCTGCAACGCGCGTGCGGAAATACTCTCTTTGCGCGTTTGCGTGGATTTTCTTGTTATCCCCGGAGGCTGCCAATTCGTCCCCTCATTAAACGCCAAACGCAGATTATAGACCCAAATGTGCATACAATATCTGACTTGTAATCTCTATGAGTTCAATGGGGTACGCCATGCGTCTGGTCGAGTGTGTTCCGAATTTCAGTGATGGTCGCAATGAGAAGGTCATCAATGCGATTTCCGACGCCATTAGGAGCGTTCAGGGCATAAGCTTGCTGGATGTGGATCCGGGCTGGAGCACGAATCGCACCGTAATAACTTTTGTCGGCAGCCCCGAAGTAATTGTCGAGGGTGCATTTCAAGCGATAAAGACGGCTCAGGGACTGATCGATATGCGCAAGCATAAGGGCGAACATCCCCGCATGGGTGCCACCGATGTCTGTCCTTTTGTCCCGGTCTCCGGCGTGACCATGGAAGATTGCGTGAAACTGGCGGAGCAGCTTGGTGAGCGCGTAGGCAATGAGTTGGGTATACCGGTTTATCTCTATGCCGAAGCGGCGAAAAGAGATGATCGCAAGAGTCTGGCAGATATCCGCAAGGGCGAGTACGAAGCCTTGCCGGAGAAAATGAAGGACAAATCTTTTGAGCCTGATTTTGGTCCCAGCCAGTTCAACGCACAGTCCGGCGCCACTGTAATTGGTGCTCGACAATTTCTCATTGCCTATAACGTCAACCTCAATACCCGCTCAAAAAAGCTCGCCAACGACATAGCGCTGACTATCCGCGAAGCAGGCAAAGCCAAGCGTGATGACCAGGGCAATATAGTCAAAGACAAAGACGGTGTTTCGCTCAAGGTCCCCGGCACTCTCAAAGCAGTGCGGGCCGTCGGCTGGTATGTGGACGAATACAAACGTGCCCAGATTTCCATCAACCTCATTGATTATTCAGTTTGTTCGCTTCATCAGGCTTTCGATGAAGCGGAGCGTGTCGCCACTGAATGCGGATTGCGAGTGACCGGCAGCGAGATCGTCGGTCTGGTGCCGCTGGCTCCCATGCTGGAAGCGGGCAGGCACTACTTGCGCAAGCAAGGCAGATCTACCGGTGTCTCTGAGCGAGAGCTGGTAGAAACAGCAGTACAGTCGCTGGGATTGGCCGAGCTCGCCCCGTTTGATATCGATAAGAAAATCATCGAGTACAACGTGGCGCCCAAGTTGAAAGAGTTGAAAAAACTCTCGCTCAGTGATTTTGTGGACGAACTGGCTTCCGATTCGGTCGCCCCCGGCGGCGGCAGTGTCGCGGCTCTGGCCGGTGCGCTCTCGGCCTCGCTCTCAGCGATGGTCGGCAATTTGACTTACGAGAAAAAAGGTTTTGAAAAAGCAAAGCCTATTTTGGCCGAGCTTTCAGAGACCGGTCAAATTTTGAAGACCGAATTCTTGCGCGATGTAGACAACGACATGAACGCCTACAATCGCATCGTGGAGTCGCGCCGCTTGCCGAAAGGCTCTCCGGAAGAGGCGAAGGCTCGAGATGAAGCGATTCATAACGCTACGGTCGAGGCGACACTGGTGCCTCTGGGTGTTCTAAAGCGTTGCGAGGAGGCCTTGAAGCTGGTCGATACGGCAATCGAGAAAGGCAATCCCAATTCTTTGTCCGACGCCGGTGTCGCCGGTTTGATGGCTTTGGCGGCAGCCGAAGGCGCCTATTACAACGTGCTTATCAATTTGGCTGGTTTCGATCGAGCTCATTGCGATTTTGTGCGAAAGACTGCCAAGCAAGCAGATGTTTTGATCGAAACTGTTCGCAAGCAGAGCGGCGAAGCGGCCGCCAAAGTTCGGGACCAACTGATGAAAGAATTTCAGCAGGCAGTCGCGAAATAAGGACAATCCATGAGTTCCGACTCGCCCGAGTCCAGCCAAGGGAAGTCCGGCAGTAGAGCCGCTGTAGAACTTGTGATTTTTTCGATTGTGACGCTCGCCGCGATGTTCTTCGAGTTCGGCCAGACGCTCGACAGTTATTTCACAAGCGACGATCTGGTGCTTGTCAAATATGTATATGGGATTTTCAACGGCGATCCTCTGCTCTTTTTTCGCCTGTTCACCACTGTCTGGGTGCCGGATTCCACGCAAGAGATCTTTTACCGACCGCTCGTGGAAGCCAGTTATGCTCTGGATTTTTTCTTCTCGAGAACGAATCCGCTCGGCTATCATATCTCCAATCTTCTCTATTCATTCGGCGCTGCGCTTGCCCTGGTTTCCATAGGCCGAAGCCTGGCCGAGCGTTTTGATCTGGATAATGCCCGCTGGATTGCTTATGCGAGCGGTTTGTTCTTTGCTCTCAGCCCTTTGCACACCGAGGTGACCTCCTGGATAGTCGGTCGTGTAGATGGACTTTGCACGATGTTCTATTTGATCTCTTTTGCTCTTTTTCTAAAGATTAGCGGTACAGGTGAAAAATTCGCAGTTTTAAAATCCGGGGCGGGACGCCTTTCTCTTGCTGCTTTTCTGCTCGCTCTTCTCTCGAAAGAGATGGCATTCACCCTGCCTCCTTCACTCTTTCTGGTTTCAGTCTTCTCCAGTCACTCGGGTGAGTTGCGAAAAAAAATTGATATGGCATTTCGGGACACGCTCCCTTATTTACTGGTTCTCCTTTTGTTCTTGCCGCTTCGTGCCATGGCCATCGGTACATTTGTAGGCGGTTATGTCGGTGCACTGGGCGAAGCGATGCAGAAGCCGCTCGGTGAATCTTTGATGAAACTCACACATCTTGTCAAAGCAGTCTATCCGTACAATGGAGAATTGATCAGCTCGGACAGTGCCGTAGCCGCAGCCTTCCACGTTCTTTACGGACTTGCCGTGCTCTATGTGCTATTGCGTTTCTGGCTGAACGGATTCGGCAAGAAGCATGTGAAACTGTTGTGCTTCTTGCTCTGTTGGCTGGTTTTGCAATACCTGCCGCTTTTGCAGGTTTTTCGGCTCAGCGACGCGCTGGCCGGAGCCCGTCTGTTTTACTTGAGCACGGCTATTCTGTCCCTTATGCTGGCGATTTTTCTTGTTCCTGCAAAAAGTGCGAATCGCGCCCATACAGGAAAGTATTTCCAGATATCGGGCGGCGCGCTCGTTTTTTCTCTAGCGCTGCTTTTTTCCGTCACAGGCAGAATCAATAATGGAGCCTGGATTCTTGCCGGCACTCACACGCGGGAATTGCAGCAGCAGGTAAAGGCCGCTGTGGCGCAACTTCCAGGAAATCAGCAATTGCTGATCGCATACTTGCCTTCACAGATTTTTGGCGCATTCTTATTCAACCGATATTATGTATTGGAGGCGCTCCTTTCGCCCCCCTTCCTCGAGCCTGGCATAGCCGGGCGTGTCAGTTTGCTGGAGCCGCGCTTCTATATCTCCAACATGACGATTCCGTCGGGAATTTTGCGCAGACGGCTGGCCGAAGGTGAAAAATACCGCACCGTTTTTTGGAATGTCGATACATTCAAGCTGGTTGAACTCGAAAGTTTGTCGCCCGAATACAGCGAGTTTGCACAGGCGAAAGAGGGCAATTTGCCTGGTCTTTGCGTCGATACCGGGCAAGGTTTGGAGAATATTCGCCTAAAGAGCGCTCGCCCGGTCAAGCCGGGTGAGGTT
>JAIETE010000128.1 GCA_019745505.1 Candidatus Obscuribacterales bacterium | reverse complement strand
ACATATTGCGGTAGAAGTTTTGCTGGTCCGAGCGACCGCGGGCTGAGCTGTTGGAACCCGGGCTGGCTTGCCATTCAGGAACCACGAGAATGGTTTGAGGATCCGCAGCGCGCATTTGCTCCGGCAATTGCGAATAACTCAATGCGGCGTGTGCATCGGTTCGAAAGCCGTGATTGTAAACGAGCATTCGGGTAGGTTTTTGCGGATCATATCCTTTCGGGATGATCACGGAAGCGTCTACCTTATGCCGGCCTGTATTGTTTTGCAGCTGCATCTCGTAGACCTTGCCGAGCTCTCCGTCGCTGGTCACGTTGACTGCCGGGCGATCTGATTCGGGAGTGCCGTCTTTTGGCCTTGTCCGGCCTCTCTCCGGTTGATGCTCTCTGCGCCGCCCGTCCTGCGGAGCAGGAGCTCTGTCGGGCTGCAATTCTTTTTCTCTTTCTGGCGTTCTACCTCTGTTTCGTCCGCCCTGTCCAGGTAATTCTTCGGATCCATCTGCCGTGGATTTGTTGTTTCTGCCCACACTCGCTGCCTGTCGTGGAAGCACTCCGTCGCCCCACTGCACAACAAAAACGCCTTGTCCTTCCGGCGAAGTCGCAGTGCCGATTCTTGTTCGTGGCAGAAGCCCCTGGTTTTCCAGTCGAGTTTGTACGTCCAAGGTCGGCGTGCTTAGACCCAGGCTGTCACTTAGTGCTTTTGGTATGGTGAAGTCCAATCGTCTCGAAGTCGCGACATCCTGGTTAGCTGAGTCGCCGCTCCAAATCTGGCTGGCGATGGCAGACCAGGGTTTGGCCATCTCGCCGACTGTGAAATTTGAGACAGCATCGCCTGCCGGCAGCGGGCTGCCGCGCTGCGGTGCAATTTCTGATTGCTGTGCTGTCTGTATCATGAGAGATTCCGTTATAGAGCTGAATGCGTGCGAAATGTGTAAGTGCAGAGCCGACAGCCGACCTTAAGCTCGTCGATCGGCCATGATTCTCTTGATTTGAGCGAGCATCTCCTCCCTCTGGTCGCGCTTGAGATTGGTTCTGGCTGGGCCCCATGCGCGCCCTTCCGGAATGCTCTCAACTGAAATTTCCATGGCTCGCGGTTTTGTATCGACCATGCCGATAGCTCTGGCGGCACCGCTGGAGATATCGAGTACTCGGTTGTAAATCCGCTCCGAGCCGTCCGGTCGAGCCTCTTTCTTGCCGGCGAACGGACCGTTGTCCGTGATCACTACGCGGGTCTCCAGCCCGGTCTCGGGGTTGCGCACTTTGAGAACCGTGCCGAAGGGAAACTCTCGGCTGGCGGCGGTCAATTCGTCTTTCTTGAATCTGAGGCCGCTGGCTGTCTGCGAATCTTCCCAGTAAACGGAAGTAATACCTTTGAAGCGATCACCTTGCTGGTATCTTCTTTCGAAGGGGCTCTTCCACTGACCCGGCTCGAGTTTTTCGTCCGCAACTCTGCTTCTTTCTGTTTGAGGCTTTCTATCCTTTTCTCTTGGTGCTGGCTCTGCGTTGATTGCCGGTTTGCCACCAGATATGGTTTCATCCGGGACAACTTTTCCCATCGTTGAAAGCCTGTCCAGAAGCGCATGTCCGCGGTTCTTGTAATCTACCGGCTTGCCGCCCGCGTCCATCTGCCGAACTAGGGAACCGTCGGCATTCTGTATCGCCCGCAAAGCGTTGAGTTCGGCGCCATTTTTTCCGCTCACGTAGACGCCGAGCATGTTGCGTCCGTTGCCCGTCGCTTCTTTCTCCAGCCTGACCTTGTTGATGCTTCCGTCGGCGGCTTGTACCGTGAAATTGGTTATCCCGGCTTTAACCAGTTCGCTTGCCGCTTTCAATCGTTCTTTCGGTTCTGCCTTTGCATCCATTAAGGTTTCGGTGCGTTTTCTATTGTCCCCCTGAAGGGCTTTCGGTAAGTCGCTGCTTTCTCTTCCTGCTTCGGTGCCCGGCCTCGTATCCGCGCCGGTCTGAGAGATGCTGATATCGGGGATTGTGCCGCGCCTGATCAGGTCTTGCTCTTTTGCGTTGCCCAATCCGAGCACGTCGCCAATCTTTTGACCGGCAGAAGCGAAGCATCCTTTCAAATCGCCGCTCCAGCATTGGCTGGCTATGCCCGACCAGGTATTTTCCCGGGGCGGACTGAAATCGATATTTTCGCTGGCTGCCGGCGCTGGTATGCGCTCTGTCGCCGCAGTCTGTTGCTGAGCGGGTTCTGCTGTCATATGCGGTTTTTTACTAAAGAGGAAGAAGAATTGCCGAAGTCGGAAAGCCTTATTCCGGCAGGGCCTTGGCTCTGTCGGATAGTATGCGACAACGAAGCGCTAGTAAATCTTGCACAATTACTGTTTCCAAAACATATCACCGGTGCGTTACCGGATCGTGACAGATCGCTCCGGTTCGGCGCCGAACATGCATCAGCGGAATTTTGACGGGCTTTCTTGCACAGCACCACCAGCGGTACTGCCGGAGGCCAAGGCAATTCCGAAGGTTCTCGATTAAGTGTCCAGGGTATCCAGGAATACGGAGCGCATCCCCGAAACGGTGGTCCGTAAGAATGCGTTCAGCGTGGCATAATGTGCAAAGCCGGTGGGTCGAACCGACCGCCGGAAGTTTTCAGGATGTCAGTACGGGAGCGAAGAGGATACTTCAAGGCTGATTTATGGCACGAGTTCTCTTTGTTGAAGACGATAAAGACCTGGCGACAGCTGTAGAGATGGCGCTGGAGTCCCAGAATTTCGTCGTCGAGGTAGTGCATGACGGCAAATCGGCGCTCGACAGGCTGACGTTCGAGCACTATGACGTGGCGATTGTCGATTGGATGTTGCCGCAAATGACTGGTTATGAAGTCTGCCAGGAGTACCGGCGCAACGGCGGGCAGACGCCCATACTTTTCTTGACCGGGCAATCCGACGTCATGCATCGAGTGCAAGCTCTAGATACCGGTGCGGATGACTACTTGTGCAAGCCTTTCGCTTATGCGGAGCTGATGTCCCGTGTGCGCGCCTTGCTGCGCCGCTTTCCCAAAATGGAGAATCAGGTTATCAACTTGGGGCATCTGGAACTGGACATTCAGCGCTGCCGAGCCAAGGTGGATGGTAAGGATGTAGACCTTGCCCCCAGTGAATTCGCTCTATTGGAATTGTTGATGAAGCATCAGGGGCGCATTTTCAGTGCTGATGATTTGCTGGATAGAGTTTTCAAGCTCGACCGCGAGGCTACTGGTGAAGCCGTGCGCCAGCGCATATTGCGACTGCGCAAGAAAATTGATCTGGATGGAAAGCCTTCGCTGATCAAGACAGTCAAAGGACTCGGCTATTGTATGGAAGATTCTTCTTCTTAGTGGCGTCGAAGAAAAATAGCCCCCCTGTTCGGATCATTCCAGGCAGGGGGGCGCATTTTGTTTGACTCTGTCTTCAGCGCTCAGCAGCACTTCTCTGCGTGCGGCTTGCCTGAGCCTTCCGGTGCCGGTGAGTTGGCGAGCGCTTTGCGCAGTGAGCCACCGTATTTAGTGAGCAGCTCTTCAGCTTGAGCGCGACCCAGCTTTCTCTTGGTCATGAGTATGGCCGTCTTCGCTTTGTTTTGCGAGGCAACCAGAGCGCCTTCCGCGATGTGTCTGGGCACTTCTCCGCAAATCGAGATAATCGAAACTGCACGCTCTCTCAGCTTCTCGTTGGTCGGTTTCAGGTCAACCATGAGGTTTTCGTAGACTTTGCCGAGACGAACCATTGTGCAAGTGGTCAGCAAATTGAGAATCATTTTTTGTGCGGTTCCGGCTTTCATGCGGGTCGAGCCGGTCAGTGCTTCGGCGCCGACGATGGCCGTGATGGTTACATCACACAAACCGTCCAATCCGCCGAAGTTGTTGACGATGCCGATTCGGGCGGCACCTGCTTCGCGCGCCTGTTCGAGAGCGCCGACAACATACGGAGTTCTGCCCGAGGCGGTAATGCCGACGACAACGTCCTTGTCGGTAATCTTGACGGAAATGGCGTCTTGTTCACCCATCTCTTTCGAGTCTTCGGCATTTTCAAATGAGCGGAACATTGCTTCTTTTCCGCCCGCGATGCATGCCGATACAAGCTCGCTGTCAATACCGAAAGTCGGTGAGCATTCAGTAGCATCAAGCACTCCGAGGCGGCCGCTGGTGCCGGCGCCGAAGTAAATGAGCCTGCCGCCGTTGTGCAACTTCTCTGTAATTACGTCGACTGCTTTGGCAATGTCCGGCACTGCCGCTTTGACTGCTTCGGCTACTGCGAAATCTTCGTTTTGTACTCGTGAGACCAATTCTGTCGTATCAAGAAGATCCAGATCCATTGTGTGAGCGTTGCGCTCTTCCGTGATCATCTTGTTGAACTCTTGCGTGAAACCCATGTCTGATCTCCAAATGTTCCCAGGCACCCATTTAAAAGAGTGTAGCGTACTTAATATGTTTTAGAGGGTCGGGCGCCGCAACCTTTGAACGATTGCCGCTTTTAATCAATCTCATTAATTGTCATGGGGTGCCTGGATGGCAGCCTGTGGGCTTTACGGGGATTCGGGCGGATGTCCGAACGGATACCGGATGTTGCAAGCTTGAAACATCCGCTCGGCATACAGTCTCTATTTTGGTCCCTAACGGGCGGCCGCTGCGGTTTCGGGTTCCGAGTGCTTGAGCGAAACACGGCTGCGTTTGATGTATTTCCCATCCCCCGCTTTGCCGACGTATTTTTCGTTTTCGATGACCACCTTGCCGCGCGACAAAACTGTCTCCGTCACGCCCTGCACTTCCATTCCTTCGTAGCAGTTGTAGTCCACATTCATGTGATGAGTTTTGGCTGAAAGCGTCATCTTCTTGTTGGGGTTGAAAATGACGATGTCTGCGTCGGAGCCTACTGCAATCGTGCCTTTCTTGGGGAAAAGCCCGAAGATTTTAGCCGGGCTTGTGGAGGTCAGCTCGACAAAACGGTTGACCGAAATGCGTCCCGGTACTACTCCGCCGTTGTAGATAAGGCTCATGCGGGTTTCGACTCCGGGTCCGCCATTGGGAATTTTGCTGAAGTCGTCCTTGCCCAATTCTTTCTGGTCTTTGAAGCAGAAAGGGCAGTGATCCGTGGAAATCACCTGCAGGTCGTTCATTCGCAAGCCGGTCCACAGCTTTTCTTGATTCCACTTCTCGCGCAGAGCCGGCGTCATGACGTACTTGGCGCCTTCAAAGCCCTCTTTCTCGTAGTAGCTGTAATCCAGGAAAAGGTATTGCGGGCAGGTTTCGGCGAATGCCGGAATGCCCTCATCGCGGGCTTCGACAACTTTCTTGAGGGCGTCGTAGCAGCTCAAGTGCACAATGTAGACTGGGGAATTTGCCATTTCTGCAAGCGCGATTGCCCGGTTGACTCCTTCGGCTTCTGCTTGAGTGGGGCGAGTGAGAGCGTGATACTTCGGGGCGGTGTGACCTTTCGCCAGCGCCCGTTGAACGATTTCGTTGATGACGATGCCGTTTTCAGCATGCATGCAAACCAAGCCGCCTTCGTTTCCGCAGAAGTCCATGGCTCTAAAAATGGTGGCATCATCGACCAGCAAAACGCCGGGATAAGCCATGAAAAGCTTGAAGCTGGTGACGCCTTCGTCGTGAATCAGCCGTTTCAAATCTTTCGTGCGTTCGTGAGGCAAGTCGGTCACGATCATGTGAAAAGAATAGTCGATAGCGGTCTTGCCGGCTGCCTTCTCATGCCAGATGTCGAGCGCTTCCATGATCGCCTGACCTTTGTTCTGGATGGCAAAGTCTATTATGGTGGTGGTTCCGCCGTGCGCTGCGGCCAGTGTTCCGGTTTTGAAATCGTCTGCCGAGGTGGTGCCGCCGAAAGGCATGTCCATATGGGTGTGGGCGTCGATACCGCCGGGAATCACCAGTCTGTCCTTGGCGTCTATTACTTTGTCCGCCTCCATTTCCAGGGTTTTGCCGATTACCGATATTGTTTCGCCGTCTATGAGAATGTCAGCTACGTAGTCGTCTACTGCTGTGACAATGCGACCGTTCTTGATCAGTGTTTTCATTGGGTGAACCACCTTTATTGAAACGACATCGGGATGCGGCAGGCGCCCCTGTTGAGATGCCTGGACCTAGCTGTAGTCAAAACTACCCAGTGAGGGGATAACTGAAAACTCTCTGTCGTGGAGTAGTAGGACTGCTAGCGCGAAATGGTAACTGATGTATATGCCCTGGGATCGCTTAGAAACTTGTGCAATAGGTTAATTTAGAAATCCGGGGCTAATAAACTTCTGAGCTTCGGCTTTGTGCGGAATTCTCCAGTGTTGTGAAACAGGCACCGTGTTATACATCAGACAACCCCTCTGCCAAATCGGCTCTCGAGCGCCTTAAACCGTTTGCATGCAATAAAGCCAAGCATGTCCGATGATTGGCGTTTTGTCGGTGTGATGCCGAGGTTTTTCAAGGAGTGTGCCGTCTGTGAAAGGTGTGACGCCCGAAGTAATCGCCGAAGTTCGCCACAGGGCGAATATCGTCGACATCATTTCCGAAACGGTCGTTCTGAAGAAAGCGGGTAAAGAGTACCGGGGACTTTGTCCGTTTCACAACGAAAAGTCCGGTTCTTTCTACGTCAATCCCGACAAAGGGATATTCAAATGCTTCGGTTGCGGAGAAGGCGGTGATGTTTTCGCTTTCCTGCAAAAGGCTAAGGGCAACGACTTTATAGACACTGTGCGCGATCTTGCCAATCGCTACGGTATCCGCCTGGTGGAAACCGTCGAAGAAAAGCAGCATTACGACAGGCGGGCACAATTTTTCTCTCTCAACGAAGCCGCCTGTAATTATTTCTCTCAGTTGCTTCAAGATCCTGTCGACGGCGCTACTGCAAGAAAATATCTGGAAGGTCGGGGCATAAGCGACGAGATAATCACTCGCTTCAAACTCGGCTTTGCGCCCAATTCGTGGGATGGCTTGTTGCGTTATCTGAACAGCACAATGAAAGTCTCGGAATCGACCCTTGAAGAAGCCGGCCTTGTGCGGCGCCGCGCCGAGTCGACAGGCGTATATGACCTTTTTCGCAATCGCCTGATGGTTCCCATCATGGACGATCAAGGGCGCGTAGTGGCTTTTGGTGGACGCACTCTGGGTGACGACCAGGTGAAATACCTCAATTCGCCGGAGACTCCGATCTACGTCAAAGGGCAGCACCTCTATGGTTTCCATCTCGCTAAAGAAGCGATCAAAGCCAAGGACTCCGTTATTGTCGTGGAAGGCTATTTTGATGCCATCAGCCTTCACCAGCATGGATTCAACAATGCCGTCGCCACACTCGGAACGGCATTGACCGAGCAACAAGCGAAAATGCTTGTCAGATACACTGAGTCCAAACGGGTTTTTCTCTCTTTCGACAGCGATCAAGCCGGACAGAAAGCAGTCGAGCGCGGCGCCGAAGCGATCAATCAGATTGCCGAGGGCGTCGGTATAGAGTTGAGAGTGATTCGAATTCCGGGCGGCAAAGATCCCGACGAGTGCTTGCGTGCGGAGGGCGGACAGGAAGCATTCACTAAGGCTATGCAGTCGGCTCCGCCCTTTATCGATCACGAACTCAGGCAAGCTCTCAAGGATGCCGATCTGGCGACACATACAGGCAGATTGGAAGCAGCCGGTCGCATCGTTCCGATTCTTGCGCAGATCAAAAATCCGATGGTGCGCGGTGAATATATTCGCTTGTTTGCCATGGAGATAGGTGCCAAAGAAGATGAACTGGGGCATTCCGTGCGCGAGCAGATGAAGCAGCGCAAACAGCTGTTCAAGCCGGACAGTTTTGGCAACGGTGCCGCCAAAGTGATGAGGAATCGCGGCACGGTCGGCAGTCCTGGCTCCGGCGGATTGGCCGGTGTTCTGGATGCCGAGCGCAACCTGCTGGCACTGCTTCTGACCAGCCGTGAGGACTATTCACAGGCTTATCCCGTCGTCATGAATATCGATTTCAACGTGCCGGCGCATCGCTTTCTCAAGGACGCATTCGAGGGGGTGGGCGACCAGTTTGCCACGGTGCAAGATCTCACCGACCGTGTCATGGACCGCGCCGCACCCGATAAGGCTGCCTCTGCGGCACTGGTCGATGTGATACTGAAAGTAGAAGAGTTTCGCAAACAGCAAAGACCGTCTGATGTCGTCATCAAAGATTCCTTTGCCCGTTTGATTAAGGAGAGAATGGAATTGGCCAGCCGACAAATGCGTGCCACGCTTGCCTCGACACTGCCCGAGGACGATTTGATCGAACTGCAAGGTAAAATATCAATGCTTACTCGTCTGCAATTGAGTGAATTGCCGTCGGCCAGCTCCCTTGATGAATTGAGAGAATTGACCTCGAAAATCAACGAAATAATACCGGTGAACTAAATGGAAGCAGGTGCGCCAGCCAATTTGCTGATGGGTGTCATTGCCGGTGCCACCATATTTCTCGGTCTGCCGGTTGCCTTCTTGCGCGGCGTCGGCGAGAAGACGCGGGGAAGCCTGACTATGGCTGCCTGCGGTGTTCTTGTCCTGCTCATAGTCGATGTCGGATATCACATGATCGAGTCGCTGGAACGCACTGCTATGGAAGCGAACTGGCACAAGCTGGGAATCATGTCGGCGATTGTTTTCCTCGGCTTGATGTATGGTCTGGTCGGCTTGGCAAAACTGGAAGAGCGTCGCGGGGCCATGAAAGGAGAGGGCGATGCATTGTCCATTGCCACCATGATTGCCACCGGTATCGGCCTGCACAATTTCGCCGAAGGCTTGGCCATAGGGCAGTCATTTTCCGGCGGTTCGATCAGTCTGGGAGTCGTGCTCGTGGTTGGTTTTGCCATGCACAACGCCACTGAAGGCTTCGGCATTGCCGCACCATTAGCCGGAAAGCCCGTCAGCTTTTGGCGAATCGCACTGCTAGGATTGATCGGCGGCGGACCAACCGCACTGGGTGCATTGATCGGCGGATTTTTCGTCAACGAGTATGTCACATTGCTGTTTCTTACACTGGCCGTAGGATCGCTTATTTACGTGGTGAGAGAGTTGCTGCGCTTGCGCTTCGCATCGCTTACGCCATCAGGTGCGATGTTGGCTCTGAGCATCGGCTTGCTTTTCGGAATTTATACGGAAATTGCTGTGGAGGCCGCAACCAATTCGAGTCGCTCAGGCAATGTGCAAAACGCCATCGAAATCGACTTTTCTCGCGCCACGGCCGGCAAGTCTATGACTGTTCCGCCTGGCAGTCAGGTTGTTATCAAAAACTCCGAATCAACGACACTGGAGTTCGAATCGGACGGACTTTTTGCCGGTGAAGTATTCCTGAAATCAGGCGATCAGGCGCCTGTGACTGTTACCAACAAGCCCGGCGAATACAAACTGATTATCGAAGACACTGATTTCGCGCCGATACTGGTCAAGGTGGCGCCGGCAGGCAAGTAGCTTTCGGACTTCTATACTTAATTGGTGGTTGAATACGGCGGCAGTGCAACTGTGGAAAACCAGTATTCGAGAATGTTCTTCGCCACTCGTTTGTATTCTTCGAAGCGTATCGGCTTTACAATATAACTGTTGCAGTGATTGTCATAGCAAAAGGAAATGTCTTGCTCCAGGTTGGACGTGCTCAAGATAATCACCGGTATTCTGCGCAGTTGCGGATGTTCTTTCAATCGTTTCAACATCTCGCGACCATCCATTTTGGGCAGATTCAAATCGAGGACGATCAAATCGGGGCTGCTTGCACCGTGCAGGCTTAGATTTTGTTCCAGACCACGCAGAGCCTGCTTTGCGTCATGTGTAACTTGCAAAGTCGCTTCAACTCCGATGCACTCGAATGCTTCTTTCAGCAAATCCGAATCGGCGCGATTGTCTTCAACGTGCAGGATGTTCATTCGCTGCTGAATCTCCATTGGCGTTCTGTACAAGCGGCAAACGGACAAAGAAATCCGAGCCCTTACCCGGTTTTGATTCGACCCAAATCGCACCGTCGTGTCGGTCTACGATCCGCTTGCAGATCGCCAGACCCATGCCGGTTCCCGGATATTCATCGCGGGTATGCAGGCGCTGGAAAATTACAAAAATCCTCTCGAAGTGCTCTTCTTCCATGCCAATACCATTGTCTTTGAAAACCAGCGTCAGCATGCCGTTTTCCATTTTCGACTCGATGGAGATGTGCGGCGTTTCTTCCCCTCTGTACTTGATCGCGTTGCCAATCAAGTTCTGGAAGAGCAGCAGCATTTGCGAGCGATCGGCTTGAATTCCAGGCAGCTTGCCGGACGTAATTATGGCGCCGCTTTCCTCGATGGCAATGCGCAGATTCTTTTGCGCCGAAGAAAGAATGTCTTCCAGATCGACTTCAGTAAACGGCTTGCCGTGCGTATCTACGCGACTGTAGTGCAGCAAATCTTGGATCAGAGCTTGCATTCTCTCTGATGATTCGGCGATGCGATTGATGTATTTCACAGCCCGTTCGTCCAGCATGGCGGCGTATCTGCCCGAGAGCAAATCGCTGTAATTAGCCATCGCTCTGAGCGGTTCCTGCAAGTCGTGGGCGGCGGCAAAGGCAAACTGTTTCAATTCATTGTTGGAACGCTCCAGATCCCGTGAAAACTTCTTCAGCGCTTCTTCCGCTTTTCTCCTTTCGGTGATGTCTCTCGAGATGACGGAGATTTCCGTTATGTCGTCCTTTTCATTACGTATGCAAGAAATCGTCAGGGCAACCGGAATTTCTACTCCGTCTTTTCGCTTGTGAACTGTTTCGAACATCTTGGGAGGAGTGCCGGCCATTACCATTGAGCGAATCTCTTCGGTTTGCGATGTGGGTCCGTCTTCCAGCGAAATTGTGTAGATAGGCTTTCCGACAATCTCTTCTTGAGAATAACCGTAGATTTTTTCCGCTCCCGAATTCCAACTGATCACATTGCTATCCAGATCGACGCTGAATATTGCATCGTTGCTCTGTTCGACAATATCGGCAAGTTTCAATCTCTCTCTTTCAGCCGGCTCGAGCTCTCTGATCCGTTCTTTGAGCATCAAGTTGAGTTTTTGAATCTCCATCCTGCTGCGCCGGCGCTCGACGATTTCGCCAATCAGGTGGGCTGCCGAAAGCAGTCGTTTTTTTGATTGCTCGATGATGAAAGGCGGGCGGCTGTGATATTTCTGGGCCTGGTCGGACAAATCTTCGACAGTGGTCTGGTACTTCTTCGCCAGTTCTTCCAATTCGCTCTTTTCTTTGGGCGGATCTCCGTAGCCTATATTTATCGCCCCGACAATATCGTTGCCGGCCTTTATCGGCACGGCGAAAATACGAATGCCGCCATTGCATAATTGATCTACGGGCATTCCACTCTCGACTGCTTTCAGAGAGGTTTCTCGGCAGGATTGATTGCAGTGCCACTGGCCTGAATCGATTGCTTGCTGATTGTCGCCCGGTGCCAATTGGCGAGAACGTTCATCCATAAAACGGCACCACTTAGATGCTTTTATGCTCAGAGCGCAATCACCGTTTGCTTCGGAAATGGCAGCCGATGTTTCCAGAAAGTTCAATCCGTCATCGAGTATTTCCTTTAAAAGCGAGTGTCCGACTGCCTCGAGAATGACACGGTTGGTATTTAGTTCGCAAAGATCGCCATATGGTTGGGGGGCGCGGCTGTCACCGTCGGTAGTGCCAAGGCTCTTTTGAAGCAACCATTGAATGCGATTCAAGGCATCGCGCGCTCCGGATTCGAGATCTTGCGAAGGTGGATTGCCTTTGATCCTCATGCACGTCAACGTCATAAGATTCGTGGCGCGATCGAGTAAAACTTCAGCATCCACACCCAGGTCGCCGGCCGTGCAAATCTGCTTGCAGACTTCACTATTAAGGCTGGTTATGGCTTTCAGGCATGGTTCGCTTTCGAACAGCAATTCTTCCAGCAGTTCGCACAGGACGACTGCGCAGTCTCTGGGCATGCGCACATCGGTGGAGAATATAGCGTCGACGAAGACCTGGGCGATTGTCTGGAAAAGATCTTCTTTACCTGCTACCAGAAGCGACTTCGCTTTCAGCTTTTTCATCCAAGCGGACGTCACAGCCGCATCAAGGAGTCCCCGTCTGAGCTCGTTGACGTTGTTTTCAACAGGTTGAATGCTACTGGATGAGTCACGCATA
>JAIETE010000120.1 GCA_019745505.1 Candidatus Obscuribacterales bacterium | reverse complement strand
CGATTATGAAAACGTGATTCAGAAACCAGGCAGAAATGTGTTTATCTTCCTCGACCCGCCCTATTTCAAAGCAACCCGATTGTACGGGCGTGGTGGCATTTTGCACGAATTCGATCACGTTCGATTGGCAAAAGTTTTGAAGGAAACTCCAAAGCATCGCTTTCTCATTACCTATGATGACTGTCCTGAAATCCGCAAACTATACCGTTGGGCAAACATTCAAAACTGGCAATTGCAGTACGGCATGAACAACTGCAATTTGAAAAAGGAAAGTAAGATAGGATCAGAACTTTTCATTTCCAATTATTAGAATCCGTTCGAAACTTGCAAATCCAATGGTTCCAAAGATAAGGCAAAAGCAACGCTTGAAAGCGAAAACCGCGGCTTTGGCAGTTGCGCTCTGTATCTGCTGCCAACCTGCACATGCCGATAAAGGTTTCGTCGGATTGGAAACAATAGTCCCGATTGAAATTTTTCGCAGAACGCAATACACAGGGAATACTGAACAGCAGGTAAAACTCGCAGTCAGTAAAGTTCCTAAGCAAGTACAGGAAGCAATCAAACAAAGTGGAATTTCAATACTGATTGTGCCGGACATGCTGTCCGCGCATCCGGAGCTGAATATTGAAAAACCCAGAGGCTATCACGGTGGCGGATATGACAATTGTGGCGGCATGTATAGCCCTGGTCCCAAGAAGATCTATGTCTGCGAACGTTTATCCTGGCGGAACAGCCCGCTTAGAGAAAACTGGCGCCTTGCCGCCACATCGATTCATGAGATGGGTCACGCTTACGACAGCACCGGCAATTATTCGAAATCCGACGCATTCGAAAAAGCATATGAGGACGACGGAAAGTACCTGGGAAGCGAGCAGCGAAAAACTTGGGAGTATTTTCTGCAGGAAAACGATGCCGGGCGCTCGGAAATGTTCGCCGAGATTTTTGTCGCAATCTTATCTCCAGCAGATGATGAAAGAGCGGCAAGTCTGAGCAAAGCGTTTCCACGCTGCACAAAAGTTGTTTCAGCGCTGGTTGGAAAGTACTAGACTATTGCGCTTTCGTATTCTTGGCGTCGATGGACCGGGCACGTCTCTCATAGGAAGCCGATTCGGACTTTCTTCCTGCTTCCGCGTACATCGCAGCCAAATTGTTCATGGCGTCGGCGACTTCCTTATGATTTCGTCCCAGAGCTTTCTCTTGCACCGCAATTACATGCTTAAACAGAGGCTCGGCCTTTTCATACTTTTTCTGCTCGGTGTATAGTTTTGCAAGAGAAGTTTGAGTCTTCAAAACTTCTTTGTCATTATCTCCGCAAACCTTTTGGCAGATCGACAATGAGCGGGAGTAGATGCTTTCGGCCTTTTCGTAATCTTTCTGCTTCACGTAGACATGGCCCAAATTATATAAGGTGGCGGCTAAACGCCTGTCTTCAACACCACCCTTTTGCGCTTCTTGAACCGCCGCTTGCAATTCCTTTTCGGCTTCGGCATAACGCTGTTCCTTAAGATGCTCGCGACCCGCCTGGACATGCCTCGACCATTCGTCCGTGTCGACACCCGCGCCCGTTAGAACCGCCGGGGCATTACTATCTTCCCCAGCATTCGTGCCCCCGAATTTCTTGGACAATGCTTCAGCTTCTGACGTTTTTTTCAACGCGCGATAAACCAGAATCAAATTGTTGGCATTGTTTATGACTTCCGGATGATTTGCGCCCAGTGTCTTCTCTCTAATTGCCAACGAACGAACAAAGAGAGGCTCGGCTTCGGCATATTTGCGCTCGTAATAGTAGAGCGCCGCCAAATTGTTGATGCTGGTTGCCGTATCCGCGTCTTCCGGTCCGCCGACCTGCTCCCATAGCGGAATAGCACGTTTGTACAACGCTTCGGCTTGAGCAAATCTCTTCGTCGAGCGATAGACGACAGCAAGATTATCGAGAGCGGTCGGCAAAAATTTTCTGTTGATGAGCGTGTCTGAGTTGTTTGCATCGAGCATAGAAATGACCCGTTTCAAATATTTCTCAGCCTCTGCAAAATTGGCTTGCGCAAGGTAAAGCGCACCCAATGAATTCAGATCCATCAATACAACAGATCGGCCTGCTCCCTTCGCTTTTTCAGCGAGCGCCAAAGATTGCTTAAATATTGTCTCGGCTTCGCTGTATTTTCTCTCGCGCAAGCGGACATCGGCCAATCTGCTCATACTGAGCGATCTGTAGAAGTCATTGTGGTCCTGCTCTGCAACCTTTTGCGCTTCTGAAAAACTGTCGGAGGCAGCAGCGAAGCTCGACTTGTTCAGCGCGTCTACTCCCGTATCCATAAGCTTCTTGAAGGACGCATCATCGGCAAAGGCGAGAGGTGCAGTGCCCGCTGCCAGCAGTGTTGTGGCTAGGACGACCAGGCGCTGGGATAACGAATTCATTTCCTTTCCTCTTTTTGAAAAATGCGGGCGAGCCGCCCGAGCTCACATTTTGGGCGCGTGAAACGCGCCACCACGATTAGCGTTTGGCTTCCAGTTCTTCCCAGCTCTTGAACAGCTGATCCAATTCCTTCTGTGTTTGCTCCTGCTGCTTCATTAGTTCTTGCAGTTTGGCATAGTTGGAAGAAATTTCGGGCTTATTCATATCTGCCTGAATTAATTGCAGCGAAGCCTCTTTCTTTTCAATTTTGTCCGGAAGGCGCTCTAACTCGCGAGCCTCTGCCGTGGACAAACCCGAGCGAACCTTACTTGCCGGTTTTGCCACCTTTTCCTGTTTTGCAGGTTTCACTTCCTCCTGCAAGGCGAATTCTTCTGCAACTTGCTCGTATTGCTCGTAGTCGACAAAGAACTCGGCTTTGCCCTTTCCGTCAAGAGCCAGGATGTATTTGGAAACAGAGTCGAGCATCATGCGGTCGTGTGTGACTAGAATGACGGCACCCGGGAAATCCTCCAGACTCTCTTCCAGAACTTCAAGCGAGGGAATATCCAGATCGTTGGTCGGTTCGTCGAGAATGAGGATATCAGCGGTTTTCAGCATTAGATTGGCGATAAGAATACGGGCTTGCTCACCGCCTGAAAGATAACTGATCGGCATATTCAATTGGTCGGGCTTGAAGAGAAATTTCTTTGCCCAGCTGGCAATGTGCATGCTTCTGCCGCGGTAGGTTACCGACTCACCTTGATGGCTGAGAGAGTCTTTCAAGGTCTTCGTCTGATCGAGCTGCTCTCTGGTTTGATCGAACCAAACAACCTTGAGGTCATCTGCACGCTTTATGGTTCCGGAATCAGGCTGCAAATCACCGGCAATAATTCTCAGCAAAGTCGTCTTGCCTGTGCCATTTCGACCGGCTATGCCGAGTTTGGTCCCCGGCGAAATGACCAGCTCAAAGTCCGACAGCAGATTGCGCCCGCCCAGCGACTTGGAAACAGACTTGAGTGAAAGCAATTCCTTAGTTTTTCTGCCGGAAGCATCAAAGCCGATTTCCACAGGCGAAGTGAGCGCATTACGCTGCTTCACTTCCGCCAGTTGCTCCATCAATTCACCGGCATCTTTTATCCGCCCGCGCGCCTTTGTTTGCCTGGCCCTTGCCCCCCGCTGCAACCAGGCAATCTCACGGCGAACCTTGCTGGCCAGCGCCTGCTGCTGATGCACCTGTGCTTCGACTTGCTGATCCTTTGCTTCGAGAAATTGGCTGTAATTGCCTTTTACACTGAGAAAACCCTGCGGGTAGGTGGGGTTGAGCTCGATAACTCGATTGGCAACCGACTCCAAAAAAGCCCTGTCATGGCTTATCACCAGATAGGCAAAATTCGCTTTCTTAAGAATTCCCTCCAGCCAGAGGATGCCTTCGAGGTCCAAATGGTTGGTAGGCTCGTCCATGAAGAGAAGTTCAGGTTGCTGAACCAGCACACAGGCAATAGCCAGGCGCTTGCGCCAACCGCCGGAAAGCGTGCCGGCGCAGGCATTCCGGTCGGGAAAGCCAATATCGGCAAGTGTCGAGTCCACCGAAGCAGCTCGCTCGTGCTCTTCAAATTCCACTTCCTCTGCAGCTGCAGCAACGATTTCCGCTACCGTCGACTCGGCAGGGTATGCCTGTTCCTGGGTTAAGAACGAGATACGAAGCTGCCTGCGAGCGACAACCGAACCGCCGTCGGGCTCGACCAAGCCTGCCAATATCTTAAGCAAAGTTGATTTACCGGCTCCATTCGGACCGATAAGACCGATCCGCTCGCGCTCCTCTATCCCGAATGAGATGTCCGTAAAGAGCGGTCGAGAGCTATATGACTTGCGGATAGTTTGGCAGCTGACGAGAATTCCCAAGCGCCGGAGTCTCCTATGTGTGGAGAAATAATAGCCAAAAAATTAGGCTTTTTCGTTGTCTCTACGCCATTTTGTCGTAAGAGTGCTCTAATAGTTGTAGGCGCGTCCCCCGGGTCGCAAGGGAAACATGAGCTTCGTTAAACAGTTGGAAGCTCACAAGGAAACACGAACAGCAATGCTCAGACTGGACAAAATCAGCAAAATCTACCCGACCGGCGAAGCACTCAAAGAAGTGACCTGGGAGGTCAAAGCCGGAGAGCGTATCGGACTTGTCGGCGCCAATGGCAGCGGCAAAACGACGCAATTCAAGATCATCATGGGCGAAATCGAACCCACCTCAGGCAATGTGATCAAGCCGGCGGGCTTGAAAGTCGCATGTCTCAGTCAGGAATTCGACGTGCATGTGGAGAACACTGTCGTCGACGAATTGCTGCGCGCGTACAAGGACGTAGAGGAAATTCGCCATGCACTGCATGTGGTGCAGCATGAGATGGAGACAGCAGCGCCGGAAGATATGAACAAACTTCTGCATAAGCTGGACAAGCTGCAACGCGAGTTCGAAGCGAAAGATGGATATGCGCTCGAGCACAAAGCAGAGAAAATTCTGCCGGAGATCGGTATGTCTCTAGCCGACGCCAACCGGCTTGTCGGCGAATTTAGCGGCGGTTGGCAGATGCGAATCGGGCTGGGCAAAATTATGCTTCAAGAGCCCCAATTGTTGCTGCTCGACGAACCAACCAACCACATCGATCTGGAAACTGTTGAATGGCTGGAGAAGTATCTGAAGGGTCTGACCATTCCAATGGTAATCGTTTCGCACGACCGCGAGTTTCTCGACAGACTTTGCACAAGCATCGTTGAAGTCGAACGCGGCGTCTCAACTTGCTACCTGGGCAATTACACCGCTTATGTAGAAGCGCGAACACAGGTTCGCGAAGCGCAGCAAGCGGCTTACGAGCGTCAGCAGCGCGAATTGGAAAAGCAGCAGGCATTTGTGGACAGATTCAGGGCCAGCGCTACTAGAAGCACACAAGCTAAAAGCCGTGAGAAGCAACTCGACAAAATTGAGATTATCGATGCGCCGGAAACGGAAGAAACAACTCTGAGATTTCGCTTTCCCGAGGCAGTCCGCAGCGGTCGGGAAATCGCCACCATAAGGGACGTCACTCATACCTACGGCGAAAAAGTCGTTTTTCTTGGTGCCAACCTCGAAATCGATCGCGGGGACAGAATCGCCCTGCTCGGACCTAACGGCTCCGGGAAATCGACTCTGCTGCGCTTGCTCATGGGTGCCGAAGAACCATCCGAAGGCACTTGCAAACTGGGTGACCACAATATAATTCCGGCTTACTTTGAACAGAACCAAGCCGAAGCGCTGGATTTGTCTAAAACGGTTCTGACTACAATTTCTGATGAAGTCCATGATTGGCCGGATACAAAAATAAGAACGCTGCTGGGATGCTTCCTCTTCCCAGGAGATGAAGTGTTCAAAAAGGTCGGTTCTTTGAGCGGCGGTGAAAAAGCGCGACTGGCTCTGGCAAAAATGATGCTGAAGTCCGCCAACTTCCTCGTTCTCGACGAGCCCACCAATCACCTCGACATTCCCGCCAAAGAGATGATCGAAGAGGCGCTGAATAACTACGATGGCACGGTGGTAGTTATTTCCCACGACCGTTATTTCATCTCGAAGATAGCCAATCGCATCATCGAAATTCGTGACGGAGAATTACACAGCTACAGCGGCAGCTACGCATACTACCTAGAGAAAAAAGAAGAAGAGAAAAACAAAGCACTGGCAAAGAAACGTGCAGATGAAGAAGCTGCGCGGAGGGCTGAAAAACTCGCCAAGCAAAAAGAAAAGGACAAGCTGCGCAAGGACAAGAAATAGGCTAATCTTTTTACTTCTTACCGGGCGACTCTCCACCCAAAACTTCCATCAATACCCCTTCTACTTCTCGCCCTGCTATTACAGTGGAATAGGAGTATGCAGGCTTTAATCCGGCAGGAATTCTAAAATAATCAATCGGAAAAGTCTCTCTTCTTATCGAATGAGTTCCGAAAGTCGTGCGCGTAATGCCCGGCTCAGCCGAGACGGAAGACAGAAATACTCTTGCCTTGCTTGGTGTGAGATAGAGACCTTCAACAAATTCATTGATATTAGTATTGAAGGCGAAGTCGCTGGATGCAGTTTCCGTGGCGGTACGAGACATGGATTTTTCTGCCTGTTTCTTCTTCTTCGATTGAAAGGCGATATCAAATCCTTCTGCAAGGTCACCATAGAGAACCCTGCTGACCTGAACAGAATTGCGCCCCAAAAATTTCACCCGAGACATGGGTAGTCTCGTATTTTCGAACAACCATCGCCGGCTCTTAGCTACTCCCTCGATTCCAAACTCGTGCCAACGTTTTCGGTCAGCTGAAATAAATTGCTTGTCTTTGTTGAAGACGGTAACTCTCCAATCCGGTGCAGCAGCAATAATTGTGCACCTACCATTCATGCAATCCACGCGTGCATGGCGCTCTCCTAGGCAGACTACAATCTCACCGAGTTTGTAATCATATTGTCGCAAGACAGTGCAGGTCTCACTTTTTCCTTCAGCAAATGCTGCACTAGCTACTAGCGAGATGGCAGAAAGCAATGCTATCCACTGAAAAATGAAAAGCATTCGACTTCTTTTGATACTTGGTAATTCGCACTTCAAAACGATAATTCTCAACGCACGAGCGAGTGGTTATTCTAAACCATTTAAGAAATCGAAAATCTCTTGGACTAAGCAATCAATTTGATACTCGCCATCAAGCAGGGGACTTTCACAAGAATTTCACAAACAGGAAGATCTAGCACACAAGACCTTTGCGAGATTTTTGGATAGCGTGTAAGCATTTTGAAAATCTTTTTGCTAAGACGTTACCGACCTATTTTTTTCGGGCGTAATAACTTTAGCGTAATGACCTATTACTTACTGGCGGGTCTTCACACGGTCCTCACATTCCGACCATAGGATGGTTGTGTCGGAAGTGAGTAAGCCATAGCCAACCGACTGAAGTTTTTCTGGTGCGCCGCTGCCTTTGTGGGCCGGCAGCAGGACACCTCACGGACTTCAGGAGGGGCGCCATGGCGACCTCACAAAGGAGTAGTAAGTAATGGCAATTGGAAAAACACGTCCGCGTAAGCGTCTCTCGGGCTTACTCGGATGGAAGCGCTCTCCAATTTCCACCTGCTTTGCGGCGTGCACTGCTTTGCTTTTTAGCGGCAGTGCTGCATTAGCTACAGGTGGAATGGCATATCAGGGCGTCAACATATCGGGAGGTGAATTCAATCAGAAGTGGGTTCCTGCACGCTACAACTGGGATTACGTATATCCTTCTCAATCGGAAATCGATTACTTTTCTTCGAAAGGCATGAACGTGATTCGTGTGTGCTTCTCCTGGGACCGTATGCAGCCCACTGAAAATGGACCGCTGGATCCTACTGAATTAGGTCGACTCGATGCCGTGGTGGATATGATCACGGCAAAAGGTATGAGCGCAATTCTTGATCCGCACAATTACGGCGAGTACAAAACAAAACTGGTAGGCGTCACCAACGGCTGGCCAAACTCAATGTTTGCGGACTTCTGGAGTCGACTGGCAAGCCACTATAAAGGCAACTCGAAGGTAATCTTTGGATTGATGAATGAGCCCATCGGTGGAGGCATGACTCCTACGACATGGTGCGCATCCTCTCAGGCTGCAATAAACGGCATACGTTCAACCGGCGCGACGAATCTGATTCTGGTGCCTTCCACCAACTGGATGCATCCGGTCAACTTCATCCAGGAAAATGCGTCTGCCATGATCAACATCACGGATCCCGGCAACAACTGGTCGTATGACGTGCATCAATATCTGGACTATGACGGCTCCGGTACCCATACCGACACACTGTCACCGGCAGATGCGGTTGCTACATTGAGCAGCTTTACAGCCTGGCTGAAACAACATAATCGCACGGCATTCTTGAGCGAATTCGGAGTTCCATCAAACTCGAATGCGCTGGCATCGCTTGATGCAATGCTCAAGTACATGCACGCCAATAAAGATCAGTGGACGGGCTATACCTATTGGACAGCAGGTGCATGGTACCCATCGGATTACATGTTCAGCGTCGAACCCGTAGGCGGGCGAACCACCCCGCAAATGCAGGTGTTGATCAACAACCTCAATGCGTCGACGCCGGATCCGGAGCCGCCGCCGCCGCCGCCGCCACCACCTCCTCCCCCACCACCACCTCCTCCTCCTCCGCCCCCACCACCGCCACCACCACCACCACCACCGCCACCACCACCAACCCCTGATCCAACCAAGCCAAAGAAGCCAAAACCGGCTCCAAAGCCGAAGCCGGCACCAAAGCCCAAACCACCACATAAGGTGAAAAACAGCCGTTCAGGATAGAGGTTTGATCCCAAAAGGACGGTGCCATGGAAAAGTTACCTCGTAGCCAATCCATGGCACCCATCCTCTCTTTTCAACTTTCGTGCCGCGCCTCCGGTTTCTTCTAATGAAAAAAAACAATTGCAAGCCCCGATTACAACACTCTGCACGCAGGCAGGATGGCAACATGCTTCTGGTCATTCTGGCGTGCACATGCCTGATAGTTGTGCCGCTGCTTATGCTGGCAGCACAAGGCGGTCTCTATGCCGTAGACAGAGACCGTGCAAAAGGTGCGGTCGAAGCGGCAGCATTGTTAGCAGCCAATGACTTGTCGCGGGTGCTAATCAACGATCCGGAATTCGGATTTGTTTCGCTCAGCAATTTCCCCCCCAACGGCGAAGGGACATTGGCTTGCGACGGAGAACCATTGCCGGTCACGGGCATCAACACTTTGATAGGCACAGTCCGCCAATTGGCCGTTCTGGGGCACGAACTCCAGAATAAAACAATCAGCGAACTAGCAGAAGATGATCGAGAATCTCTTCAATCAACAGTGGATAGTTTGAATTCGGCCCTCAGCCAGGCAGTAGCGTCTCATGATCGCAGCCTCAAAGGAGAGGCACAACAAAACTCGCAGATAGATAATCCGCAACACGGCGTCCACAAACTCGAAGATCATCACGGTCAAAAGATTGATATAGAAAAGGATGTGGCCGACTTTCTCAAATCACATTTGCCTGCGAGTCTAACACTGGATTCGATTGAAATCGAAAATGGCTGGCTATCCGCCGCAGCCCGTTCGTCGATTCCAACCCCGGTACCGCAGAATTATGCGCATGTGGAAAAAGGACAGGCAGTAGACAAGGAATATCGAGCCTTTGTAGATGTTCCGCTATTCGACAAAACATATACTTTTGCCGGCCTGGGCAAATCGTCCGCGCTGGTAAGCGCTGCGCACTTTTCCCCTGCCGACGATAATCACATCAACTCCATTGTCAGAGTGAAGGCGACTTTCTCGAGAAACAGCCAATTCAAACAAGTGCTCCCATTCGGCTTGGATGCTCCCGGAAAAATCGAGATCGCAGCAGCAGCTCAGCCATACAGCATGGACGACAGCGGACCTGCCGGTGTCATGACCATGAGATTTTGCGGCTCGTCAGTGACTGGTATGCATACCTGGAGAGACTTGCTTGACCAATCAAACTTCCGCGACCGTATGACCATGACTTATCAGGCATTGGGCGGTGACTATCCGCTTGATCCGCTGGCAAAAATGCGTCCGAGCAGACTTGACAGCGCCGAAGGCACTGCAGAGCAATTCGCAGAGCATCTCTACTTCTGGCTTCGCAACGGACACCTTCGCCCTCAAATCGGATCAATAATCGAGATGTTGAATCAGCGCTTTCAATCAAGACCGAATGACCTCTATGCATACGAGTTTAAGAACGACGGTAGCATCTCGCGCAGAAGCATCGCCAAAAGCCCGTTTCCACCGGGTGTAACATCGGAAAGTCAAGTTTCTACGACGGTTGAGACCTGTACCAATGCCGGCATAAATCCGATCATTATTTTCAGAAACAATGTCAAAAGATTGGGCACTCGCAGCGGCGGCAAACACGCCGGACAGCCAATTGCGGGCAATCCTCTCAATTGGTGTGAGATTTCGGAATATGGCGGTGACGATTTTATTGCCGGTGCTGTTCACAAAGGCAGGTTGGCAACCGGTCTAACGCTGGCAAATCCGTTTGACGCAAACTCTTCATTTCGAGGGGCGGATGGAAAAACGATCTGTCTGCAGCCTAGAAAGAGCTATTACAGTGGCGGTCTGGCTGTCGATATCGAGATTGGAGGGCTAGTACAACCAAACGAAAAGATAGAAGCGTCCACAATTAGCCTCATAAAAAATGGACGCGGGGGATACACCCGATAACAACACCTTTTTCACGGCACGGCATGACCAGAAAGAGGGGCGCGTTGCGCCTCTCTTTTGGTCTTGGCGCAAGAATGCGCGACAAATTCACCCTACCCAACGATTCGCTTCATCGAAGAATTCTCCAAATGCCAGTGCTCATGGGGAGAAATTCTCTGAGCGAAATAACGGTCATGAGTGACTACAATCATTGCACCGGAATATCCTTCCAGCGCTGTTTCCAACGATTCAATCGCCGGAATATCGAGATGATTGGTTGGTTCATCAAGAACAAGCAAATCGGGCTCTTCTATCATGCAAGAAGCCAAAAGCAATTTGGCTTTCTCTCCCTGGCTCAAGCAAGCGATTTTCTTGAATGCCTCACTCCTGGAGAATTGAAAGCGGTGCAAAAATGTTCTCCAGCTCCCCTCGCTCATTTGTCGACTTCCAAGTCCTTGCAAAAACGCCAACACGCTCAAATCACCTGGAAGCGACTCCTGGTGCTGCGGAAGATAGCAAATTTTAATTCCGTCCTTTAGATAAATTCCGCCCTCAGTCGGAAGCGTTGCTCCTGTTATCAGCTTTAAAAGCGTTGTCTTGCCGCTGCCGTTTTGCCCCGTCAAAATTACTCGCGTTGAACCTATCAACTCAGCGCAGATGCCATCTAGAATCAATTGGTCACCCACTCGATACGAGATTTCATTCAGTCTCAGAATCGGTGACCGATGCTGAATTCGCCCACTGATAGTGAGACGCATGGATTCGACTTCGCGTTGCTTCTCAATCTTTTCACGCTCGACCATTCGGTTGAGGCGAGCCTCTCTAGCCTTTGCTTTTGCGGCAACCTTTTTGGACCGTCCTCGCAAATAATCGTTTACGGTAGTATTCTCAGTTTTGCCAGCCTGCTGCTTCACCTCTCGAATATCTTTCGTCAACTGCTTTATCTTGTCTTGCTGCTCCTTATAAAGACGCGCAATACGAGCACGTTCTTGCTCTTTGCTGGCTTTGTACCAGGAATAATTGCCGGAAAAACTTTCAATTCGGTGTGATACTGGATCGAGCTCCAGAATACGCAAGCAGGTGCGATCCAGAAAAAATCTGTCGTGCGAAACGATCAAGCAAGCAGCCGGTGTGCTCATAATAAATCGCTCCAACCACTCAACACTCTTCAAATCAAGATTATTAGTCGGCTCGTCTAGAAGAAGCAGGTCGGCATCAATCATGCGGACCCGCGCCAGTGCAGCTCGCGTCTTTTGCCCGCCGCTCAGTGTCTTCAACTTGCGAGCAAAATCTACATCTTCCAATTCAACTTCCTTTAGAATTCGATGAAATCGCTTCGGGTCGAAGGTCGCACCTTTCGTCATAAATTCAAAAAGAGTATCGTCATCTTCCATCTGCAAACTTTGCGGAAGATGCCCGATTGTGAACCGGCCGGGCATGCAGATAGAACCGTCGTCGGATTCTATAGAACCGGCAAGAGCAAGCAATAAGGTCGTTTTGCCGCTGCCATTAGGACCGACGATCCCAACTTTTTCGCCAGGACTGATTGAAAATGAGG
>JAIETE010000068.1 GCA_019745505.1 Candidatus Obscuribacterales bacterium | reverse complement strand
TCCGTTTTTTCGTTTTTACCATTTTTACTACTTCGCATAGTATTTAGGTTTAAAAAAGCAAAACATGCGCCACCAAAGTCGCGAGGTGGATACGAAGTCGCTGCATTCGCGCAACGTCATCGTATCCACCAGTGACTTCAATTCAATTGCGCTCAGCTAGCCTTAGCCAAGACGAAATTGAAAGAACCTTTTTGCGCGACACCGGTGATCGCAACCGCCGGGTTGAGACGCACGACCAGTTCCGGCTGGAAGAAATCGTCGCCGGGAATGTCGAGCGTATTGTGTGCGTCGTCCTCGAAATACAGCTGCGTAGTCAGTGTCTCGTAGCCCTTCGCTTCCACGAGCACGTGGATATGCGCCGGACGCCAGAGATTGTAACCGCTGTCGAAGTAGTTTCCGGGACGCAGAATGCGGAAGGCGTAGCCACCGGATTGATCGGAAATGATACGACCGCGATACCGATGTTCTTTGACGGCAATCGGCTTGGCGCTGCCGTCGTCAGCCTGGTTGTCGTAGCGTCCGGCCGGGTCGGCGACCCAAACCGAAACGGTAGCGCCGACAATCGCAGTGCCGTCCTGGCAGATTACCTGACCGTTGATTCGCACCTCCTCACCAACCGCGCCGGACGGGAAAAGCTTGCTCTGCAGCTTGGCGTCGGCGATGAAATAAGGCCCCTCGACTTGCCCCGGTGTGACGGGGAAGCGGCGAGCCCTGAGCTTGGGAGAGCTTGCTTTGCTTGCCATTTTTATTTTTCTCTTTCTCTGTTTTTCGCAATGCACACAGGAGGAACAGCGCTTCCTTGCGCTGAGCCATCCAGTGCACACCGGGAATCTCGAATCGGTTCTACTTGGTGCCGCTTTGATCGGCGCCACTGACCGGAGCAGTGCCGGCGGACTGCGCATTCGAGTCACCGGCATAGCGCTTCTTCACTGCACCCGTTGCCCAGTCGACACCGACTTTCAGCGCGCCCTTGGCTTTGTTGTAGATGAAGTTTCTGACCATGTTGATTACGAAGCCGGCACCGAAAACGATGGCAGCAATGACGTACACGGCAGAGGCGACGCCGGCGTAACCGGCAAAGAAGTGCAGAGCCCAGCCACCAATGGCAAACACAACAGCGCCTGCCATCAGCAGCTTGGCGACAATGCCGGCGACGCGATACGGGCCGACCTTCGTAAGAGCGAATTCAGCAGTCTTTTCGACTGCACCGTCAGCGGCGTACTGAGCGGCTTTGCCGGACAATTTCTTCCAGTCCATGCTTTCTATCCTCGGGGTCAATCTTGCCTAACCATAAGAACTGATGGTGTCCCCACGCACAGCTGCTGGCAGTGATGCCGCACGCCGTGCGTGGAGACCGGGTTTCATGATGCCGACGCGCTCTCAGCGCTGGCTTTGCACCAGGCTGTACAAGCGCTGCAGCTCGGCGTAATCAGCAGGGCTGCCGCTCGGTCCTTTCACCTGTTTGCCGTTCAGGACAAACACGAAGGAAGGCGTGCGGACTCCGCCATGCGCCAATGCCAGCGGCAGATTCTCCAGGTGGGCGACGTTGATGGCCACCACCTTGGCGTCGCGGGCATGACGCCAGGCAAACTTCTCGACGACTCGCATCTGGTCTTCATCGAGAGGAGCATTTTTCTCCTGCTTGTAGAAGTAGATGAGGACCGGCTTGGCGTCCTGCACGTTCTCGACTTCCTGCTCATAGGAGAACAGGTCGACCGCAGTGACGCGCCCATGCTCCTGCCGGAAGGTGTAGTCGTTGTACAGGAAGAAGCCGCCGACCACTGCAACAGCAGCGATCAAAAGCGTGATTATGGTTTTTCGGTTCATGGGAACTCCGAATGGTTGGGACAGCATTGGCATCGGTTACGACCGGCACCGGCTGTCGCGGTGTCGGTCCCGATTGATTCGCAAGCAAACGCAAGCAGCAGTCCCGGCGCTTCAACGCCGGTGCCAACCACTGCCTACGCCGTCTGCCCCTCCAGGCGCCTACGAATGTAGCGCGCGAAGAAGACAGGCTTCTCGTCTGCGATTAGACGGGCGACGTAACCTTTCGCCACTAAGACTGCAGGTTCATCACTCATCTCGAACAATCTATTGAGCGGCATCATCGGGCGAAACCCGCACTTCGCATACTGGTTTTCGACAGTTGCGAAAACGTCGAGCGCCCGACGCAGATGCTGCGAAACTGGCTCGCCAGGCTTCATCGAGCGCTGGTAACGCATGATGAGCCTGATCTGCCGGAAATATGCTTGCACACTCTCGATTTCTTCTCTCGAGCGCAGAGTTTCGTGCATCGTATACTCCAGACTGATTGACGGCAGGAGTCGGACCTGCCGTCAATTTTTCTTGTTGGGCCGAGTGCCTAACTCAGTCAATATGACCTCTGTCATGCCCGGTGAAAGGGCAAAGCGAAGCGCCCTAGTTGCCGATGCTGCCGATGATGGCAACAGCGACAAACAGCTCGGGGTTAGCGAGCATCGCAATCGCCAAGCCGATCGCCAGCACGATGACAAACCCGTAGAAGATCATCATCTTGGTGAACTGCCAGAAGGACAGGTGCGCGATGATGGTTTGATCCTTCACCTCCACCGAGCTGAGAAACATGCGCGCCATCTGCCCCTTGAACGTGTCAGGCAGCTTGTATACGGGCATGCGCTCCAGCGTGAAGACAGCACCTTTCTGCACCATGCCGTTGACCAGCTCGGCACCCTTCTTGACCAGCTCGTCCTTGTTGGCGAGCACTTTCGGACTGGACACCCACTTCTCGACAAAGGCGTCGAGCTTGTTGGAGACACTGTCACCGTTGGTCTTCACGTCGACGAGCTTGAGCTCATCGGGTTTGAAGTGGAATGTGCCGTCCAGGTTGTTGTAGGTGAGAGTGCCCTTGGTCTCTGCCTTGACGGTGAATTCGGTTTTGAGCTTCGTCGCCGTAGCTTCGATGACGAGCCCGATTTTGTCGCCTGTCAGATCGAGGGCGACGGAGTGGATGACGACGTCGTGCTTAGTAGCAAACGGCATCTTCACGTCGATCTTCTTCTGCACCTCCGCCTGAGGCATCTTCACTTCGTGCAGTCCGAAGATGTTCCAGGCAACGCCCGCAATGCCGATGAAGAGTGCGATGATGACCGCGCCCCAAGCAAGTTTGCGTTTTGACATTTTATGCACCTCGAGTTTGAATCGCCGGCGCCAGCCGGCAGGAAAACACGCCCCAATGAGTGGACGTGCAAGCGACGAAGTGTCGCTTAGTTCATAGACCGGTTACTCGAATTGGAGAGGATGGACGCTTTTTAAACGTTCTTCTTTGTTGATGATCGGGGTTTCACAGATACAAGACAAATTTAGAGAAAGCTCTTGAATAAGGACCATATAAGAACGAAGTATGTTGCACCACCTACACATAAGCGCCCGGCTTCGGAAACACCAGACAGCCGGGTTATGGAGCGATGACCCACGAGGAAACTAAGCGGTAATAAATGCAGAGAACGTGTTAATCATGCAGTCGAGTGATAGCGTCGCTAGTGCGAGCATGGCAAAGACGAGTAAAAGTAACAACCAGTTAGCCTGCCTGGAGTTTCGTTAGTCCCGAGCAGTCAACTGATCGTCCGGCGCAATTTCGATGACAGACCAGCTGCCCGTAATCAATCCGGTCGCTTTGTCGTTGAGCTTCTGAGCTTCGTCGTGTCTATTGTTGGTTGTGAGCAAGTCGGCATAGTTCTTCTTGATGCGAATCGTATCCGGATGGTCCTCGCCAAGGGTCTTCTTTCTCACCGCCAATCCGCGCTGGTAGCAGTGTTCGGCTTCACGATATTTGCATTGGATGTGATAGAGAGTAGCCAGGTTGTGCAGGCTGGTAGCCACATCCGGGTGATCCTTGCCATGGGCGCTCTCATAGATCTTGGCGGATTCTTCAGCGAATTCCTCCGCTTCTCGATAATGGCCCTGCATGTAATGCAGCTTAGCCAGGGTGTTGGCAGCAGAGGCTACGAGCGGGTTTGCTAGTCCAAGAGCCTCTTTCTTCAGTTTGAATGAACGCCGAAAATGTGGTTCTGCCAGATAGAATTTCTCCTGGCGGCAAAGCACCTCACCCAAACTATCGAGACTATATGCCAGTCTCTGAGCATTGCCCGTGACCTTTTCAGCCACTTTCACAGCGCCATACCAAGAACGTTCAGCACTCTCCAAATCACCCTTGGTTGTTTGGGCCTCAGCTTCCATGCGAGTCTTATTCCAAACCTCATCAAGGTTTTTCATCGTCTGCGTTATGCGGGCATTGACATTCTGCATATTCGCAGGAGGCGGAACTTTTACCTGGGGGACAAATTGATTGTTGGTTGCGAATTCCTTCTTGTCCAATTGACCGGGTTGCGGTGTAACAGTGGGCATGATTATTGGTGTCGTGCCGGCTACGGATACGGTCGGTTGAGGAGGAGGCGGCGGAGGAACAATGGCGCCGCCGCTGCGATTGCCGAAAACAGAAGACGGCTGGGGAGCTGATGCGACAACTGGCGCGGCCACTCCCTTGGGCGGCATCGCCGGTGGCTGCGGAGGCTGGCTCTGATTGAAAACGATGGGAGCTTTCTGCTGTGCCGAAAGAGCCACCGAGGGTGGAATATTCTGAGGAGTCAAATTGGGCGGACGCGGTGGTGCCTTCGTTTCGTTGACAGCCATGGCTGGTTGTAATGCCGGTTGGTTTTGCGAAATCGTTGCGGGCGAAGGCGTGGGAGAAGTCGAAGCGGTCTGAGCCGGAGTCGCTGTCTCCGTCTTGCCGCCTGAAGCATTGGCTTGTCCGGGTTGCCCCCAGCGTCCAGTTTTGATCGACTCGGCGCAGCGCTTTATGTATTCTGCCTGATCGGCACGATGGGTGGCATGCAACAAGTCGGCATAGTCATCCATGATGCGCGCCAGCTCCGGATGGTTGGAACCCAGCCACTTCATCATGACAGTCGTAACCTGCTTATAGAGCGGTTCTGCCAGACCTAATTTTTGTTCGTAATGGTAAAGGGTTGCCAGTCGGTAGCTGATGCAAGCGGTCTTGAAGTGATCCGGTCCGACCGTGTTCTGATAGAGCAGAAGCAAGCGACGAGCATGAGCCTCTACTTGACCGAACTGACCGCCATACCAATTCGCCTCGACCAGCCTTTCGAGAGTATCGGCCAGGCGCGAATCTCGATCGCCGAATCGTTCTGCAGCCGCCAAAGCCGAGAACAAACATTGTTCTGCTTGCTGAAAATTGCCCTCTCTCAGAGCATCATTTCCAGCATCAAAAAGTTTCCGCCATTCCTGATCCATAGGTCAGCGCCCCAAGACGAAATCTGTCTACCCGAGACTCCGAATTATTCATTCCCCGTAGACATAATAGATCTCACCTTATCAAACCATTTTTTCAAGAAATCCCCGTTCAGCAAAATGGTAATGATGCTCTGACGAACAAATCGAATCTCCAATTACCGTTAGCATCAACTCTCATAACGCCGGCAAAACAGGAAGCTTCAGCAGCCAAAGCCGGCAAATGAGCAGCCGCAAGCGACACCATATTCAATACCACATCAAGACAGCGCAGATCGTTTATCGGTCGCGAAATCCAAAGCTCCAGACCGGACTACATACTACAACCCTTAGTAGTACAGTGCAAAAAAGTGGAGCGCAGAGGCTTTCGCCCCTACGCCCCTTGGCCCGCTCAATCAACCGCATAACTACAGCCTGACAGGCTTAGCTCTGCAGCGACCAGCGATATCGGCAGTGCGCTTTCTTAGCGCTCAACGCGCTGAAAGCAGCCCTGGTTGTCGGTATAACCGTAGCACAACCGCTGATTGCACCAATTGGCAGTGACGACACGCGTCACCGTAATCGGCACCTGGCGAATGCTGTAGACCGGCACATCGACACGCACCAAGACGTAGCGACGGCACCCGTAGTCCCAGCGACGCTCCCAACCCTCGGTGTATCCGCTGATGTAGCGCTCGTCACGATAGCCGACGATCTCGGTGATGGTCACCTGGATCGGGGCATGCACCACGACGGGCGGCTCGCAACGCGGCGAGGGAACGATGACGACAGGGGGCTCACAGCGCGGCGCCGGCACGATGACGACGGGGGGCTCGCAGCGCGGCGCAGGCAAGATGACGACGGGCGGGCGGCGATCCCAGCGGTCATGGCGCTCCCAGCGATCGTTGCGGTCCCAGCGGCCATGACGGTCGCGGTCACCGACACCGATGCGCAGGGAGAAGCCGTCGCGGCCGGAGCCGACACTGACGCCGACGCCGACACGCACATCCTGAGCGGAGGCGGAGCTGGAAAAGCCGAAGCCGAGAACAGCAGCGCAGGCCAACAGGGTGATGGTCTTCATAGGATTTCTTCCTTTTGAAACGCTTCATGCGTTTCTGGGGCGCAACAAGTGCGTCCCTTTGAGAGTTGCGCAAAGCACAACTACCCCTGACACTCCAAGCACGCCGAATTCCAATCCCAACAACCGGAGGTTGCTGTTACAAGATTGAATTCCGTCGAAGCGGGCTGTGTCTTCTGTGTTTACGGTCTCAAAAGATAGAGCGGAGGGGTAATTCGGATTCTTAGTCACATCGCTTCACGATGTCAAGAACCCTTAACGCTCTGACGGGAGTTTCCGCCTCGCGATTTCAAAGCAAGGTCAGACAATAGATAGCGCAACTAGCGTTTCCTCTAAGAAAGCGCAAAACCCGCTATTCTTGCCACTTTTCTGTCACTTTTCCTGCTGAATTCGTGAACGTGTCTTGCAGAGTTAGCGACGCTGAAGACGAAGTTTCAAACGCTCTGCGGCCTTTGTGCGCAGCTCCGCCACAGCGTTACTCAATATCTTGTCGCCGCGACTGGCTTTGTCGCAGCAAGTCATGCATTCCTCGTACTTTCCCTGGGCAAAGTAAGACTGGGCCTTCAGGTAGAAAGCACGATTGTTGTTTGGCTGAAATCTCAGAAACTGATCCAATGCAGCAATCGCCTCATCGTGCAGGTCCATCTGCTGAAATGCTTGAGCTTGCAAGTCATACGCTTCACCGCGGTCGAAGTGCTCGACCTCGAAATCCTGGTCGCTGAACTTCATCAGCTTTTTGATTTCTTCAAGAGCCAGTCCAGGTTTTTTATGGGCAAGATGCTCTCCGGCGTTTTGCAATAATGCAGAAACAGGGTGATCGTGCCTAGTCAAAACGGCAGGCGTAATCGTTTTTTCTCCGGCAGTGGCATTGCTCTTGGACAAACGCAATTCCCTCTTGTAACTGCGTATGTCACCTTCCTGACGGTAGAGATTCGCCAGCTGTTCATGCGCCAGCCTGTTGCCGGGTTCAAGCTCGATCACACGCAGGAAATCTGAAAATGCACGCTTTCGGTCTTTCAAAGCCAGATAGCACTTAGCACGCATTTCATAGGGCTTTGCCAGAGTGGGCTCCAGTTTGATTTGTCTGGTGCAATCCAAAATGGCGCGCGGATAATCTTTCAACTCAATGTAGGTTTTGGCGCGGTAGTAATAGAGCGCGACCACATCCGGTCTGTCTCTCAAACACATATTCAACAACTTCAAAGCTTGATCGCTTCGACCCGCCGCCTTGAGCCTTTTCATCTCCTGAATGCAGGTTTCGGGAGCCATGATTCCCGGAGTCTTTGGAATATGAGGCCAAACATGAGTGTTGTCGTGCGGCTGATTTGCCCGAGCCGGGGAGACTACGCCAAGAAAAGCTGCGAAAACAACCGAGGCATAGGATTTGCTAAAAACTTGAAACGGATAAGTAGACATCGATTGGGGAAATGGAGAAAGCTCTATTTTAGTGCCCCGGTCATCTGCGATGTAGACACTCAAAGACGAAAACAAAACAGCATTTCTACTACTTCTTTTAATAGTAATGAGATAAAAAGAAAGGCTTGAAGAAATGTAGTCGTCCAGTTGAGCAAAACTGGGAAACGGGCGAACCCGTTTCCCCTTCTTGCGGAAGAACGACGAACTAGTCGCGCAGCGCCCAGTCGGCGATCCTGGAAAGAGCCTGCCGATAGCCTGCCTCGGGAGCACCGTTCCAGTCGATGCGGTGGGCGATGACCGACTCGACGAGGCGAACGATGTCACCCTTGGCGAACTCGGTTTCACCACGAACAGCAGCCGCTGCGCAGCTGACGTGGAAGAGGTCTTGGTAGCAGCGGTCCGAGGCGCCGTTGCCGAACGACGTCGTGAAGCCAGCCTTGACTCGCTCGCCGTGCGGCTCGGTGCCTTCCTTGGTGGAATGCACCAGGTCGCTGACTTGGCGTCGGAACCGTTCGCCCAGGCGAGCGGCGGTACCGGCGTAGGCCTTCAGCTTGAAGATGGCTTCGTCGCTGAACTCCGGGCTCTCGGCCACGAAGTTGAGCAGCTCGACCACCGAATCCGGCGGCAAGCTGGTCGACAGCGAGATGCAGGCGCGTTCGCGCAAGCCGTAGGGAAGCGGCGGAACGCTGTCCGAGCGAATGTCGAGCAGCACCGACTGGCGCAAAGGGCTCACGGGTTGCGCCGGCAGGTCGTCGTAGTTGGTGACGATGCCGATCTTCTTGCCGAGCAGTTCGCGGTCGAGATAACGCGGCTCCGACGCCGAATTGTCGTCGGCGTGGACCATCTGCAGAGCGAAGTTGCGATTCAGGATGATCTTGTTCGGCTGGTCCAGCACACACGGAACGGAGCCTGCGCTGCCGGTCTCGATGTGGATGGACTTGTCGGTGATCATGCCGATCAGAAGCAGCCCCTTCAGTGCGCGAGCGCTGGTGATGAACTGAGAAGTCGTGTTGTACATCTTGCAGTCTCCTTAAGACTTTCTATTGCTGGGATGGTTTCTTCTAGACATGCAAGCGGGGAGACGGGCGAACCCGTAACCCCTATTCGTTGGCGGGTGGAAAAACCCGCATCAGCTCAGGCGTAGCGCTGCGCGTCCTCGGCGTCCGTGAACACGTGCACGGAGGGCGTGCCGCCGGTCGGACGGAAGAAGAGCTGCGCGATGTGGCGGCCGGCGGCGTCGAAGAGCTTCTGCACGAAGACGTTGTCCGTGTAGCGCAGCTCCCAGCCGGCGGGCAGGATGACGTTGCTGTACTGGTAGTCCTTCTGGCCCGCGAAGCGGACGCCCTTCTCGATCAGGCGCTCACGACCGCCCTCGTTGATGCGACGCGCCAGAGAGATGGTGCGCACGCCGTCCGAGACGATGGGCGCCGGTTCGCTGCGCGCGGCGGTGAAGGCCGGGACGACGTCGGGAGCGGCCATCGGGTCGTCCTCGCTGAGGAAGACGTGGATGGAGCCGCAGCCGCCCGCTGGCTTGTAGAAGATCTTGGCGATCATCTTGCCGTCGGCGTCGAAGAGGCGCTTCTGCCAGGGGCTGACGCCCGAGTCACGGATGTCCCAGCCGGCCGGCACTTCGCACTCGGCGAACTGGAAGGCGCGAATCGCGTGAGCCTTCTCGCCTTCGGCGGTGAGCTTGGCGCCGAGCGCGAAGAGCTTGTCCCAGCCGCCCTCGTTGGCGCGCACCGGGAAGGAGAGAATGGTGGCGCCAGCGGTGGCAGCGAGGGTGGCGATAGCAGTGTTGGTCATTTCATAACCCTTCGAATTTAGGTTGCGTTGATTTGAACTCGAGAAGACGATGAAACAGGAGCTGCTCAGTGAGCCGCTTCCGTTCCACTTTCGAACGAGTGAACGCCCGTTGGGCGGTCACCGGAAAGTTCAGGCGGTCTGGCAATCGGAGCTGCCGGCGCCCCACTTGTCGAAGTCGATGCGGTGCCAGAGCCCGGTACGCTCCAGCACGTCGACGATGTCCTTGTGGCTGCGAATCTTGTCGGATTCGTTGTTGATGCAGGCGCGCGCACCAGAGAAGTCGCCGCGGCGCAGGGAATGGACGATGGTGCGAACGCAGCTCACGCCGCGACCGCTGTTCGCCTTCGCCTGCAGCGCGTCGAGCTTGTCCGCGAGTTCCTGCGCATCGTCGATGTAGACGAGGCGCGGAATGCGCACCTCCTCGCCCTCGGGATAGAGATACTCGAGCACGACGCCGGGGATTTCCAACGAGACGCGCTCGTCGGCGAACTCCGATTCGTCGTGCGGCTGCACCTCCAGCAGGCTGGACTGAGCGCACTGGCGGTAGCCCTCGGGCTTGGCGCGCAGGTACTGCATCACCACCTCGCCGACGATGCGCTCGCTGGCGTTGACGATGATGACGGCAGTGCCATTGCCACCTTCGCCACGGCAGCGCACAGCGAAAGTCTTGCGTTCGTTGCGATCCGAATTCGACATCTCATTCTCCTTGGAGAGACGCGCAAGGGGGCGACGTGCCCCCTTGCACAGGTTGTGGTAGAAACTCGACCAGCAGCCGAACTAGGCCGCCTTGCGGAGCCGATGGATGAGGTCCTCGTAGGCGCGGACCTTCTCCTTCAGGTCGTTGGCGAAGTTCGCCAGCGACAGCTCGTTGGACTCGAACTCGCCCATGATCGCCACCGCGCGATCGACCTCCTCGACCGAGTAGGCGAAGTGGCGGGCCATCTCGGCGTCGCTCTTCGCGTTCTTGGCCGCCTCGAACTCGGCATTCACCGCGATGCGGCGCGTGTCGAGTTCGTCCTTCACGACGGCGAGGTGCGAGTTCGCCTCGGCATCCTCCGCCTTGCCGTCCTTGGCGTAGCGCTGCTTGAGACGCCCGTAGGAGAGCGTGTCGAGCTGGAGCTGCTGCTTGGCCGCGGTGGCGGCGTCGAAGCGCTTCTTCGCCGTGACGAACTCGACCGCCGCCTCGCGATCGCGCTCGCTCACGCCCTTCAGGTCCGCCGCGAGCTTGGTGTTGCCCGCCTTGAGACCGTCGATGGCGACCAAGACCGCGCGCATCTCGGTGGCGAGAGCGGCGGCATTGGCGTCGGTCGCACCGGCGCGCTGCGCGAACGCGAACTGCACGTTGGCGAGGTCGACCTTCGCGACGGGCGTGAGCCAGGCGGTGGCCTGCTCGTACGCGTCGCCGCCGGGCGCGAAGACGTAGCCCTGCTCGAACATCTTCTCGGCGACGGGGTCGGCGGGCGGGGTCGCGGTCGACGGACCGAAGGACCAGGTGCGCGGCGCGTCGGACTGCGGGCGATCGTTGCGCTTGGCGCGGTCACTGTTGCGGCGATCGCCCTTGTTGCGGTCGTTGCCCTTGCTCTTCTGCCCATTGCCCTTGCCGTTCTGCTCCTTGCGCGCGCCGCCGTTGTTCGGCTTCATGGCGGGCTGGGGGCTCTGGTAGTCGGCGGGCTGCTCGACCTGCTCGATGCAGGTGAGGAAGAACACCGTCTTGGTCGGGTTCTCGCCGCGGATGAAGACGCGCCAGAAGTCGCCGGCGTTGGGCTGGGGGCTGCGCTTGTCGGGGAACGCGATGCGACCCTGAACACGAGCCTCGGACTTCACGCCGCGGTCGGCGGGGACGAAACGCACAACGAAGGAGTTATCCTGAGCCATGATGGTCTCCATTTTCGGTTGCTTGAACCGAGTCGAGTGAAGATAACCTCGCGTGAGCGAGGCGCGAACCACAAACTGTCGACTTTCAACTGAAAAACAAGCACTTCCTGAAAGCCAATGTGTCCTCACTGCAGCAAAGCTGCAAGAGAGAAGTCACGAATGGAGCGCTGAGGAAGAAGTTTGAACGTTGGTGCTTGTTTTCTGGGGAAAGGAAACAGATGAGTACTTTTAGAAAAACATGAGAGCCATATAAGATCCTATAAAGTAGGCTGTTACAAAAGGTCTTGACATCTCGTAACAATGCCCAGGCTAAAGGCCTGTAGTGCCCGGAGCCAGGCACGGGCCCGACTTTTGGGAGAGTCTTTGGCTAAAGCAGAAAAAAAGCCACGCTTGAAAAAAGGGCGAATTGATAGAAATTCTCTGGGAAGAAACTATTCGCTCACCTGGAAGTGGATCAGATTTTGTATATGAAGTGGAACAGCGTTTAATCTTGAGCCGACATCCACAGTGACTCTAGCGCAATCGCAATCGCGCAGCTGATTCAAGCACGGCATGCGGTTCTCCCCAATGAAAACAGGGGCTAGACAAAACGCTGACAATCGCTTTCACTCGAGATACATGAACCGCATACGATGCAAGGACAGAAATCAGAAGAAACTTACTGCTCCGCATAGTACAAAATCGTTTTCGAAAAAAATTTGTGCTCGCACTGGGATGGGGCACTTTGGCCCCATCCCTATGCTCGGCAATCACTCAGTCGATT
>JAIETE010000007.1 GCA_019745505.1 Candidatus Obscuribacterales bacterium | reverse complement strand
TTACTCGGCGTCCCTAATCAGCTCGGAACAAGGTAACACGAAGGCTATCTTGTGTTTAGCAAGATAGCAGGATAAGGCCGCAGGCGCCCGTTCCCCGAAACGCTGATGGGTAGTGGTCTTTGCTGGGTGCCCAAATTTTTGTGCCGGGATTCCCAAGCTGTTTTTTCACCAACTGTCTTACATCTTGAGGCATTCCTTCGCGAAATGCAAGCGCAAATACTTATCACGAGCTGGACTTGTATTTTGAATGTTGATTTTCAAAGGTGCCCGCTGGAAAAATTTGCGCGCTGGTGACTCTCTACACATGGCGCATTCACGAACTTGGGCTTCCGTTGATCGTTACTACCGAATGCTGGTTTTCGGTACGTAGGTCATCACACTTGTGTGAGGCCGGATAAGGAAAGTGATTCGTTTTGCCGGAATCGCTTTGGTAGCTTGCCTTTAGTGCAATTCGTTTTTTCAAGCTGAGCAATTCACTTCGCTCCAATCATTGAACTGCTGGCAAAAATCGCAATACGTTTGAAAAAACAGCACGTAGATCAGCTTGATTGGCTGGAACTGATTCTGGCAGATGCGAAAACCGGCGAATTACTTCTTGAGTTTTTCCAGATATTGCAGCGTTTCGATATGGCGCTTTGATGCATGTTGATTCTCGTTGACAGTTACTACTGAATGCGGGTTTTCGCACCATTGGGGGACATTCCTGGAACGCTGGAAGGTCCAGCAAACCTGAAGAAATAATATTCATGACGCACCGCGTTTGGTAGCATGTTGTATACATTTGTAGTGCCACTATCAACGTAAATCAAACCGCATCAACCCACAGCGATGTGGCATGGACAGCGGGTCTTCGTGATATGCTGAGAGCACTGAAAAACGGCAGATTTTCTTACCCGCCAATTTTCATCCTTCGATTTTCCATCCGACTCAAAACGGATCTCTCTTTCAACCAAAACAAAAAACTGAGACCTCTCACTTCCCCTGTACGCCTTTTTTGATCACCCCAAGGTCACTTCACCAGGCCCAGCTAAAAAGCATCGCTTTTAAAGCGCGCCAGCGTTTCATGCCCGGCACGAGCCAAGCGGGAAATCCCTAGCGTCAAGGCAACCCCTTCGGGGTGGCTCTTCCAGAGCCAGCCTTGACCCCAGGGACCCGATTTCCCGCAATTCCGGCATGGCGGCATGTGCGTGCTGGCGCGCGATTTTTCATTCAAGTCAAGCGCCGGAAATCCTCATCAATCAACACTTTCGAAAGATGAGATTTTTCGCGAAACGCATACAAGTTGCATACACAACTTTTTTGACTACCCCAAAATTGAAAGGCAGCAACCATGCCCAAATTGACAAAACTGTTCATTTCAAACATCAAGCCCCCGGACAAAGGGCAAGTTATTTATCGAGACTCTGCTCTACCAGGTTTGGGATTGCGCGTGACTCCCAAAAGCATGAGCTACATTGCTGAAGGAAGAGTCAATGGTGCGTTTCGCAGAGTCACTCTCGGCAAAGAATGGCAGTTGACTCCGACCGAGGCCAGGAAGAAAGCAAAGAAGGTGATCGCGACCTTGGCGGCCGGAAAAGATCCGACTGCTGAAAAAGTGAAGAGAAAAATACGGGGCGCAACTCTCAGAGAAATCCTCAATCACTTCCTGCAGGTTCGCAATCTTAAGCCAAACTCTGTGCGCGGATATCGAAACATGATCCCCAGGTGTCTGGGTGACTGGTTGGACACGCCAGTGGCAGCCATCACCAGGGAGATGGTCGAGCAACGTCACATGAGTCTGAAAAGGACGACAAAGCAAGGCACCACCGGCGAGGCTCAGGCAAATACTGTAATGCATATGCTCGGCACCTTGCTAAATTTTGCTGCAGTCAATTACGAGATTGATGGCAAACCGATCATCCTGATTAACCCAGTCAAGAGACTTTCTAACAATAGACGCTGGTATCCAAACAAAAGACGACAAACCATAGTTCCAGATCACAAACTTGCAGCATGGTACAACGCAGTAATTTCACTGCGTTTCCCAACAATTCGAGACTACCTGCTCCTGCTCATTCTCACCGGACTGCGCAAAACTGAGGGCGCCACTTTACGATGGGAAGATATCGACTTTGAATCGAAAGTTCTGACGATTAGGGCGGAGATAGCAAAGAACGGAACCGAACATCGATTGCCGTTGAGCGATTTTCTGTTCGACTTGCTTCACCGCCGATTTCTTGCAAGAACAAATTGCGAGTTTGTTTTTCCTGGACGTGGAGGGAAACTCCCCATGGTAGACTCCGATCTAGTCATTAAGGGAGTCGGAACGAAGGCTAATTGCCCATTCATTCTGCACGATCTACGCCGGACATTCTTGACAGTTGCAGAACGCTTGGCGCTTTCGTATGTCGTGCTCAAGAAGCTAGCTAATCACTCTGGGAAAAACGACACGACATTCGGTTATGTTGTAGTCGATGTGGAAAGACTTCGTGAACCTATGCAAATGATCACCAATGAGTTTGTAAGAATGTTCACTCTGAAAAACGGAGATCAACAAGAGTCTGATGAATAGCCGGTTTTCTCAGACCCTATACAATGACAATACAAGCATTTTTTGAAACTCGGAAAGTTGACGCCGCAAAGCCAAGCGTCAACTTTCTTTTAGCACCATCGGTAGTGCAACGGCTCGAAGACAGATTGATTACCCCGGATCGAATAATTATACGGTTTTAACATACGGACCGTCCGGCGAGCGCGTCAAAATTGTTGAGACGACAGGTGGTTCTGTAACGAGCACCAAACAGTTCATTGGTGATGAAGAAAGAAACTCTGGAGGTTCCGTAACCAGGCAGTTCTACACGCGCGGAGAGATCATCTCAGGAACTGCATATTTCTATGGAAAAGACCACCTGGGTTCAGTCCGTGAATTGATCGACACATCGGGAGTGATTCAAGTTAGATATGGGTTTGACCTTTACGGTCGAACAACGAAACTCCAAGGTTCAGTTGACTCAGATTTCCAATTCGCGGGAATGTACATGCATTCCCGAAGCGGAATGTATTTGACTCCGACTCGAGCATACAACGCTCAGATAGCGGTTTGGCTGAGCCGAGACCTTGCCGACGAGATCTCATATAACTATGCTTCCGGAAATCCCGTTTCACTAATCGACCCGTATGGTCTTGATTCAGTGTCCATTACGGGTAGAACTGACGTGCCTGGTCACATTGGTTTGTTGATCCAAGTTGGAGAAGGTAAGACCGCAACATACTATCGCTTTGACGGCGCGTTTACCGGAATTAAAATCGGCAACCGAAACCTATTTCCAGTAGGTACGCTCATCTCGAAACGAAGTCAGAGTTGCACAAAACCGACTCCGCCGATCTTGTATGCAGACTTGACGAAAGATGAAGCAGTAGTGCGTAAGGTTCTTGATGCTGCTGAATCCATACATAAAAAGGTAAATGATGCGAAACTATCGTACACACTAATTCCGTATGGGGCAAACATGTTCGGAGATTCGTGGCCAACGCCTGTGATTACTGGAACTTCGTGGCAATACACCAGCAACCAAGTGACTGGAACAATACTGAGATCTGCTGGTTTAAACGTGCCGAGTTCAGTTTTCGCACCTGGAGCCAATCTGAACCTTCCGTTCGGCCCTTAGCGAGCGAAATTGGAGAAACCTCAATGAGAAACGAGTGAGACGGAACAATTTCAATATAATTGAATTAAGACATTCGCAAACTTGGAGAGCCCATGCAGAGGAAGATTCCACCATCTTTGATCGCTGGGCTTACGCTTCTGCTGATTGCTGTGGCAAGCATTATTCTCTACACGTTTAACTACAACCTTCTCGCACCTTTAGTGTGGATCTTCCTTCCTGCTGGCCTTGTTACCCTTGCAGTTGGGTCAATAGCAATTTGCGTAAATTCTAAACTCGCACCAAGACGATTTCCGATTGGTGGACTCTTCTTGGGAGCAATTGCTTGCTCACTGTTTGGTGCTTTTCTACTTCCACTCTTTCTTAGCCTTACTACCACTGTGTTCCCGGTTGTAGCGTTACTGGGTCAGACCGTTTCTTGCATCTTCCTGGTTCGGTCTCTTAAATCCAGAAGATGTATGCTGCTTTTAATTTCTTCATTGGGATTAGCAATTGCTATAGGAATTCAGGCTTTTATTGTGAGTTTCGCAAAAGGTGCGGCTCCGATGAAAATGCTTCAAAACCCAATCTTCTGGCTTTGGTTGGGTTGTGCAATAACCGCAACGTTTGACAGCGGGCAAGAGAATCTAGTCGAGTCAACGGAACCAGACAGTCCTACAGCTTCAAGCATCGGCTACGCCCGTTACCTATGGATAGTTGGAGCGATGATCTGGATAATTCTTCTGACATTCGCAGAAGGTGCCGCCGAGAACCTGAAGCCATGATGTCTTTCGAAGCAATATCTCCAACCTTGCGAGTGAGTATCGTTACAGTTAGAGCAATACTGGCTGGTTTCACCGTGCGGTAACGCAAGATACATAGCGCTAGGTCAAACGCTAAAAGCCTCTACCAGTGAGCGTTTTTAGTCTGAGTCTAATACTGAGTTGACTTTTTTAGTCTGGTTCGATCCCCAAAACGCTTGTGCACACAGGCTTTTAATTCTTAGTCGCACGGATTGAACAAGCGTCCGATTCGACGAGCGGTTGGCCGCGGCCCGCGTTGGTCAAAATACGTGCGGAAAGCTCGGAACATTACCGGGAGGTTCCACCGTACGGTAACGCAAGATACACAGGAAAAGGTTAAGCGCGAAAACAGGCATATCTATGGGGTTTTTCGGCACCGTCGAAAATTTCGAGCGACTTAAACTTCACTGCCGCAGCTTGAATAAGGGCGCTGGCCGAGTCTGAGCCACACCGTCTCCCTGAGCACTCATTGCCTCATCAAAAACCACCAAAGGAAGAACCGTTACTTCATCTAAATTCAAACCCTGCTCAATGTGTGTGCCGCAAGCGCGGAGCATTACCGGGAGGATTTACCGTGCGGTAATGCAAGTTAAAGAGCGCACGGTCGCGCTCGGAAGATGCCCAGCTGGCGCGGGTTGAATTGGCCGGTACGTGTTGCAAGAAGTGTGGGATGTGCCCTGGTCGGAACCGCTATTGCAGCCTGTGTATGGGTTGAATGACACGGTACAGAGATTTTCCGGCTAACTATCCAGTCATTCCCTTGGACTCTGCGCGAAGCAGCGCCCGGCACAAAAGGTCGACTCACGGTTGAAGGTATCGGCTTTGCACAAAGTGCTTGCTGAAAGCGCGGAGCGTTACCGGGAGGTCTCACCGTACGGTAGCGCAAGATAAAGAGATTCGGCTCCTACCTCGAATCGCTTGCTGCCCAAGGGCATCTGCGCAGGACAGGAGTCTTTGTGCTGCCGAATTTCCAGGACACTACGTCATCTACCTCCGCGTGTTGGGATTTTAACGCAGGACAGAACGCAAGCAGAAAACGGAACGCAAGATACAGCGCGTCGGCACGCTTATTCAAAAGGCCCGCCAGCACGGCGTTTTGCTCCCGGCACCACATTTCAGGCATGCGCTCAAAGCCCGGCACGCACAATCAATCCGTATGTGCTCCAAAGCTTTTGCACCCGGCATCACCACCAACGGCTGTCAAAACGCAATTCAAGGAACGCGGGAATCGTTGTAAATAAGCGCTTGCTGAAAGGTGATCGTTGCACGAGAAAAACAGAGAAAACAAGAGAAAGCTCATGAACACTGGTTTCCGGGGTAAATCCTAGTGCCGTGGGAACGCCCGATTGGTATATTGAAATCAACGCGAAACTGTCTGCGCTGTTTTCGGCCGTGTTTCGCCTTTCATTCTGTCCTCCGCCGAGCTGCGGATCTTTCTCTCAAGTTTTAAACATTTAGGACCTATCCCATTTTGCCCTGTAAGCGCCTTTCGCGCAGGCTGAGGTCACTTCATCAGGCCTCGCTGTCAAACGATTGTTTAAATGCGCGCCCGCAATTCATGCCCGGCGAAAGCCAAGCCGGAAATCCCTCGTATCAAGCCCAAGCCCTTCGGGTGGCTCCTGCGGAGCCAGGCTTGACACCAGGAACCAGATTTCCGGCTATTCCGGCATGGCGGCATGTGCGTGCTGGCGCGCCGAATTTTCATGTACCGCGGCCTACATAGCGCCTACACGGCAAGTTTTCCCTCCCCCAAAATTTGTATGAGGCACAGTATGCCGAGAATCAGTCAAAAGTTCATAGACAGAAAAGTTAGACGACCGGACTACGGTCAAGTCATTTATCGCGACGACGAATTGATCGGATTCGGTCTGCGAGTTACGCGCGGATCAATCTCTTACATCGTCGAGTGCCGAGTGAATGGCATCAATCGAAGAATCACCATAGGACCTCATGGAAGATTCGATCCCGACACTGCGCGCGAGGAAGCAAAGAAACTCCTGGCCACAATGACCAGAGGAAAAGATCCAAGGGAAGAAGAGGCAAAAGACAAGTTATCTCTAATCACACTGGCAGAAGTTCTCGAAGACTATCTTGCCACTCGATCACTCAGGCCAAATTCAGTCAGAACGTTCAGAAACGTAACTCGACGATGCATTGGAGACTGGCTTCCAGTGCCTATCGTGAATATCACAAAGGAGATGGTTGAAACACGGCATCGCGAATTGACCAGACCATCTCGGATGGGAACGTCCGGCAAGGCGCAAGCCAATGTCGCAATGGAATGTCTTTGCACCCTGATCAATTTTGCCATGAATAAATACGAGATCGATGACAAACCAATCATTCAGAAAAATCCCGTTGATCGGCTGTCACAGATCAGAGCATGGCATGTAATTCCGCGCAGGCAAACATTGATACCGGAGCACAAACTGCCAGCCTGGTATCAAGCAGTCATTTCGCTCAAAGATACGAAGGTCAGAGACTATCTGCTCTTCCTTTTGTTCACAGGTTTGAGAAGAACGGAAGCAGCAACGCTCAAGTGGGAAGATGTTGATCTCGAAGGAAAGGTTTTGACAATCAGATCCGAAGTCGCGAAGAATCACCATGAACATCGCCTGCCGTTGACCGAGTTTCTTTGCGCACTGCTAACGCAGCGAAAAAGCAAGACGGAAGACTCAGAATATGTCTTTCCTGGTCGCGGCAACAAGCACCACATGGTTGACTCTGACCATGTCTATCACGGAATGGTGGCAAGCAGTGGAATCAAATTTACGCCGCACGATCTGCGCCGGACTTTTTCGACCACGGCAGAGATGCTTGAGGTTCCGCATTATGCACTCAAGAAATTAGCCAACCATGTTTCGCGGCAGGATGTGACGAGCGGATACATTGTTGTGACTGTTGAAAGAATACGCATCTATATGGATAGAATTTCCGATCATTTTCTGAAGGTGCTTGGCGTTCACGTGACCGACTTACTTTCTTGATTTCAATCTTTGAGCGCCGGGAGCGTCCGGCGCCCCTTACTAAAGTCTTAAATCCAAAAACATGGTGCCAGCAGGGCTCTTGACTAGGTGTTAGAAATATTGATATACTTATCTAACAAACCCAGGAAACTACCATGACAACAGCAAATGCGGTTAGACAAGCTATTGTCGCTATGCCGGAAGGAAAAGCCTTCCCGGCAAAGGACTTGCTGCAATATGGCACCCGGGCCGCTGTCGATCAGGTGCTATACAGAATGGCAAAGGACAACGAAATTCAGCGTATCGCGCGCGGTATTTATGCTCGTCCGAAATGGAATAAGTATGTGAATGCGCCGGTTATGCCTGAGCCCATCGAAGTGGCAGAACTGGTAGCAAAAACCAGAGGCGCGAAGATTGGTCTGACCGGCGCTGAAGCAGTCCACAAACTTGGGCTCTCAACGCAGATGCCAACTCAGCCGGTTTATGCCACAACAGGCCGCACTAGCGAGATAAAGATCGGAAAAAATACGATTCGATTTCGGCATGTTTCTCCTCGAAAGATGCAATTTGCTGGCACACCAGTTGGCATGGCGATTGCAGCCTTGCGCTATCTGGGCAAGAAACAGGTGACACCACATATAATTGCTAAGCTGGAGCAAGTGCTAACTAAGGAAGATTTCCAAACGCTCAGGCACGCGACAACGGCGCTACCAAGCTGGGCAATGGACAAGTTCTTTGAATACGAGGTCCGCCATGGCAGACGAATTCCTTAAGCTGCCCAGAGAGGATCAGCGAGAAGTTATCGTCGCTTCGAATTCTGCGACAACCTGTCGCAGAATTTAGCAGCACTAATCGACGGTCATTCCTTATCAATATTTTTGTGCTCTGCAAACGCACTTTCAACTGACTCCAGTTGAGCTTCTATCTCTTCTATTGCTGGCAAGTTTCCTTGCAACTGCTTCGGGAGCGCTTCCGTTAGCTTGTATGCCGAGACTCCAATCGGTTTGCTCATATCCCTCAGGGAGTATTCGCCAATCTTCCTTTTCTTGCCCCGGCACAAAATGATTCCAACTGATGGCTGATCCTGTGGATGCCTGACAAGATCGTCAAGCGCGGACAGGTAGAAATTCATCTTCCCCGCAAACTCAGGCTTGAAATCTTCCATCTTAAGATCGATCGCGACAAGGCAGCGCAGCCTATGGTGATAGAACAGGAGATCAATATAGAAATCATCTCCGTCAACCTCAAGATGGTACTGACTCCCCATGAACGCAAAGCCAGCGCCGAGTTCAAGGAGGAATTCGCGAATTCGGTCGATGAGTGCCTTTTCCAGATCGCGTTCCTTTGCATCCGCCCCAAGGTTGAGGAAGTCAAAGACGTATGGGTCTTTGAGCGCCTGCTGAAGAAGTTCTGACTGTGGTGTAGAAAGAGTCGAATCGAAATTGCTCAATTTCGAAGCCTTTTCTTGTCGACTGAACAGACTAGTTTCGATTTGATGGGAGAGGACCGCTCTAGACCAGCCATTCTCTACCGTTTGTCGGATGTACCAAGCCGCCTCGTCGGTATTCGAAGTGGAGTTCATGATGAGCAGATTGTGACCCCAAGGAATTTCTGCGACAGCTTGTCGCAGATCTGGCCGACCGCTGTATCGCTCGTAAAACCTGCGCATATCCCAGAGATTGCGCGTCGAGAATCCCTTCATTTCAGGGAATTCATGTTGGAGATCATGCGATAAACGCTCAACAACAGACTTTCCCCACCCCACTGAATTCTGACGCTCAATAATGCCTTTGCCAATCTCCCAATACATGAGAATCAGCTCTCTATTCACAGCCGAGACAGCTCGCGCCTGCGCAACGCGAATATTTCGTTTTAGCTCATTCAAAAACTCATCGTAGCCGGCAAGCGACGGTGGAGTCTGCTTCTTCTTAGGCACGACGTTTGCCCGGCAACTTGGAAGGAAATTCCTTCATCAATTCTTCGGCGAGCGCTTCATTAGTGTTGAAGTCATTTTCAATTTCTTCGCGATTATCAAAATAGTATGCCAGCGCCGCATAAACATCCGCCAGCGTAATTGCGGGAAACATCTCGACTATTTCCTCTACGGAATAGTTGCGCATTTCATGCCACACAACAATGTCCATAACCCGGATGCGGTGCCCTTTGATGCAAGCTCTTCCGCCGCATACACCGGGAATCTTGGTGATGTGAGTTGCTTCCATGGCTCAAAGTGCTCAATGTAACCAAGTTTTAACTGCTCCCCAGTATATCACGAGAGAAATAAGCTAGAGTCAGCAACCGCCTGCAAGTCCTGCCTATCTGCTTGCTACCAAGCGACAAAATCAAGCGATTGCCGCTTGTCTGTGCAATCGCTGGTGGAAATTACGCAGCAACCTGCTGCGCAAATTGGTGTCTGTCGAAAATTGCGCATCTGTATGGAATTTCCGATCACGTTCTAAAGGTTCTCAGCGAAGCTGACGCGAACTCTGAGGTAATACCAGCTATGGTGCTAAAGGTTGAGCAATGGATTTGTACCGTGGCCTACACTTGGTATACACGAGCGCACAAAACAAGTTCGTTCGTCCGTCGAAGATGTCGCAAAAGCCGCTATGAATATAAGTCTTCGACCACGCCTTTGCGCTCGCGCAAACTTGTTTCCATAGAGATTGATTACCCCGGATCGAACAATCGTACGGAATTTACATTTGATGGGCATGGAAGCAAGGTCAAAATCGTAGAAATTGTTAGTGGGAGCATAACGAGCACAAAGCAGCTGCTCTGCGACGAAGATGAAATTTACGAATCCCGGGATGGGTCGGGATCTGTAGTTAGTCAGTTTTATTCTCGTGGACAGAGAATTACCGGGAACAACTACTTCTACTCTCTTAATCACATGCAGTCAGTAGTTGAGCTAACGGAGGCCTCAGGTGCCATTGCGGCTCAATACTCCTATGATCCCTACGGAAGATCAAAAATGATTCAGTCTGGCACTACATCCGATTTTCAGTATGCCGGCTACTATTTCCATTCGCGCAGTGAGCTTTATCTTACTTCGACGCGCGCCTATGATGCAGCTATATGCTGTTTCCTCAGCAGAGACATTATCGAAGAGAATGGAGGATTAAATCTATACGCTTATACCGCCGACCCGGTTGCTACGTCCGATCCATTGGGATTGGATGCATTCTTGATGATCGCATGGCACCAAGTAGGCGCTCAAACACCAAAGGGAAAAATTCCTACCGCCGGTTTTCACGCAAATCTACTGCTAATGTGCGATGGTAAAATCAAGGGAATTTATGATGCACATCCATTTGGCCCGGGTCAGCCTATTACAAACAATGGCGCAACTTTAAAACTTACATTTAAGTCAGCCAATATGACATGGGCTCAATATAGTAAGGCTTTTCCAGGATACTTCATAAGGCAAGAGGTCATTAATCAATACAGCAAGTTGTCCGATCTCAGCTCGGCTTTATCAACAGCGGCGGCAACAATCGCACCGTCGAAGTATGACTTCACGTCTCACAATAGTAACACGGCAATTTACACGCTGCTACAGCGTGCAAAAATTAGACCTCCGAGTCCGATTATATGGGCGCCTGGCTGGGGACCGTTGTAGACTCAAAATGAAGATGTCACTATTATGAAGAGCAAGAGAGTAATCATTCTAGTTGTTTCGATTGTTGCGATCGCAATGATCGCATTCTTTGCCATCCCAACCAGACAGAATGTGCATAAGTTGCTAATGCCTGGCAAGTACAAAATACTCTGTCAGCCCGGATCATACACGTGCTGGTATTTTTGGCGATGGCTTTCAAAAGGCATAGATAAGCCTAAGCAAGACGTAGAGGTAATAATTGAGAACGAGCAAAATGCAAAATTAAAGCTTGATACAAGCATCGGGAACGTCAATGAAATTGACCGAGGAGATAGGACTGGCTGCCAGAAGTTTGCTTTTGACGTGGAAAAATCGGGCAGCTTTAGAATCTCTTGCACTGAAGCATGCGTTCTTGTAGTCATGCCAACAAATCTCCAGTATCACAGTTTAGGCTCAATGCTTGAGTTTCCTGGAGCTGGTGATGATAAGAATTTTGATCTTCCTCAGAATGGTGCTCCGAGTGAGTAGGTAAAAAGGGAGCATGTCTCTTCAGGCACTAGTGAAAAGCAGGTCGTCACGAGTCCAATTTTCCAAAAGACAACGACGGACCGAAGGCAGATATCGTCTTGCTCCGCCGTTGCTCACTATTCTTGAACAGAAGGGCTTTCCGGACTTTCAACCCGCTTAAATGCAACCTGACCTTGGCCCAAAGTTCGGTCCGTTAATTAGCTGACTAATTGCAACTTACCCTTCTCCGTGGTGGCATTTTGTCCAGAGATTCCTCCTTTGATTTTGCGAATTGCGCAGGCGTTGAATTGTTCAGCGCACTGTGCGGCCGAATGTTGTTGTTGTAATCGTGCTTCCAAAGCTGAATTAAGTTGTTTGCTTCTTCAAAGCTGGTGAACCAGTGCTGATTTAGGCACTCGTCACGAAAGCGTCCATTGAACGATTCCACGAACGCATTCTGAGTTGGTTTGCCGGGCTTGATGAAGTGCAGGTTTACTCTGGCATTGTACGCCCAGATGATCATTGCTCTCGACGTGAATTCCGGTCCGTTATCCACGACTATTTCATTTGGCAATCCTCGGACATGCCTGAGGCGCTCCAGGACATCAATGACACGTGCCGAAGGCTTCTTTTTGCTTTGATACCTGTACACAGAACGATGAAGCTGCACAATCTCACACGCTCACTTATTCCGCCATTGCGGAAGTTATCTCGATTGTCGCTGCAGTTCTGGCTATCAAAGTGGTTGTTGCTATGACTGAGCGTCAGGAAAAGTTTCACAGTTTG
>JAIETE010000029.1 GCA_019745505.1 Candidatus Obscuribacterales bacterium | reverse complement strand
TGGCTGAACTGTCCGAAGAGGACGAAAAGTCGCAGCAGGGGTCGCAAGAAAGGTCTGACGAAGGCTCCCGGCAGGAATCGCAAGAGCCGGCAGCAAACGGCGATGGTGATTCCGGGACCGGAACACCAAAAGGCCCGGGTAATGCTTCGTCCGCCGGAAAGAAACCATCATTGGGTAAAACCTTCGGAATCGTCGCCGTGCTCACTGTTTTGTCTAAGTGCGCAGGTCTCATCCGCGACATTGTCGTTCTGCAGGCTTTTGGCACTAACTATCTTTCCGATGCGTTCAACAATGCCACTCTGTTTACCGGCAACATTCTTATTCTGTTCGGCGGATTAGGTGGACCTTTCCATTCCTCTTCAGTAGCCGTCCTCACACCCAAGAAAGACGATCCCGACAGCGGTCGCATGATGGTGCAGATTTTCGTCGCCACCATGATTTTCTTGATCGTGCCGTCGGTTTTGATCTATTACTTCGCGCCGGACCTGATTCAGATAATCGCGCCTTCAAGCGCTCTGGCAGCAGAACACCGCCAGGAGTATTGGGACGAGACGGTGCGGCAAATTCGAATTATGTTGCCGCTTGTCGCCATATCCGGATTTGTCGGACTTTCCTACGGAGTCCTCAATGTCTATAACAAGATCTTCTGGCCATCCTTTTCTCCGGCTATCGCCAGTCTTGCGATAATCATCGCTGTTTTCTGCTTCGGTGATTCGGCAGGCATTGTCTGCCTGGCTTGGGCTACCCTTGCCGGCGCTATAGGTCAAGCTGTCGTGCAAATTCCCGGCATGCTGAAGACGCCGTTGAAGTGGAGTTTTTCTACCCGCCCACATCCAGGACTGAGGGAGTATTTACTTATGCTCGGTCCGGCAGCATTCAGCACTTCGATTGGCCAGATCAGCCTCTATGTACATCTCTATTTCACATCCACCATTCAAGAGGGCGGATGGACAGCCATAGTCAATGCCAACCGCCTCATTCAGCTGCCGCTCGGCGTCTTGCTCACCGCCATGCTGGTGCCCATTCTGCCAAGATTTACGGAACAGGTCGCGGCGAACAGGATCGACGACTTGAAGAACGAACTTTCCAAAGCGCTAAGACTGCTTTGGTTTCTCGCTTTGCCAATCGCAGCGCTGCTCATGGCGATCCCCGCTCCGATTATCAGATTACTGTTCGAACGCGGCAAATTTACGACTCATTCGACTGACATGGTCACTACCGTAATGATTTTCCTGGCACCCGGAATATTCTTCTACCTGGCAAGAGACCTCATCACCAGGGTCTTCTATGCCCATCAGGACTCCAAAACACCATTTCTCATCGCCATCGCCGCCATCGTCCTGCAAACTTTTCTTGATTGGCTTTTTGTCTCGCAAATGAAGACAGGCATTGCCGGAATTGCAATTGCCACTACTCTTGTTACCGTTTTCAACCTCTTCGCTTTGACCTTTTTTGCCAGAAAAAAAATCGGCCGTCTGGGAACGACGAAACTTGTCTACCCAACAGCAATTATGCTACTGGCCTCCACCGCATGTGGTGCCTTAGCCTGGTTTGTCTCCGCTCAAGCAACGCAATACATTCCCCAGAATTTCATCGGGCAAGTGATATCGCTTTCGCTTTCTTGCGGACTTGGACTGGTCGCCTATTTGATCATTTGCGTGGTTTGCAAACTGGAAGAACCTTCCAGCGTCACCAATCGTTTGCTGAAGCGCCGTCAAAAAACTTCTTGAAGTTCAAAACAGCAGTCTTGCTAAAGCAGGTCGAAAACTTTGTCCTGCGGCACCTGAAGCAGCGCATTCTTGGTCGAGAGAGCCAGCGGCTTGAATCTCTGTGCCACTTCGCGTTTGATGGAGGCGCGAGAAAATAGAATCACCGCAAAAATCTGTCCGGCCGACAAGATGCCGCCGTATCCAAGCACCGAGCGGATTCCGTAAGGCTTGACAAAATCATCTTGCGCATAGATATAGGGTGAATCCAGCGCTTCTTGAACGAAGAACACATTGAATGTGGCCTGATCCTGATCCATCACTACATCGCTATCAACTACGGGGACTGTCTGCGGATGGCGCTCCGACTGGGAAAGCACCAGATCAGCCGTACTGTTGGACTCAAAACCGAATTGCTTGCACAAGAGAGCAATCATAGGCAATTCCGTGGCCAGGTCCGGGCTTTCGATTGGTATTGCGCGGTGATTGCTGGATTTTGAACGCTCACACCACTCAGGCTTTTCGCCATAAGTAGCAAGCAAAGTCAGGCAGCGCGTATCAGGCCGAATATCATAGTTATCCTCTCGCCGGGCCTCGACGAATCTCTTGAGAGGAGGCTCGAGCTCTCTAAACGGCATGCTGATAAAGAAGCGGGCCAGCGCAAATGCTTTCTCGCCGCTCTTTTTCAAATTGAAGCCTTCATAAAGATGTTTGACAACTCGATCGGCAACACTTTCCTGAGTGCGGGCGCCAGCACCCAACTCCCGAATCTCGGCGCTGAGTTCGGTCATATCCTGCAAACTGAATGTTTCAATTGAGAACATCTAGAAAATGGCTCTGGCTCGAACCACAAACCTCTCAAAGGTTGCTTGCTCCATGTACTGTCTATGATGTTCGACCCCTGTGAGAATAATGGATTCCCCGAGTTCCTAGTTTACTTATGCCATAAGAACCTGTATCACCTTTACAGGAAAACCCCTAAGGATTCTCTGGAAAACCGCCTTTCACACCCCGAAGCTGTGCGTGAAAGTTTCGAACTATGGATTTCCACATATATATAATTTCAAGACTAAGGTTACCCGGAGGTAATCAAGTCAAAACCCCAAATGCCAGCGCATTTGGGGCTCGCAAACCGGAAGTCAAATTTCAGATTAGCGCGAGAGCTTGTGCATCGGAAATGCACGCACTCGCTCGGCACCTGGAGAATGACGCCAATTGTCTTGCACCGCCGGTGACGGCACTTCCGCAACTCTGCCGTGAGCCATGCTCGGGCGTGCATTTCTTCCTGCAGAATTGTAGTTGACAATAAAGTCAGGAATTTGAGCTGGAGGATGTGACACCACAGGTGGGGTCGCTGCAATATTGGCAGGGGTTTGCTCTTCAATCATGCTCTCGTATTCCGCCATACGAGCCAATCTCTCTAATTGTGCACATCTTCTTTCTCTCAGAACAGCCCAAGCGCACCAGGCAAGACTGGCAGCGAGGAAAAAAAGGAGCACAAGGTGCCCTTTCAGGGTGGCTAAGAGGTAGCAGGCGGCTGCTACAGGTGCAAGCGACAAAAGCGCCGTCATTTCGCCCTTCTTTCAAACAAATATTTTCTTATAACGGCTCTCTGCGGTGACAAAGAGCCATTGCGATGCATATACAATACATCCCAAACTGATATGCGAAAAGACTTGTATTTCCTGAAAAAACCAGTATAGTTGTTAATTCGTGCTCATTAAAGCCGGTTAAGAGTAAAATATCAGACGCACCACCGGCGCTACCGCCCGAGCGAGAATGGATCTTGATTCGCCGGCGCTGACTGACTGCCGCCGTTGCCCTGTGGATCGGCATTTGCAGCAGGAGCTTGTTGCTGCGGAAGGTCTGGAATTATCGAATTGGATTGCGGCTGTTGTTGTGAGGGCATTGGTCCACCCGCACCTCCGCTGGTGGCACCGGGCCCAGGGGAAGCTAATTCGGACATCTTTACGCTCATCCAATTCGAATTATCCTGATACTTGACTTGCAAAATTCGAACTTTCAAAGCGGTAGCTCTGGGATCAATTTTCTCGTGTTTCCACTTTTCGGTTCCAGTTGCCCCGGGAGCTAATAACTCCATGTCTGGAGCGTGCCAGGTGCCGCGATCCTTCATTTCGGGGTCGGTAAAACGCAAGCGAAACTTGACAGCAGAGATTGCTCTTTGCGAAATATTCTTGTAATCAATATAGATGCGAGCGTCGATCGGAACATCGAATGGGTCGAGATCCAGTTCGGCGCGTCCATTAGTCACTGCTACCGGGCAACCGGGCTCAGGGACGAATTCAACGTCCAAACTTCGAACTTTTCCCGGCACTTGACCGTATACATTTATAGGCGCTCCGAAGGAAGTCACGGCGAACATGCAAAACGAGAAAAATCCAGCCCCAAATATCAATGTCCGGCGATTCTTAAAGCTTGCAGTCATAGCTTTGAGCCTCCTTGGCATTGCGCACGTTTCGGCAGTCACTTCCGATACTAGGGCGGCAGATGAAGACTTCCATTTCACGATTCTACACACCAACGACTTGCATTCGCACGCCGAATCGTTTTCCGAAAGGGGGAAGCTGGTCGGCGGGATGGCACGCCTGGGACATTTAATCCATTCGATTAAAAGCAATACTCCCAACACCGTAGTCATCGACGCGGGAGACATGTTCCAAGGCACACCTCTATTCACTCATTACCACGGGGAGGTGGAAGTTTCTCTCCTCAACCAGATCGGCTACGACCTGTACACGATCGGCAATCATGAATTCGATGACGGGGCTGAGAATCTCGGCAAACAATTGAAAAATGCGAAATTCGACATCGTTTGCTCAAACCTGGACGCAGAGGCTCAACCGGACCTCAAATCAGTCATCAAACCTTATGTAATCAAGGACATCGGCGGGCAAAAAATCGCTTTCATCGGCGTAATGACACCTGAATTGGAACGCCTGTCGCTCTCATTGGGCGGCGTCAAAATCAGGCATTTGAATGATGATTGGCTGATTCCTGTTCGTGAAGCGGTAAGAGAAGTAGAGAGCAAAGGTGTAAAACACATCGTCGCCGTCACCCATTGCGGAACAGATTTCGACCAGCAAATTTCGCAAGCGCTCCCTGAGATTGACGTCATTATCGGGGGGCACAGCCATACACGCCTCGACAAAGCCATCTTTGTAGAACATGATGACAGCTCGAAGACAATCATCGTTCAAACCGGCAGTTACGGGCGAACGCTCGGCAGACTCGATCTATCCTTCGACAAAGACGGCAGGATGGATGCAGCAGATACTAAGTACAGGCTGATCAACATCACCGACAAAATTCCCGAAGATCCGGCAATGAAGGCTTATATCGAAAAGAAGGTGGAGCCGCTGCTTCCCCTGCGCCGCACGATTGTTTCTCAAGCAGAAGATGCATTCGACAACCGCTGGACAGCTTATCCATGGGATTCCGCCTTGGGCGATTTAATTACCGATGCGCTATGCGAAGCAGGCAAATCATACGGTACGACAATCAGCGTGCATAATCGCGGCGGCATGAGGGGGCGCATTGAGAAGGGTCCGATCACCCTCGAAAAGATCCAGGAGATTTTGCCCTTCGACAATCGACTGACTTTTGCGACCATAAAAGGAAAGGCTCTGCTCAGCGCCATAGAACACAGCGTTTCCGGTCCTGCCGGCGGCAGATTTCTAGACGTTCACGGATTGAAAATCGGCTACGACCCAACCAGAAAGCGAGGTGAACGTCTAGTTTTCGCTCTTGCCGAAGACAAGGACGGAACTTACAGCAGCATAGATCCGGGCCGGGAATACAAAATTGCCATCAACAACTACACCTTCCAATCAGGCGAAGGATACGACTTCAAAGAAGCAAAAAATATAGTCAACACACCGGAGCGAGTCGGTATTCCTTTCAGACAGTATCTGGAAGCGCATCCTTCCATCAAACCGCAATTGCCCTCGAGAATCGTGCCCATCACTGAAAATGTCCTGTCCGCATTCAAGAAGGACAAAGTAGTAGCAAAGATTACGGGAGTGGTTCCCAATTCAAAAATAACCCTCTACTCCGGCACCGGTCGTGGTGTCACTCCGGTTGAGAATAGATTTCCGGTTCCGCTGCAGAAGCCGAAAGAAGAGACGGACTCTCTGACTGCCGATGTAAATGGCCAATGCGTATGGCGCGGCAACATAGACGGAACCTGGCTGTGCGCGGTGGCTCACCCGCCCAAAGGTACAAAACCCAGAAAGCTCATAATCAGCTATCCGGTGGAGGTTCTCCCAGCCGGAGGTGCTGATTCTGAAACAGCCGATAAATCTGCAAAACAGAGCAAGAAATCGAGATCAGCCAAATGAACAAATTGCCGGAAACTCAGCCGGCAAATTTTGTTTGACACACATACGATTGTATGTATAATGGACATACAGGATTTTGCGCACTGCCCCCTTCGGTGAAAGGGCGAACGAAATAGTCAGTGCCACGTCCTTTGCGCGAGTGTCGCCTAGGGCCCTCGCGCCAGGGGACTGGCTTCGTGCACCCACTCGAAGCCAGGTATCGGTATTGGTCTGAAATACCCTAGCTTGAAAATTCTACCTTCGTGCACCAGGTCCAAGTTTCAAAGCCTGCAAATTTTCATTAGCTTCGCGATAGTCAGGCTTCAACTTGAGTGCCTGCCTGTACTCTGCTTCAGCCAAGTCTCGCTTGCCGAGGCGCGCATACGCGACGCCGAGATTATTGTGCGCCTGCGCATTTTTAGAATCGTATTTGATAGCCGCCTGATAGTGTCCGATTGCTGTAGCAACCTGACCCTGCTGTTGATAGTAAATGCCCAGATTGTAATGAGCATCGGCAAATTCGGGGTCTATCTTGATTGCTTTTCGGTATTCTTCAAAAGCTTTGCGTGCATTTCCTTGTTTGAAATAAGTGATACCAAGGCTGGTATGAGCCTGCGCATAACCCAAATTGCGCTGAGCCTCCGGATAATTAGGTTCTATCTTCAGCGCAATTTGAAATTCGGCAATCGATTCGGGATATTTGCCTAAGTCACTATATGCGACACCAAGATTATTGTGCGCCTCAACATACTTAGGATTGATATTGAGCGCCGCTTTGTACTCTTCAACCGCCTTCTCAGGCATCTTCATCTTGTAATAAGCGCGCCCGAGACAATATCGCATCTCGGCAACAGAGGGATCAATCTTCACTGCTTTCTGAAATTCTTCGAGCGCCTTTTCATTTTTATCTAGCTTGTCCGCGCAAAGTCCGAGATTATAGTGCGCCTCCGCAGAGCGCCCGTCCAGCCTCACGGCATCATCAAGATAGCGCTCCGCTTCTCGATAGTTGTCCTGGTCAATCAATGCAACGCCCATGTTGTATCGAGCATCGGCAAGGCGTGCATCGCTGTCGATGGCTTTGTGATATTCAGCGATGGCAAGCTCTATCTTGCCCTGGCGATGAAAAATCTTGCCGAGCAAATTATGTGCACGACCATTCTTGCCGTCAGCAGAAATGAGCGTGTTCAAATAACTGGCAGCTTCGCCCATCTTTCTTTCAAGATAGAGCTTTTCCGCCTTTTGAAAGAGGTCTTCTGCATTGACGTCGCCCCGTTGAGCGAAGCAGGGCTGGCAAAAGAGAAACAAACAGACGCCGTAAGACACCAGACTTGCCCATGTCGAATATCTTGAGATCATTGAGGTCGCGGGCTTCAAAGCCACTTTCGCGCAAGCAGGGTGCAGAGTTTCCAATAAATTTGCCATCGTAGATACTGTACAGCTTTGCCAATGCTTCAGTTTAGGTCATGTTGATAACCGGCGCAAACAGAGGCGACAGAAATGGAAATCGGCTATGCTGATTCACGGAGTATCGAGGGGTTCAGGCAAAGACAATGATTTACAGAAAGCAAAACGGGCGCGCTAATTCGTCGGCTTACCCGACTGTTGCCCCGGTCGTTCTTTCACTGGCCCTTGCAACACTTTCCGGCGGTCAGGCAGCTCTGGCAAAGAAGAAGGTCGAGCCCGCAGCAGAGCCGGCGGCACCAGTCTATGCCAAAGACGATCCGGGTTGTCGCGATGCGGTGGCAAAAGCGGCGGCACTCTTTGCCGCGCAGAAAAATGCTGAGGCTGCGGATTTGCTGCGCACCTGGTCACCGAAGTGTATGCACAACACACAGCTGCACTTGCTCCTGTCTACCATCCTCTTGCGCTTGGGAAATGCAAAAGTTGAGGCAGAAGCCGAAGCCAAGCTTGCCTGCCAGATCTCGCCGAATTCCACGGCCGCACATATGCAACACGCACTGACACTAATGGCCATGGATAAGACATCATCCGCGAAAGATGCATTCGTGCGCATCACCGAAATCGATCCGACCTCATACGACGCCTGGTCCACCCTGGGAGAACTTTACGGTCGCCTGAATGAGATGGACAAAGCCAAGCAATGCAGCGAGAAGGCCGCCATTCTCGATCCGCAGACGCGAAGAGCGAAATTCCGTACCTTGCATAGTTTGCGCGTCACTGGACGCTCCGAGGCGCTCAAAAACGAAGTTGCTCGCCTGCTCGGCTCCGACACTGATCCAGCCGAGTTCTTCGATCAGCTTGCCACTGAAGTCCTCTCGGTGGGCGCATATGCCGAAGCTGTGCAAGCAGCAAATAAAGCGCTGGATAAATATCCCAAATCAAGTTCGGCCCTCAAAGCCAAAGCGCTCGGTCTACTCTTCTCCAACAGCCTGGAAGAGGCGCGCAATACGGTCGACACGTTGCTCAGTGCGGCTCCTGATGACGCCGATGCGCTTTCAATCAAAGCGATTATTCTCAGCGATCAAGGCAATGCTGATGAATCAGAACTGTGCTTGAAGAAAGTAGCGGAGAAAGCCGAAAAACGCCCGCTCTTTCTTATGGCAAGAGGAAAGCTGGCATCTCAACGCAATGAAAACGAAGAAGCGATAAAGAACTTCGAGCAGGCCCTGGCCGGCGATCAAAATCTGCTTGTCGTCCATAGCTGCCTGGCTGACGCCTTTATCAAGACAGGACGCTTTGAGGATGCACTGGCGGAAGCTAAAGAGTGCCAGAAAGTACCGGGTCTCAAAGCACTCGGTATCGATTATGAAGCGAAAGCAAAAGAAGGGATGGGACACAAATAGGACACCGGCAGCTTCGTCATATAAAATAGCCATCTATTGAATTGTGTAGCCCGAGCACACCCCCATAGATTGGGCAGATACAATTAAGAGTGCAGGATTGCAAGATGGTCGCCAGTCAGACAGCTACGATTGTTTCGATAAACCCAGCCACCAAAGAGGTTCTGGGTGAAGTTCCCGTGCTGGGGCTGAATGAAGTTCAAGCAGCAGTGGCGCGCAGTTGGGCTGCATACGAAAATTGGAACGTGCTCGAGTATCACAAGCGCGCCAGAAAGATACTCGAGTTGCGCCGTGTAATCGAGAAAAAACAGGACGAAATAGCTGATCTGATCTGCCGTGAAGTCGGCAAACCAAGAGTCGAGAGCTATCTTTCCGAATTGACAGGACCGCTTGACACCTGTGTCTGGCTCAGCGAAAACGCTGAGAGAATGCTGAAAGATCAAATGGTTCAGCTGCCAAATCCGCTCTTATCCAGCAAACAAAGCTTGATTGCATTCGAACCGCTGGGCGTCATTGGCGTTATTGCGCCGTGGAATTATCCGTTTTCCATTCCCATGATGACTATTCTCATGGCGGTCATGCTTGGCAATACAGTCGTATTGAAGCCCTCCGAAAAGTCCCCTCTGGTAGGCATAAAAATCGGAGAGCTTTTCGAAGCGGCAGGATTTCCAAAAGACGTAGTCAGTGTAGTCACCGGAGACCGGACAACAGGAGAGCATCTCTCCAATTGCAAATTGGCCAAGCTTATTTTCACCGGCTCGGTAGAAGGCGGCATGAAAGTCATGGCCCAAGCCGCACCGCATTTGACGCCGGTAACATTGGAGCTGGGAGGCAAAGACGCAGCTATCGTTTTGCCGGATGCTCCCGTCGACTGGACAGCCCGAGGAATTGTCTGGGGTGCCTTTACCAATGCCGGTCAAGCATGTGCTTCGATCGAAAGACTCTACTTGATCAAAGGAAAGAAAACCGATGCGCTTATCGAGCGCATCGTTCATCACACAAAAGCTCTCAAACAGGGCAATCCGGCCGATCCAAGCACAGATATCGGACCGGTCGTCGATGAGATCCAACTCGAAAAGGTGATCTCTCATGTAGATGAAGCCCGCGCGCTGGGCGCAAATGTCATCGCCGGAGGCAATCGCCGAGACGATCTCGGAGGTTTCTTCTATGAACCGACAATACTTACAGGCGTCAATCACAAGATGGCGATCATGCAAAAGGAGAGCTTCGGTCCGGTCTTGCCGATTATGGTAGTCGATACCGAAGATGAAGCGGTAGAACTGGCAAATGACAGCGAATTCGGGCTGACGGCTTCTGTGTGGGGGAAAAATCTTGCGCGCGCCGAAGGCATTGCACGCGATCTAAATGTAGGCACAGTGCTCCTCAATGACTGCCTTTTTTCCCACGCTGCGCCTCAACTTCCCTGGGGTGGACTGAAAAAGAGCGGCTTCGGAAGAAGCCATTCGCAGTTCGGCTTGCAAGATCTCTGCAATATAAAGCACATCAATATTGATTCACCATCGGGCTCAGAAAGAATCTGGTGGTACCCCTATGGAGAATCGCGCGTCAAAGTGGCGAAGGCCGGCATTGGACTTCTGCATGGCACGTTCCCGGCCGGGAAAACAAAAGGACTTTTCTCCATGCTGGCAAATATGTTCCGCAAAGCAAAGTAGCAATGATTGGAAGCCCCTCAACTAAATCTTCCGTTCGCTCAGCACTTGTTGTTTTAACGCTCACTATCCAGGTTTTAGCAAAACAGACAGGCGTGGAAATCGCCGGACTTGCTTATCTGAGCGATTGCTTTTCGCCGCCCGCCTATGCCGCTGAACCGACCAACAAACACACGAGTGCCGATGAGGCGTGCTGGCAAGAAGCGGTCAAGCTGAAAAATGCCGGTAAGACGGGCGCGGCGTTGAAATTGCTCGATTCCGGTATTGAAAAGAATCCCTATAGTGAGCAACTGCACACACTAAGAGCAGACCTGCGTAGCTCTGAACGCGACAATGCGGGCGCGGTGGCCGACCTCAATCAATCGATTACGCTGAGCCCGCAAAAGGTAGAACTGTTCAACAAACGAGCGCGCATATTTCTTAGAGTCTCTCAATTGCAGGCAGCGGAATACGACATCAATCACGCGTTCAAACTGCAACCAGCCAACAACGAAACGCTCACATTGCGCGGGGGCTTGTACAGCAAATTGGACCGCGGCGACAAAGCTCTTCAAGACTTGAACCGTGCCCTGGCAAAGGACAGCAAAAATGCCTTAGCTTACTTCTACAGAGGCGCAGTAGAGTTCAAAAGAAAGGACTACAAGGCGGCCATCGAAGATTTCAGCAAGTCGATCGAACTGGATCCCAGCCATACAATTGCCTATCAGAGCCGCGGTTGTGCGTATGGGGAGTTCGGCAACTACAAGGCGGCGCTCGATGACTTCAATCTGGCGATCAAACAAAAGAATGTCACCCCTCATATCTATTTCAACCGCGGGCGAGTTTATCGCCTCGTCAAAGATTACCCAGCGGCGGTCAGCGATTTCACTATGGCAATTCGCCACGGACTAGCCGAATCGGACTCGAACGTGCCTGTATTCCTCGAGCGGGCTATGACCTATCTGGCCATGGGTCGCCCCCACCAGGCGATGATCGATGTCAATCATTATCTCAAGTCGCACTTGCAAGACCCGCGCGGATATCTCCTGCGCGCACAAATCTACAAGCAGATGGGCAATATTCAGGCAGAACTCAAAGAAAGCGCCAAAGCCAAGGAATTAGGGGCCAAGGTGGGCGGAATCAGACCTGCAGCATCGACTGCCCATGATTGACCGAACGACACGGCAAAAATCCGGCGCCGCTAGGCGCTGCCTGTAACTTTGGCGGATTTGGCGGCGATTTGCGCGATCAGATCTGCAGCCAATTCGCATTCTTGCGCGGTGTTGAAACGGCCGGCAGAGATTCTCAGCGAGCCTCTGGCCTCACTATCCGGCAGGCGAAGAGCACGCAGTACCGATGACGGCTCGATAATTCCTCGGTGACAGGCAGAACCGCTGGACACGCTAACTCCTTTGAGATCGCATTTCATTACCAGCGATTCGCCTTCAGCTCCGGCAATAGCCACACTGACATGACCCGGCAACCGCCTGTCAATCTGTGCCGGACCGGTTAAACGCAATCCTTGAATAGGTAACAACTTCTCTAAAAGTATACGTTGCAGCGCGCGCAATTTATGGCACGTTTCTGCAACTTCAAGGCCTGCTAGTTCTGCCGCCTTCCCTATCGCTACGATGTTGGCAACAGACTCAGTACCGGGCAGAATTCCCATTTCCTGTCCGCCTCCGAACGCCGTGGGCATCACGTTCTGCCCCTGTCTCAAATAGAGGACGCCAATTCCCTTGGGTGCATAAAACTTATGCCCGGAAAGCGAAAGAGCGCCGATCGCATGCTCATTCACATCAATCGGCAATTTCCCCGGCACTTGCACGGCATCGGTGTGAAAAAAAATGCCTCTGGACTCGGCGATTTTCGCAACCTCATCAATCGGCTGCAGAGAGCCGATCTCATTGTTGGCCCACATAACCGAAATTATCGATGTGTCCG
>JAIETE010000254.1 GCA_019745505.1 Candidatus Obscuribacterales bacterium | reverse complement strand
AGTCTTGACCCAAGGAAGTAACTTTACTGCCTGTTCCCAAAACGGCGCCCGTAAAATTGACATGGGGCAGCAATGCTGCTCTGGCTACTTTGATGGCATCCTTTGCCGCAATGCGAAGTTCGTCAAATTGTTTCAGTTCCGGTCGATTATCGACAGCTAAGCGCAGTAATTCGCCAATCTCGATGTTCTCATCAATGAGGCGTGTTTTTGCCACCATTCGATCGGCGGCACTCAAGTCCACGTCGGTATTCAGGTTTAGAGAAGTGGAGAGATCGACGGCGGCTTTTCTTCTGTCTACCTGCTGTGTAATGAGATGTTGCCTGTCCTTGGATCTTTGAGTTCTGGCCTGAAGAACATCCAGTTTGGTAACTACACCGCCTTCATAAAGATCCTGGTTGAGTTCTACCAAGCCATCCGAAACCTCGAGTGCTTTTATTCGGATCTGCAGCAAGACCTCGTCTTCAAGCAACTTGTAATACAGGCGGGTTGCTTGCAAAAGAACATCGTTGGTGCTGCCCTTCAGCAAGTACTGTGAAGCCTTGTATTCATGCTTTGCCTGCAATGCCGAATAGAGCAATTTCCCACCCGTGAAAATCGGTTGGCTGAATCCGGCATTCATTGTCAAAAATGGATTGGTAAGTGGCAGTGCCACGCCGGCCGGATTGGCCAGAGAGCCTCTTAGTCCCTGGAATGTAATCGCGTTGTCCAGGGTGGGAAGAAAGTTGGCAAGATTGCCGAAGTATTGCCAGCGTCTCTCGCCTGTTTGAGAATTGACGATCTTGATGTTCAGGTTGTTGCCCAGAGCCGTCAGTAGAGTCTCTTTCAAACCCAATTCCCGCGCGTTGCCGGCATCCAGCTGGTAGGGCGACATTTTGGAATTGAGTGTAATAAGAGCGCTCAAGACCGGGGCCTTGACCGAAATTTTCTCGGGATCGACAAATATAGTGCCGCTGCTTTCTATCGAGCGAAATCTGATTTCGTCCAGTGGGGTGCTGAGCGGCAAGTCTTCTTTCTTGTCCGGGGGTTTGTCCGGCGATACTTTATTGGCGTCACGATTGACTACAGGGTCTCCCGGCTTTACGGAGTAACCTGGAGTCGTTGTTTCGGCAGGCGCTTGCAGACCTCTAAGGGGAACTCTCTCGTCGCCGGTCGGCTGACTTTCTTGAGCCAGTGCGCTGGTACTCACGCTGAGTATCAGCGCGCAAAGATACAGAAAACCGGCCGCTGCGGAGTCGCCCTTAAACACTAATCTATTCCACTGAGACCGCGAGTTTTGGTGGATACTTTTTGAATGTTTCAGCGTGTTTTTTCAGTGCACTCTGCAAAACTTCGTTGTAGACGAGTTTTCGTATCAAGTAACTGTGAGTCTCCTTGGGGTCAAGATATAGATTGAAAAACTTGCCGTAAGAATAACTTTCGGCAACGCCTGAAAATCCACCCATATTCACAACATCATCAGCCGTTGTAGAGGTGGCGGCCCGCAAATATTTGAATTCTCCGACCCGAACGGCAGAGAGAGTTTTCATCAACCAGTAATATTCGAACTTGCGGTTTGAATCACCGTCATTAGCAAGCAAGAATGAGGTCTGGTCGATACCGTCGATATAGCGATCTTTTGGAACTTCTCCCGGCACGCCTGCCAGAGTGCAGCTGGTCGTGAAAATGTCCGAGAGGTCGAAAAGTCCGTCAGAGGTGCGTCCTGGTCTTATCACTCCGCGCCAAAAAGCGATTCCCGGCACGCGCATACCGCCTTCCCAGGTATTTCCTTTGGCTCCACGAAATGGCGTGTATCCGCAATCCGGCCAGGTCTCCATCTCAGGACCGTTGTCCGACGTAACAAATATCAAAGTATTGTCTAATTGTCCGGTCTCCTCCAGGGTCTTGACCAGGCGACCCAACACATCATCAATTTCTACAAGCACGTCTTTGAAAGGATGGCGTGCGGGCGACTTGCCTTTGAATTTTTCATTCGGATAATTGTCGAAGTGGCAACCGCGGGTGCAGTGATAGAGGAAAAATGGTTTGTCTGACTTCGCTTGCCGTTTCAGAAAATCGATTGAGTAGTCGGCCCATTTTTCATCGAGTGTAGAAGCAACCGGGATCGTTATTTCTTCTATGTTTTCAATCTCTCCGCCCTTTTGGGAACGCACCATGAACTTGTTGAAGTCCGCCTTCATGACCAGGCGGGTGCGCTCCGGGCTGTTGACTATTTCAGGATAAAAGTAAGGATCGCGCCATTCGGTGTAGATGTCCGATACACCTAGAAAGCCGTAAAAATCATCAAAGCCGACATTTTGCGGCTGCGATTCTTTGTTCTCGCCCATGTGCCATTTGCCGACTGCTTGTGTTGCGTATCCGGCTTTGGACAAAACCTGGGCGAGCGTTACCTCGCCTTCCAGTCCGCCCTTTTCACCATACATGGGGGGTCTCAAAATTCCATGACGCATCGGCAGGCGTCCGGTCATTATCGTGGCGCGAGTGGGTGAGCATGAAGGTTGTGCGTAGCAAGACGTCAGTCTCAGCCCTTCTTTTGCGAGCCGATCAATGTTCGGTGTGGGTGCGCCTGAAGTATGTCCGCCGCCGTAGCAGCCCGGGTCGCCCCAGCCCACATCGTCCATTAGAAAAACCAGAATATTCGGTTTCTTTTTGAATTTCTTCTCCAGCGCGGACAATTTTTCACTGGCTTGCGCAGCCTGCTCCGAATGCTGGATAACGGGTTCTCTATTCTCGGCAATCGGGGTAAGCGGTTTAACCAGTGAATCTTCCGCTTGCACCGCTAGTGGTGCGACGATGAGCGTCGCGCAGGCCAGCAAAATTCTTTTTGAAAAATCGAAAACTTGCGCCAAACGAACTCGCTTCATGGAAACCGGCCTCCCGTATCCCGCAAAGTCGGTATCGTACCAAAAAGGCGCTCCTATTATTGGACTGATGACAAGCGCTTTGCCGGCACTCACAATGCCTGTTTCGGTTTGATTGGGTTTCTTTGATAGATCTTCTTCACATCGTTGATATCCACTTCGATGTGTTTTTTGCGTCCTATATATAGCTCCCAGTCATTGCGATCAATGTCCATGTTTATATCAGCTTCTGCCTTGAGCCTGACTCTGTCTTTGTCCTTCCAGTTATCCGGATAGACATAGATTGTCTTCAAACTTGGCAATTTCTTTAACTGCGGGATTATGTCAGGTGTGATCTTTGTGCCTGCAATGCGAATCAATCTAAGATGTTTCATGCCCAGCAGATTCTTGAACCCGGCATTGGTCAAATTTCGATTATGTTCGATATTCAAATTCCAAAGATTCGGCAGCGTGGCGACAAGTTTCAGTTGATCGTCCGTCAAATCGCTGTCTTCCAGAGAAAGAACGGTGAGATTGGTCGAACCTTTCAGTTTCTGCAGCACTCTATCCACTGGTCCATTTTTGCCTATACCTAATTCGCTGCATTCCCTCAAATACTTGTAGTTGACAATGCCGTTCTGTCTCATCAAGGTGCCGTCCACATAAACAGCTTTCAAGTTGGGCATGCGATTGAATTCGTCTATGACCTTGTTTGTCAGGTCGATATTGTTTGCAAACAAATATTTGAGCGTTTTGAGATTACTGAAATGTTCGAACGTCGTATCAGAGACGTTGACATTGTTTGCTATGTCCAGCATGGCAATGTCGTCTGATTTGAATCGGGAAAAGAATTGCGGACTCGTCACTGTAACTAGGTCCTTGACCATCAAGGAGACTTCTTTTGACAGAGGTATGTAGAAAGGCCCATTTATTTCCACTATTGAGGAACTGTCCAGTGTTCTGTATTTGCCGAAACCCTTAGGGAAATCGAATCGGCGGCAGCGAACCCCATTAATAGTCTCGATTGATGTAAAAGGCGGTTCGGTTTTCAGGTCGACTAATTCAGGTATGTGAACCGGCGGCAGCAGATCTTTTGCTTCAATCTCTTTTCTCCTGATTTCAGCATCGATGTTGCCTCTTATGGTCCAGGCGAGGACGCCTACCAAAGTCATGCCTGCAATCAGCATGAGAACAGCATTGATGAGAGGAATATTCCTGCCGATCTGAATTTTTTCTGCGGTGGGGACGGCACCGGAAAAATCCTGGGCGGAGACTCCTTGTTGCAGCAAGCTCAAATCCCTCGCTACGGACTTCAGGGATTGATACCGTTGATCCGGTTCTTTGGAAAGAAGCCTGGCGATCATCTTTTCGATTTCTTGTGGAAATTCCTTTCCCAGGGTGATTTCCTTGAGCGTAGGGGGCTTTTCTGTTTGATGTTTCATCATGGTCGCAAGTGCATTCGACCCCTGAAACGGAGGCAGCCCGGTGAGCGTCTCGAAGAAAACACAGCCGAAGGCGTAAATATCGCTTCGGTGATCCAGCGGTTGTCCGAGGCATTGCTCGGGGCTCATATAAAGAGGGCTGCCGAAAATTTCTCCGGTCCTGGTCAAACCTTGAGTCGGCTCGTCGCTGTGTAATTTGGCGATGCCGAAGTCGACTATTTTGACCGTTGAGCTTGCGGTTGCGCTTTCTGTTTTGCAGAGCATGATGTTGGATGGTTTTATGTCGCGGTGGATAATGCCGACATCATGTGCATGCGCCAGACCGAAGCAGACCTGGATCATCAGGGGAAGCGCTTCTTTTACCGAGAGCGGTCCGTGCTTCTCTATGTGTTTTGCCAGCGTCGTACCTTCGATCAAATCCATTACAAAATACGGGTGTTTGTCTTCAAGCAATCCAAAATCGTGAACGCTGATTAGATTTGGATGGTGCAGCAAGCCGGTTGCTTTTGCTTCCTGCTGGAAGCGTCTCCAGATCGAGTCCGGAATCTCGGCGGAGTGGATTGTTTTCAATGCCAGATGCCGCGAGAGCGCGAACTGATTGACCTTATAGACGACGCCCATGCCGCCGCGTCCGAGCTCTTCCATCACAATGTAGCGACCGGCAATGGTTTGACCCGGCAGTAAATCGATGGCGTGCGAGGCAGTCAAACCGACTGTTTGTTCGGCTTCACTGTGTTTGTTATCGAGGTCAATTTCGACCAGCGATTTTTCGTCTGTTGTTCTTTCCTCTTTCATGACTCGGGTCGCTGGGCCTGGAGGATTGATCGCCGTCTAGCACTGCTATACCCGAGCCAGTGGTCTTTACACTGTTTTCGCCTGGGACTGCAACCGGCTTAATTGCGGCAGGTTTGGGCTTTATATCCATCAAAAGCTCTTCTGTCATGCAAGTTTGAGCCGGCGCGGCGACTGCATACGCAAGCCACAGTGCCAGACTCGTAATCACTGCTGATTCTTCCTTTCTAAGTTTCATCGTCTTGCGCCTTTGCTCGCCTGAGCGACCCCTGACGAGATAGCCGGTCAGGGGATTTTGGTTTTCTGAGTCTATATTACGGATATAGAGAAATGGGGCCGTTGTGCGGCAATTATCCGGTTGTAGGATGCTTGTAAAGAGATCGATCGCTCCTGTTTCGACGCATAAATCTATGAGTCATTTTTTCTTTGCTAAAATACACCTTATTTGGTGGCATCCGGAAGACAGTCATGCACGACGCCGATATCAGGAAAATTTTGCATGAAGTGGAGATGAAGCGCATCTGCGCTCTTGATCCGACCACCCGAGTGATAGACGAGCTGGGAATTTTCGAAGGGAAATTTCGCATCGACGTCGCGGTCGTCAATGGCTTCCTGCATGGATATGAGATAAAGAGCGCCGAAGACAATCTCGATCGCCTTCAGGCGCAGCAAGCTGCCTACAACAAGGTTTTCGACAAACTTACGCTGGTCGCCGACGAGCACCATGTTGAAGAAGCGATGAAAGTTGTTCCTGCCTGGTGGGGCCTTATGGTCGCGGGCATTCGCAACGGTGCTCCGTATGTAGATGAAATTTGGGCACCCAGGCTGAACCCGCAAGTCGATCCTTTTGCCATTTGCCAATTGCTCTGGAAAGAAGAAGCGATGAGCATTTTGCAAGAGAGGAAACTTTCAGCCGGTTTATGGACGAGCCGGAGGAAAGTTTTGTGGGAAAAACTCACGTTGTCCATGGACCTCAACGAATTGAGAGAAATCGTTCGTGAGACATTGAAAAATCGGGGCAATTGGCGTGAAGAATCTCGCCGAAAACGTCGCAGCAAAAAAAGGACGCGATCCAGCGGTAAAGCCGGAAAAGTGATCAGTAAGAAGGCTTTGCGAATGGCTGAAGGCGCAATCAAAAACGCTCTTCTTACTTATGGTCTTTGATGAGATAGCCTCAAAACCAAAACATTGATCTTTTCCATCGGATCGAAAACTTGAGTCTCGCTGGCAATGCCGTGGAAGATAGCGCCAGCCGGGCGAGTAATCGCCGCTCCTTGATTTACGTCCGCACAAACGCCCGAAAGATTGTCCGTGACGATTTGCTCCACGTTGGCCGTGTTGAATACTTCGAAAAGAGAATGGCGAGAGGCGAGCATATAGATTTCTTCTTGCCCTTGCACCCCGGGTATCATAATCCCGGCTAGAGACTGTTTTCCGTGCCCCCCGCGCGCGACATTCCTTTCCGGAAGAGTCAGTGTTGTCCCTTTGCTGATGAGCAGATCGTCTTCCTGGCTATAGGGATAGACGAGGCGCGGCGCCTGAGTCGTCGAAGCTGATTTGACAAGGACGTAGAAGAAACAATCCTCGAATGCTTTGACTTCGAATCGCACCATGTCTCCGTTTTGAAACTCGGTATTGTCGGCGACTTTACTGAATTTGCTCGAGGAAATTGCCTGCCTCAACAGCAATGCTTGCAAAAATTGCCCTGGTGGCGGTGGTGGTGCTTTCTTGAAATTATCCACAGCCCCTTTTATGGAACCGAAAAGCGAAGAAAATGCCTGCATAGGAGCATTGATTTCACGCGTCTCCAATCGCTCTCTGGCCCTGACCGGAGAGTGATTCCCCGATGGCGTGCCATAGCGATCGGTCTCAATAGTCTGTTCGGCTATGTTTTGCACCATGTTGGCGGTACTAACTGCCGATTCTTTGACCGGTGGGTAGGAACCGGAATGGGCAATATTCTGAGGAGTATTCAAACCAAGACAGGTTTGCGCGACTTGCACCGTAACCATGAGCTGAGGCTCGAAGCCTTCGCCGTAATGACCAATTTCTTGCACGAGCGGTCCGCAGTGAATTCCCACAACCGCGCCATCTTTGACGACCGGTGCTCCTGCCAATTCGAGCGGCAAACTTATCGATGAGACTTGATGGTGATCGAGTCCTTGCCAGAATTCCTCCACGATAAAGCCTCGCACGATCACCGGCAGATTGGTGCGCGGGTCTATACCCAGGGCATAGAGGTCGTCGCCGGCAGACAGGTGAGAGTCGTCAGCCATCTCCAGTGGAAGAGTGGCACCGGCCGCTGCCGGTTGTCTGGTTTCGAGTGCGATCTGCCCGCTGCCGCAAAGCACTTGCAGAGCTCCAATGGCGCTGTATGCGTCGATGCTGAGTGACCTGGTCAAGCAGCCCAGCGACATTTCGGGATTGACACAATTCCACACGTAAGCGGACAGTGGACGCCAGTCTTCTGGCAATAAATCAAAGTTTATGGTTTCGGCCCTTCTGACCGCCACCATATTCAAGCCTCCGGCTTGCTCAACCATCTGATTGAGCTCTTCCATGCGCCGATAAGCTTCCATCAGCAGAAAGGTGGTGTTCTTCTCGATCGGTGGGAAAGTGCACCACTGTGCTTCGGTTTGAGTTTGCGGAGTAAAGTAGAAAGGAAATTTCTCAAATTCGCAAGAGGTAATGAGACGATAAATCGCCTCTTCGTTTCTGGAATTGCGGAATTGCGCGTGGGTCATCTTTCCATCTTCGAGAAAGAGTCGAGCGACAATCCGGTTTCGATCATCCAGCAAGACAAGAGTGCCGAAGTTTCTAGCATTTACAAGTGTCTGCAGGACGGAAGTCAATTCCAGCCGCCCGGCCTGACCGGAGACTACTGTTTCTCCTTGCGGAGGCGGCAGGACCAGCGCCGCAGTTATGCGAGGAAGCAGATCCCGGTCCAATGGCTTGAGCGAATTGACCAGTCTGAGAGCGGCCACGTTTTGGGCCTGAGAGATCAGTTCGAATGCAGGGAAGAGTTGCGTTTGACCGGCAAAACGTTTGGCCATCCAGCGGTCGAAGTCGGGATGAAATTCGATCTCTTTGACACCACAGGTGATTCCGGTGGCGGGGAAATTGACTTGCAGGGCTTCGGGAAAGTTGGAGTACGGGACGGTAATATGCGCGCAGGTAATCGCTCTGGAATTATCAGCCAGCCAGACAGTGCCAAGGACCTGCTGATTGAGTCGATCAACCAGAAGACCTATGGATCCAAGAACTTCTTGCCCAGTATTGTCCGCTGGGGCATCCACTGTGGAGTTACCTCAATGTGACCGAAATACCACTTCCTCGAGCGTGAAAAGCCAACCGTATTGAGTCGTCTTTTAAAATCAAACGTGCTCAAGGAAAACGCCATAATCTGTGTATACCACTTTTCAAACTTTAGTCCGCAACTGGACAGAGGAGAAATGATTTGGAACTGCTGACCAGTCGAGTAATTGAAGGTTTGTCCCGGGTGCCTGCTTCCAGTCGATTCATTGTCGGGATCGTAGGCTTTCCGGGGGCTGGAAAATCTACCCTTTCCGGGGGATTGGTCGAGGCAGTCAATGCGGTGCTGCCGAAAGGGCAGAGAGCGCAGATACTTCCTATGGACGGTTATCACCTGCCCAATGAAATTCTCGACAACCTTGGATTGCGTCCTCTCAAAGGCATACCGGATACATTCGATGCCGAAGGATTTGTCGGTCTCTTGGAAAAAGTTCGGCAGGTCCCGCCTCAGTTCTTATCTGCGCCGGCATTCGATCGGACCATTGACGGTTCGATTGCAGGAGCCATCAAGATTGACCCTGATGTCCGAGTTATCGTTACTGAGGGCAATTATTTGCTCCATGACCAGGGCAAATGGCGCGATATCGCCGGTTTACTCGACGATTCCTGGTTTTTAGATACTTCTCTGGAGATTATTCGCCCGCGTCTTATAGCCCGGCATGTGGAGGGTGGGCGTTCTGAGGAGGAGGCAATTGCCAAGGTCGAGTCGACAGACTTGCCAAACGCCCGACTGATTGAAAAAACTCGCTGCCGCGCCCGGGCGATTGTCCGAGCTGTCTCTAATTCAGGACAGGGCAGCGCTTTGCATTACGATATTGCCGACCAATGAATGCCAAGACAAATCCCGTTCAGGTCATACAGCCGGGCGATTTGAGGACTTTTCATTCCTGCGCCATTCTGAACGTTGCCTTTTGAATTGTAAAGCGGCATCTGGTTCTTCCTGCCTAATCGGCATTTTGCTAAGAATAGTCAAGGCGAAATAATCCGAGACGAGGCTCAGATCCCTTACAATTTAGGAATGTCTACAGAAAATTTGCAAAACAAGAACGATGTCGAGTCGACGCCGTCCACCTCGCTGTCGACCGGGTCCTTCCCCGAAATTGACTATACCAACCCTCTGCCCTCGCTTGACGATCCAAAGTTGTACGTCAACAGGGAGCTCAGTCTCCTTTCGTTCCAGGCAAGAGTGCTGGAGGAAGCGAAAGACCCGAGCAACCCTCTCATGGAGAGAGTCAAATTTCTATCCATCGTCGGCTCCAATCTGGATGAGTTTTTCATGGTCCGGGTTGCCGGGCTGAAAAGACAGGTCGAGGCGGGCAATACAGCCGTAGGGATTGATGGGCTGACGCCAAGCGACCAGCTGAAAACTATCAGGTTTGAAGTGGCGGCACTTTTGCAGCGCGCGCACCGTTATTACAAGAACGAACTCACGCCTGCCCTGCTTGACGCAGGGGTGAGCATACTTCAGTACAACGAGCTAAACGAGAATCAAAAGTCGAAAATTCGTGAGTATTTCCATCAGAACATTTTTCCGATTTTGACTCCCCTGGGTTATGACCCGGGGCATCCATTTCCGCACATTTCAAACCTCAGTCTAAACCTGGCAGTCCTCATCAAGGATAATCTCGGCGAGGAGCGATTTGCCCGAGTCAAAGTGCCTGACAGCTTGCCGCAACTGATTCGCGTCGACGATCCCTCGTCACCGCTGTCCAGGAGAAATTTTCAAACCAGTAAGACCCAGACTTTTATCTGGTTGGACGAATTGATCAGCGCCCATCTCGATTTCCTCTTTCCGGGCATGGAAGTGGTCGAATCGCACCCATTTCATGTGACCAGAGACGCTGAAATGGAAATTCAGGAATGGGAAGCCGGCGATCTTCTGGAAACGACGGAAGAAGGCATTCGCCAGCGGCGATTCGGTGATGTTGTGCGCCTGGAAGTAAATCCGGGGATTCCCAATCGAATTCTGGAAATTTTGGTGGACAATCTGGAAATCGAGCCGGTCGATATTTATTGGGTAGAAGGGCGCCTTCCTTTGAGCATGCTCAAATACATCTGCGTTCTTGACCGTCCTGATTTGAAATACCAATCTTTCTTGCCGGCGATACCGCAAGCGCTCAATCCTGATTCACAGGACGAAGACTTGTTCAGTGTTCTAAAACGCCGGGATGTACTGGTGCATCATCCCTATGATTCCTTCCAGCCCGTGGTCAACTTCTTGACCCAGTCAGTAAGGGATCCTAACGTGCAAGCGATGAAAATGACGCTGTACCGGGTCGGCAACAATTCGCCTATCGTAGATGCTCTTATTCGGGCGCCTGAAAAGGGAAAACAGGTAGCCGTGCTGGTGGAATTGAAAGCACGATTCGACGAGAAGAGCAATATCGAATGGGCCAAGGCCATGGAACGTCAGGGCGTTCACGTTGTCTACGGATTGCTCGGATTGAAAGTGCATGCCAAAGTGGCGCTGGTTGTTCGCAAAGAAGGCGATCGCATCAAGCGCTATGTGCATTTCGGCACAGGCAACTACAATCCGGTCACCGCACACTTGTACACCGATTTCGGACTTCTGACCGCCGATGAAGAGTTGGGCGCCGATGTCGCCGATTTGTTCAATTATCTGACCGGTTATTCGCGCAAAAAAGATTACCGCAAGTTGATTGTAGCTCCGATTAATTTGCGCGATCGCATGGAGAGCATGATCCGGCGCGAAATCGAAAATCACAGAAACGGCAAGTCAGGTCATTTGATTTTCAAGACCAATGCACTTGTGGATGAGCGCATAATCAAGCTCTTGTATGAAGCATCGCAAGCCGGTGTACAGATTGATTTGATTGTTCGGGGAGTTTGCTGCTTGAAGCCGGGCATTCAGGGCGTCAGCGACAACATTCGTGTAGTCAGTATCGTTGGTCGATTCCTCGAACACAGCCGTATCTATTATTTCCGCAATGGCGGAGATGAAGAAATCTACTTCGGCAGCGCGGATTTGATGCCGAGAAACCTTGACCGTAGAGTTGAAGTCCTGGTTCCTATCGATGATAAAAAACACTCTCGTTATCTGCGAGATGAAGTGTTGAACGCCTATCTTTGCGATACGGTGAAAGCTCGAATCATGTTGCCGGACGGAACTTATATGCGCGCCCCTGTGCACGAAGCAGGCATCAACTCCCAGATGTGCTTCATGGAACGACGCACATTCTAAGTTTTTGCAGTCCGGTCTTAGAAAGCTGCCCCAAGAGGAAGCGTTAATTGGCGCGGTTGTTTTAGATTGGACGTGCGCACCGGCTCGATCTGTTTGAATGTTCCACGGCGCAAATTCTTGAAGAGCAGCCGTCCTCGCTCCGGACCGCATTTGCGGCAGTACATTCCGGATAGAGAGTCCGGTCTTCTGTGCCTTGTAAAAGCTGTCAAACATGAAGGGCATCGTGCTTGCCACGCGCCTTCCGGCAAGACCGCCGTGTTGTCGCAAGCCTTCGGCGCGCAGCCAAGAATCAGGCACATTTCTTTCCAGACACTGTCGTGCCCATGTTGAATTCCAACCAGAGCGTGAGCGATTTCATGCAAAATAGTGTCGCGCACGTGGTCTTCTGAATTTTGAAAAACGTAAGCGGTAGACAATTCGATTGTGCGTTCTCCGGCTTTGCAAACACCCAGGCAACGCTTGCTCTTATTGAGTCGAAACAGCCAATCGGAAAGACCATGAATACTCATGAGAGAGGTGGCAATTTCGGTGGCGCGATTCAATTCCATACCTTTCATTGTAGCTAATTTTGCTGAAAAATGTGCACCATTAGTGATGGCACTAACGAGGTAACTGCCTGTGGTGTCACTGAAATAAGCGCCCGGAATAGTTTATTCGCGTTGCCGTATAGCCGATCTATTTGTATCTAATGTTTGTTTTATATGACATTGATATCTAAAAAATATATCTTCACCTCTTCAAGCTAGAAACTCCTATGATGCGCCGATAGCTACAGATTGCAAATTTTTGTCCGATTTTACCGCGTGAATCTGATCTCAAAGTTTCCCAGAAAAGGCTATAGTCTCTAAACAATGCCAAGCTCAGGTCTCTCTCTCTAGAATCGGCGTCATGGAAAGTTCCGGATCCCAC
>JAIETE010000152.1 GCA_019745505.1 Candidatus Obscuribacterales bacterium | reverse complement strand
AGTTGCTGGAGGACAGCCCGCGAATCTATGACGCAGTAAAAGAACACGATCAATACGAACTGGATATGAGATACGGAAAGGATTCGACCGGAGCATCCCAATACATTCGATCGATAAACGGCACAATCGTAAAGAACAGTGCCGAAGCAAGAGCTGAAATTCAAGCCTTTGAAGAAAAGATTAGAAAAGCGGAGAAGAAAAAATGATTGCCTACGATGCACCTCTGGTCAACAAAGAATGGCGCCCCGAGCAGGGCTGGCTTGGTGTCGTGCCGGGATTTACGACCATCAAAGATGCCATCGACAAGCTTGGCGGCGTCTGCGAAACGTCCGAGATGGCCAATGGTTTTTCGTTCGACTTTAGAGATGGTCTCATTCGCGTGACAACAATCGAACAGCAAGGCAAAATCTCCAAACTGTGGATCTCCGGAGAGCTGGCGGATCAGGGTATTATTCCGGGCTCTCTCCAATATGCTCGCAGCTTGTTTGCCAATCTTCGCCACGTTCGAAACGATTCGAGCAACGCTCAAATTTTCGAATCCGAGGGCATACGGCTTGCTGCTTTGAGCGGACAAGATGACGCCAACATTATCTGGATCGAATTCTTTCCTGTTTGAATCCTCAGCCCGGCCGCGTATTGGAAAGGCAATGGCATCGACTGCAAAGATCGGTTTAAAATAGCTTTCATTTCTTAGAGCTTTCGCGCATTCCATATTGGGGTATTGAAGATGTTTGCAAGCAGAGTGAAAGGCAGGGGTCTTTTATTGGCTTTTGTTGCGGCGGCCTTGCTTTCTCTGTCGATTCCAGCCTTTGCCGCAGTGCCTCCGGTACGCATGTCGATCACGCCCGGCGGTCAAAGCGGCATTGAACAGGAAGTCTGCGATCGCCTCAGCATGGGACTTTCGAACGCGCAAGACATTGTGATAAGCACGGTAAATCCGGATTGGTTCGTCACCTGCACGATTATTGAACGTACAGACCAGAACACCGGACAAATCAGATATAACGGAACGGTAACCGTCAAAACCAAAGATGGACAGGTGATCACAACGTCCTCTGTACAGAAATACAATCAGGACTATGTTGTCTCCGGTCAGCAGTTGAACAAGCGCCTGGTGGACAACGCAGCCCGAGACGTCATCGGCGCTGTCAGCGACCGCTCCTTGCCGCCCATTCAGCAAGCGGTAGAAATCGAGATGGAGACTCGCAAAAGAATCATCGAAGCCGAGATTAAGGCGGAAGATGACAAGTACGACGATGCCACGGCTATTCTGCGTGCCATCGGTCCGGATTCTCCAAGATTCAAGGCGGTCCGTGACCTGATGGATGAATACGCCATGGAAAAAGAAGCAATCCAGCTGATTAGCACGGCCAAATCGAAAGCTAAAGCCGGCGCTTACACTCAGGCAGTCGTAGCCCTCAGGCAAGTGAATAAGAAGTCAAAACGCTACCGCAATGCCGTGGCTTTGATGGCTCAATACAGAGCTCATAAGTAAGTAACAGATGATAGATAAATTAACAGGCGTCGCGGCAAGACTTCGGCGCCTCAAGATGGCTGTATGGCGCGCTTTCGGAACTTCAGGGATGCCATGCATCCAAAACTGCCACAGATCAATATACTGACCCCAAGCCGTTCTAATAAGAATTGTCTTTTATAAACCCAACCTATCAAGTAGACTAAGCCTCGCTCCTGATCAGACTTTGTGCCTGGGAGCGATGTGCGAATGGACTCATGATTTGTCGAAACGACCGTCAAAGAGCTCCTAAAATGCCGGACAGCGTCGTACTTCTTATTTGATCAGATGCTGCGGCTTTTCAAGCGGAAACCAAACTCGAAATGCTAAGAAGTGAGGAAGCACGATAGCGAGCATTTGGATATCGGAGTCTAGATACAGACGGTCTCATGGGATTTGGATTTAAGGAGAGTTCTAAATGAAAGGAAGAAGGACGATTGCCCTGGGCGCAATCCTGATGCTACTGGCGGTAAGTTTGTTGCCGCAAGCAGCCATGGCGGGTCCCAAGCGCAGAATCGCAGTCCTGCCGTTTGAATACGGCGCAGTCAGCGGTTCGCTGGGCGGATACGACCTTGGAAAAGGTGTTGCCAGTCTTTTGATCACCAAATTGGTAAACGACGGCACCTACTCGCTCATCGATCGCCAACACTTGGATGCGATTTTGAAAGAGCAAAATTTCTCGGTTAGCGACAGAGCAGACGCCAGCACCGCCAACAAAATCGGAAAAATGCTCGGTGTTGATGCTGTTGTTTACGGAACCATCACCGCTTTCGGTTTCGAAGACAAACGCACATCCTACTCGGCTCCGTCCGTTCCGATTCCAGTTTCTATCCCCTATGTAGGCGGCGTAGGCAGTCTCTTCGGCGGATTCCACGGCAGTTCTCGCAAGCAGAAAGCAAGAACCGCTATTGATGCGACCGTTACCGATACCAACACCGGTGAAATTCTTGCCGCTGTCCATGGTCTCGGCGAGTCTCAAAAAGCATCGAGTTCGTTCGGTGCATATGACGTCGACAGTTCGGACTTCTCCACCTCTCTAGCCGGTGAAGCTACCAACCAGGCTGTCGAACAGATGGGCGGACAATTGATTGCAATGGCAGCGAAAATTCCGGATAACCAGTCTCTGGCTCTGCAAAACGTGGAAGGCAGAGTGGCAGACGTAACCGGTCGCGAAGTCATAGTCAATGTTGGCAAACAAAACGGTATTGCCGCAGGCGACCATCTCTCGGTAGATCGTCCGTACAAGACAATCAAAGATCCAGTCACCGGCAAAGTGCTCAAAGAGATGAGCAGCACAATCGCTCTCATCAAGATCAAAGAAGTAGCTCAGGACAACGCCACCGGCGACATCACCAAAGGCGGCGGAGTCAAAGTAGGAGATTCGGTAAAGAAAGTGACGACAGACGTTACTGCTGTTGTAATCACTCCCTTGCCAGGCTCCGGTGACGGCAGCGGAAGTTCTTTCCAGAAGACTACGATGACCACTTCCGGAACGGTTCTCAAAAAGGAAGCAACCAAGTAGAAATGAAAATACAGACCTGGCAGAAGATTAGCCTTTGCACGCTCGTTCAGGCGGCGGTAATCTTCTGCCCTCTGTCTTTCGCAGATGCTTCGCAAGACGCAGAGAAGTACGCCAAACCGATGGCAAAAGCGACTGCGGAGTTCGAGAGGGGCAACTATCAAGTTGCTCAGGACGCCTTTCTGAAGCTCGTCACAAAATATCCAGGCTCTGCGGAGCTGAGGACGATGCTGGCCAGATCGTATAAACGACTCGGCAAGTTCGACGAAGCAAAGGGCGAATTCCGTGCAGCTGTGCAATGCGATCCTAATTATGCCGATGCGTATTACGAAATCGGCTGCATGCAGGAGAGCGATAAGGACTATAAATCGGCGGTAGTCGCGTTTGAGAAGTATTTGGAATTGAAGCCGGACTCGAGCAATCGAAAACTCGTCTCCGATCGCATTCAATTTTGCAAGGGTCAACTGTAGAAACACAATAGAGGGTAGGTAAGTGAGCAATCCGCACAAATACGCTTTCTTCGAAGGAAACTTTGTTCCGCTTGAGAATGCCAAAATCAGCATCATGAATCACTCATTCATGTATGGAACCGCTGTATTCGAGGGCATCCGAGGATACTGGAATGAAGCTCATGGCGAGATGTATTTGTTCCGTTTGAAAGAACACTTCCTGCGCATGAAAGACTCAATGAAAATCATGCACTTGGACGACCTCAAATACTCGGTTGACGAACTCTGCAAAATTTCCGTCGAACTGGTCAAAAAGAACGAACCGAAAACAGACACCTATGTCCGCCCTGCGGCTTACAAAACCGGTCAGAGAGTGGGTCCGAGCTTGGAAAACAACCCGAGCGACATGTGCATTTTCACTGTACCTTTCGGTGACTATTTCCACGGTGCACCCGGTTTGAAGGTGCAAGTCTCAGCCTGGAGACGCGTAGAAGACAATGCGATTCCAGCCCGCGGCAAAATTGTCGGCGCCTATGCGAACACCGCTCTGGCCAAAACTGACGCAATTCTCGCCGGCTTCGATGAATGCGTCGTCCTCTCGGAAAATGGTCATGTTTCCGAAGGTAGCGCCATGAATATTTTCATGGTCAAACACGGCAAGTTGATCACTACACCGATTTCCGAGAATATTCTCGAGGGCATCACCCGCAGTAGCATCATGGAATTTGCCCAGGCCGAATTCGGTTATGAAACGATCTCTCGTACAATCGACAGAAGCGAACTCTATACTGCAGACGAACTCTTCTTTTGCGGCACCGGTGCTCAGATTGCGCCGATCATCGAAATCGACAAACGGCAGATTTCGGGCGGACAATGCGGCGAAATGACAGCCAAGATTCGCGAATTCTACACATCGATGTGCAGAGGCGAACACAAGAAATACATGCACTGGCTGACACCGGTTTATGGCACCGGAGAAAAAGCAGGCACCAAGGAAAAGGCTGCAGCCAAGTCATAACCACAATTAAATTGGAAAAGAAAGGCGCAGGCATCGTATCCTGCGCCTCTTTCTTTACTGATACTCTTTAATAGCGGTGTCTACTTCCGCTAGCGGGCGACCAGGATTTTCCTTCTCTTTGAAATCGGAAAATTCCTTTTGTGCCAGTTTCGGTTTTTCTTTAGCTGCCGACTTGCTTCGCCCCTTGCCTGTCAGGAAGGCAAATCGAGAGACTTTTCCTTCCTCTTCCATGTTCATCATTTTGGCGATTCGAGCCAACCGGCGCCATTGAGCTTTGGCTTCCGACTGCTCGGAGATATCCGCATCATGACGAGCAATCAATTTCCATTCGTCGAGGCAATCTGCCATCAATTCCTGATCGAGCGGCAAATTCTTTTTGAGATCGCTATTGATCTTGGCGGTCATTGCGCGAGCGTACATAAAGTGCCCGGTCGGATCTCCGGGATCGAGCTGGACCGCCTTGCCCAGCTTCTTCAGCGCGAGCGGCAAATCGCCATCATCATAAGCCTGCTCGCCTGTAAATCTGAGATGAGAAGCTTCGCTCAATCTGCCACTCATACCACTGCCGAAGAACTCTTTGTTCGGTCTCTCTTCCGAATACACTTTGCCGCCACTTGTGATGTGAGGCGAAATTGCATCAGCCGAAACGGGACTAGATGTTCCCGACAATAGAAGCGGTGCTAATGCAAGATATAGAGCAAGTTTCTTGTTTGACCGCATAATCGAAAACAAACTTTCGCGAACTTGCCTTGGTTTTTGCATTGGGCCTCATTGTCGAGCGGCAGCAGTTGAAGCGGACAACTGCCTGAGCTTCTATTTGTCTTCTTTTTCGTCTTCTTCGGTGACGTCATTGACGTCCAACGAACCGGCTTGAATTTCGGCGATTTCTTCTTCCAATTCCTTGATTCTGGCTTCCGCTCTGTCTATTTGAGTAAGTTCGTCATGCACGCGATCGACAAGACCATCAAGAGATCTCGATTCGGTCCAGAGAATAAACGTGCGCAAACCGATAGTTTGGAAATGTCTATTCTTCTCCATATCAAGAGTTTTGATATTGATCTTGAGCTTGGCAATCTTGGCTTGCTTGCCGGTCTTGTCAGCAGCGTCCTTGGCTGCGTCTTTGACCTTGCTGAAAAAATTATCGAATGATGGCATTGTTCTTCACCTCTGGCGTTAATGCTGCGCTTGAGAAACTCTTTATTTTAAACGCCTGCCATCGGCAAATCTCTTTGAGCGAAGTTTTGTATTGAAAATCAGGGCGCGAAGTCCATGCCTACTTCAGCCAGGTTGAAACGTTCGTGAACAAGCTTCACAGCTTCTTTCGAATAGGATGCCGGCACAACGATACTGACGCGAAGATCAGCAGAAGTGACCATCAACACAGGAATAGCAGCACTGCTCAATTGATCGAAAACAGTTGCGACAACCTCCGGACGGCTGGTCAACCGTCTTCCCACTACGGAAATTCGAGCTATATCGGTGTCGCAATGAATATGCGGCGATCCCAGAGTCTTGCCCAGAGACTCGATAATGGAAAGAACACGAGGCACCGAGCGCTTCTCCACAGTGAATGCGAACTCCTGGCAAGGCTCATCTTCACGAGCCAAAAGCATTACCATGTCGGTAGCGATATTGAGTTCCTGCAAACGCGTAAAGAGCGACGATACGCCCTCGACTCGCTTGGCGTCGTTGTCGTGAGCAGGACATTTGAGCGTTATGGAGGCCTGGTTCAAATCCAAAGACAAACCGCAAACGGTATATTCAGGAGCGGCCAGGCGATTGGTAATCAGTGTGCCGCTGTCTTCCGGCTTGAAGGTCGAGCGAACGCGAATCGGAACATGATTGTCCATCGCCATTTCAATCGAACGAGCTTGCATGACTTGCGCACCGGTCGCAGCTAATTCGAGCATCTCTTCGTAGCTGATTGCTGAGAGCTTGCGCGCTTCAGGCACGATGCGCGGATCGCAGGTGTAAACACCGGCGACATCGGTATAGATATCGCAGCGCTCGGCGGAAAGAGCCCCGGCCAGAGCGACGGCAGTAGTATCCGACCCGCCGCGCCCCAGAGTGGTGATGTCGTTTGCATCGGTAATGCCCTGAAAGCCCGCGACAACAGCTATTTCTCCACGCTTCAAACTTGATTCGACTTTGTCCGGACGTATCTCGCGAATCTTGGCGGAACCGTGACTGGAGGCTGTGATGATCCCGGCTTGATGACCGGTGAATGAGCGTGACTGCCAGCCCAGAGATTGAATCGCCATCGACATGAGAGCAATAGAGACTTGCTCTCCAGTGGACATCAGCATGTCCATTTCACGAGCATCCGGGTTGTCGGATATCTCTTCGGCCATGGAAATCAGATGGTCAGTCGTATGCCCCATCGCTGATACAACGACAGCAACTTCGTTTCCTTCGGAGGCGTTCTTGACCGCAATCTCAGCAGCTTTGCGGATCTTCTTTACGTCTGCTACCGACGTGCCACCGAACTTTTGAACCAGACGCCCCATTTTGAAATACCAAGATTGCTAAAAGCGAGAACCTGTGAGGATTTAACGAAACTTTTCCTGACTCTACCGATCATATAATGCCTGGGCAAAAGGAAGTGAAGTGGCAGGAAAAAAGTAATTTAATAGGAGGTAAAACTCTTGATATCCCAATGCCGCCGGCATATCACCTGACGGTACATTCGCTATGCAGGTGTTATGTTCTCGAACTTATTTCTTGTCATCTCGTTTCATTGGGACATGCACGCCTGCTTTTTTGGCGAAATCTATTGCTTCGTCATAGCCGGCATCTGCGTGCCTGATCACTCCCATGCCCGGATCACTGGTAAGCACTCGCTTCAGTCGTCGATCCGCATCGATCGTGCCATCGGCAACAATGACCTGGCCGGCGTGCAGTGAATAGCCGATTCCTACTCCGCCGCCGTGATGGAGAGATACCCAACTTGCTCCTCCTACCGCGTTGATCATGGCGTTCAGATAGACCCAATCAGCAATCGCGTCCGAGCCATCTTTCATGGACTCAGTCTCACGGTTGGGAGAGGCAACCGAACCTGCATCTAGATGGTCACGGCCAATCACGATGGGTGCGGAGACTTCGCCGGATGCAACCAGCTTGTTGATAATCAGTCCCAGCTTGGCTCGATCTCCATAGCCCAGCCAGCAGATACGCGCAGGCAATCCTTGAAAGGCGACCTTCTCGTTAGCCATCTTGATCCACTTGCAGAGCGCTTTATTGTCAGCAAAATTCTCTAGTATCGCCCTGTCGATCCTGTCGATGTCTTTGGGGTCGCCTGAAAGCGCGGCCCATCTGAAAGGACCTTTTCCTTCGCAGAAAAGCGGTCTTATGTAAGCAGGCACAAAACCCGGAAAGTCGAAGGCGTTCGCAACACCCTTATCGAATGCGACCTGGCGAATATTGTTGCCGTAATCGAAGGTAATAGCGCCGCGTTTTTGAAACTCGAGCATCGCCTGCACGTGCTCCACAATCGATTGAGTGGACAATTCAACGTATTTTTGGGGATCGCCGGCACGCAGTTCGGCAGCCTTTTCCAGCGAATATCCTTTGGGAACGTAGCCGGTAAGGGGATCGTGTGCGGAAGTTTGATCGGTGAGCGCATCAGGTAAAAATCCAAGTTTCAAAAGTTCCGGCAGGACCTCGCAAGCATTGCCTAAAAGTCCGATGGAAAGAGGCTTGCCCTTATCTTTAGCTTCCTGGGCGAGTTTCAGAGCGTGCTCGATATTGAAGGCTTTAACATCGAGATATTTGGTCTCAATTCTTCTGTCGATACGGGTTTCGTCCACTTCAACACAGATGGCGATTCCATCATTCATCGTCACTGCCAGTGGTTGAGCTCCACCCATACCGCCCAGACCGGCGGTCAGGACAATCTTTCCTTTCAGAGAACCGTCGAAATGCTTGCGCGCCAGGGCTGCGAATGTTTCATAAGTGCCCTGCAAAATACCCTGGGTGCCAATGTAAATCCACGAACCGGCAGTCATTTGACCAAACATGATCAGCCCTTTCTGCTCTAGATCGCGAAAATAGTTCCAGTTTGCCCAATTGCCCACCAGATTGGAGTTGGCAATGAGCACGCGAGGGGCATCTTCATGAGTACGGAATTTGCCTACCGGCTTGCCTGACTGTACTAGCAAAGTTTCATCATTCTCGAGCTCGATGATTTCTTTCACGATTGCCTTGAAACAATCCCAGTTTCGAGCTGCCTTGCCCGAGCCGCCATAAACTACGAGGTCTTCGGGGCGTTCCGCCACTTCCTTGTCGAGATTGTTCAAGAGCATACGCAGTGCTGCTTCCTGCACCCACCCTTTGGCATTCAACGAAGAGCCTCTGGGAGCATGAACCCCGATTGGCCCCTTGCTTTGCAGAATGGCTTTGATGAGTTCGGGACCGGAAGTCTTAGATTCCTGTGCCGATTTAGCCGACGCAGCCGATGTCATGACAAAAGCACCTCGATTATGAAAAGATTACAGTGCCAGATCTGTGTTGTAGACTGACAAGTGGAGATCATAACGCATTCGTGGGTAATACTATTACTCACGAAATTCAAAGACTATCAGGAGCTGACAAATGGTCAAAGAACTGACAAAACCGAAAGTTGAGAGGACATTCGAGACTATTTCGGGCATTCCGCTCAAGACTGTCTACACGTCGAAAGATCTCAAAAATTGGCAGTATGAAGAAAAACTCGCCGAACCTGGCGATTTTCCATACACGCGCGGCATCCACAACAATATGTACCGCGGCAAAGTCTGGACGATGCGCCAGTTTGCCGGTTTTGGCGGTCCGGAAGAAACCAATGCCCGCTTCAAGTATTTGCTCTCACAGGGGCAGACAGGGCTTTCCACCGCCTTCGACCTGCCCACGCTCATGGGTTACGACTCCGACAATCCTGTTTCAAATGGCGAAGTCGGTGTCTGTGGAGTGGCTATCGACAGTCTCGAAGACATGGAGATCCTTTACAGGGACCTGCCGCTGGACAAAGTTTCCACATCCATGACCATCAATGGTCCGGCCGTCATCATCTTTGCCATGTTCCTCGCCAATGCTCAGAAGCGGGGATTTGACCTTAAAAACCTCAATGGGACACTGCAAAACGACATATTCAAAGAGTACATCGCGCAAAAGACTTATCTCCTGCCGCCGCGTCCTGCAGTCAAGTTGATCAAAGACATGATGGTTTTCTGCACCAACGAAGTGCCCAAGTGGAACCACATCTCAGTATCCGGTTATCACATTCGCGAAGCTGGAGCGACAGCCGCCCAAGAACTGGCTTTCACTCTGGCGGACGGATTTGCATATGTGGACGCCGGTATCGAAGCAGGTCTGAAAGTAGACGATTTCGTTCCGCGCCTTTCATTCTTCTTCAACGCACACATCGATTTCTTCGAAGAGATCGCCAAATACCGTGCCGCCAGAAGAATCTGGGCTCGCCGCATGCGCGATCACTATGGAGCCAAAGACGAGCGCTCGCTAAAATTGCGCTTCCACACGCAGACGGCCGGTTGCAGCCTGACTGCGCAACAGCCGGAAAACAATATCGTCCGCACGGCAATTGAAGCCCTGGCCGGAGTGCTTGGCGGCACCCAATCTCTGCATACCAATTCGATGGACGAAGTGCTTGGATTGCCGACCGAAAAAGCAGCTCATATCGCATTGCGCACGCAGCAAATCATTGCCTTCGAAACCGGTGTAACCAACGTAGCCGATCCGCTTGCCGGCTCGTATTACGTCGAATGGCTTACGGACGAACTGGAGCGTCAGGCAGAAGAATATTTCAAACAGATAGAAGAAATCGGCGGTGTCATATCCGGTATCGAAAAAGGTTTCTTCATGAAAGAAATCGCCGACTCAGCTTACAAATTCCAACAAAAATTGGATTCGAAAGATCGCATCTTCGTGGGCTTGAACGGCTTTACAGAAGAGGCTGATGGACCGGGAATCGAAATTCTCAAGATCGGCCGCCAATATCAGGACAGGCAAGTAGAAAGACTGAAGCAACTGAAAGCGAAGCGCGACAGTGCAAAAGTCACCGAATCGCTCGAGAAATTGAAGGAAGTGCTGCGCAATGGCGGCAACAGCTTCCCTTACATTTTGGATGCGGTCAAAACCTATGCCACCATGGGTGAGGTCTGCGATGCCATGCGAGAGATCCACGGCGCATACAGAGAAACAGCCGTCCTCTAGATAACGGCGAGCCTCTATGCTCGTCCGCTTACTGTCTTGCTCTCGTCACAAAGAGTAAGCTTTACCACGTGCTTTTGCAGCGCGTGCAGGCTGCGATTCGCGATCACGATAACTGACGCGGCAAGCAGTGCCGGAGTCCAGCCATCGACCAAAATCAAATCGGGATAGAAACTAGCGAAGGCTCTGAGCAGTACTGCATTGAATAAGATGCCAGGGATAATCGAAAGCAGAACAAAGGAATTGCTCTTCAACCATTCAAGATTGAATGACTGGGCAGCCGTTTGCAGTTCTTCTTCATTCTTGAGCATCAAGTAGGTCACATACGACAAGCTGCCCAGAAGAGTAAGAGCGGTCGTGACCAGAAAGACGATCATCGACAGAAGCAGAGAAATACAAACACACTTAAGCAGATCGGCTTTGACCATGATGCCTGGAATCTGGCAGATCATGAAATAGAAGACCATGGCGAAAAGTAAATGACGCATGATCCAGAGCGAACCGGCTGCGACACTGAAGTGGACGATTTTCTCTTTGGATAGTGAATTGCTTTCTGGAGCGCCGGTACTGATTTGATTCACTGCGATACCTTAGAAACTGGCGTCATTACTCAGCATACCCTTTTCCAGTTGACATCCATCACCTTCTTAAGATTTGGGCTATTTTTGCTCCAGTTAGTGCATTGACCGGGCTACTCATCCAGTTTGGCGATTCCTTCCTGCGCCAGTTTTTTCAGAGCAATGTCGCTGGAAAATTGCAGAATCGTCTTGTACTCCGCCCGTGCATCGCCCAGACGACGCAGCCTGACCAACGCTACAGCTTTCACGTAGCGCGCCTGAAAATTGCCCGGATACTGGACGAGAAATCGATCCATCAGCCCGACGGCGTCTTCTTCGCGGGCGCTGTTAATGAGGAGCATAGCCTGCCTGAGAGGATGATTGTGATTGGCAGCCACACTGTCAGAGGGTTTTGACGGACCGAGAGGAGTTTCGGCCTTATCGCCCGAATTAGCCTTGGTCGCAGTATTTTTCTCGAAGAAATGGTCAGGCAAGCGCTCTTTCACATAGTATCGAGGCAACGGATGCGGATTCATCAAAGTCTGCGGAGTCGGGTATTGCGGCTGCGCGGTAAAAACTCCCTTGAAGTGATTGATTTCACCAGCAGGTGGAGTCGGCTCAGGGTTCAGCAAGGTTTGCGGAGTGACATACTGAGGCTGGGGGGTGAATAAACCCTTCAACGGATTCGACTCGCCGCTTTTCGGGGAGGTTGGTTGGGGATTCATCAAGGTCTGAGGGGTGACAAATTGCGGTTGGGGCGTAAACAAGTCCTTGAGAGGATTTCCGTTGACCGGGAAAACGTCGCGCAGACTCTCGATCACCTGCTTGTTGCCTTTGCCTTGACTGGGATTTTTAGCGGCGTTCATGGCCTCTGTATAGCCGGGTATCTCGACAGCGCCGAATGTGCTGGTAGTGCTGGGAATCGCATCGGCGTTGGGTATCGGTGTTGAACCATCGGGAAGCTCCGGCGGAGGGGCTGCCGGCAATGGCTCATTGGATGAGGCTTGCTGAGCATTTCCATCATCGCCCATCCCCTCGGCCGCCCCGATTGGCGGTTCGCCGGAATCCGGACCTGTGCCTGAAGATTGTGCTCCGGAAGAGCCGTCTGTGCTTTGCTCGCTTTGAGACGAAGACTCCGATTGACCCGGATCGCTGTAATTTTGAGCCTCTGCAGGGGTCAGACCCAAAAACATAATCGACAGCAAGACAGCAAAAGATTGACCCAGCGGAGCCGGAGTTCGGATTTTGCCTTTTCTCAGCCGGTTGAATTTCGCCATCTCGAAAGCTCGCTATC
>JAIETE010000334.1 GCA_019745505.1 Candidatus Obscuribacterales bacterium | reverse complement strand
ATAAGGCAACTGTAGAAATTACCGACTCATTTGAAAATAAAGGAACCACAGTTACAGTTACCTTTCCTTGTGCCCCAAAATCTTCAGAGATGCATAGGACAAAAAGCGCCTCGGATAATTGATGTTCGAATATAGACACCATTGTTGTTCCTGTTTTCACTCGCCTTTAGCCAGGTATGAGAAGGTTTAGCAAGCAGCTTTGGAATTTCTTCTACTTCTGATGCTGTTTGCCCCTTGCTCCTTGTCTGCGATCTTGTAATTCTTGACCCTGTTTGCCGGGTACTTTTCAGTGTGAATTTGCTTCTGTCGATAGGAGAGAAAATTGGTGTTTGCTCGAGCTTTCATGAAATCTGACTGAAAGGCCAGTCGGCAATAGTGCCGCAAACGGTGACATTCCTTCCAACCTGAAACAGTCGTATCCCGAGTTCGATTGCCTGTTACGATACAGACTCGAAAACCTTCTCTTTGGAAAGCGTTTGTCTCTTTCTTCTTTCAATGAAAGGTTTTACATCATCATCATCTGTTGAATCAAGTGCAACTGTTGCATTGGTTTCATTTGTGTCTTCGCTGCTTAGCGATGCGATTATTACCAGGCTGGCCGTAACTGCAAAGAGAAACCAAACCGCTCCAATCAGGGAGTTAATTAGGTGAGCACCGTGATATCCAATCAGAATGCCCATGGTGACGAAGGAGACAATACTCAATTTAAGCAAGTTCAGAAAGCGTATCGATGACTCCTTCAATTTCGTCTTTGACATTATCGCCTCGCAAGTGAAAATGGCGTTCGAACATAGAAATTTAGATCGCGATTATTTCGCGAACTTTTCGAAATGCTCGTACGGACATTTGATTTGCTTTATTTGAGAGCGGCACGACTAAATCAGAAATTGGTCGTCGTTTTAGCTGTTGCTGTTCGGTTGCCCCCGCTTTGCATCAACTGATCGCAGACCTGGTCGGCCAGCATTATTAGCATGTCTTGATCCCCGTTGTGACCGGGCTTGTGAGATATCCCTATACTGACCGTAAAACACAGAGGTCTAAAGTTCCAAACGAATTCGGATGTTGAGACTGCTCGCAGAATATACTCGGCAAATTCGCATGCAACCGAACCGCTCAAACCCGGCAAAACCATTAGATATCGGTTATCGACGTACCTTCCAATGAAACATTGAGAATCCTTGCCAAAGATCAAGTTTCGATGGTGGCAGATTGTCGATTCAATAAACTGAATTGCTTTTGTCGAAGCATCTTTTCCGTAGTTCCTTTCAAAAGTGCCGAATTCGTCAACAGCTATCGCCAGAACGCTGATCGGCTGCTGCAACCTGAACGCATTGCTGCATGATAAGAAGATTTCGTTTCTCATTTGCGGAAAGTCGATTATCTCCGAAACCGGTACGGAATCGAACGAATCTGCTGCTATGCTTTGGTGGGGCTGGGCGCGAAATGTTCCCGTCAGCCTGGAAAGCATTCCACTATTTACTCGCCATGCCGGTCTTTGCTCGTTCATCTGGCTCCACTCAGATCTCTCAATCGTATTTCTATTAAACAACACACTCGGAAATTCCGTAATGATGCTCTTTTGTAGAGAATGGACAGGAATATGCATCGTTCCCTGCTAATGTCTCGAGTATCCAAATCTCGTGGTAAAGAGCATCTTGGAGGTTGTGTCTTTGGAAAGAAATCGGAAAGAATGGCGATCTATGCTTAAACCAGCGGTGGACCCTCCTTATGGAAATCATTCGACTTGCCAGCTAATCCATACCACCGCTAATTTTTCCAAACAGTCCCGCATCCCTCCAACCCTGTGTCCAAGGGATTTGAATGCCGCAACCATTTTCCGGCGAAGGCATAAACATTATTGATGCCTCTGCACTAGCGCACGAGGCGGCTAGAGACATGAGCTACCTCGACCTTGCTATTCATGCCACCCTGGAGCCCCTAGCCAGCAAGACTACTGAATCGGGTAGGTTTTCCGATGAACTTGTCGACTACACTAAGGGGTTTCTGAAGGCGGCTCCTCTCTTTATGAAGGGAAGGTTGGCCGCTGCCGGACTTATTTTGTCGTATGGAATCGACGAAGTAAGAGTCGGCGATTCATGGCAGAATCAGCTGGCAGACATCGGCTTTGGCTCTGCAAAGGGACTGGTTTTGAAGTCCACGCTCAGCGGTCTAAATTCGCAGGGACTTACGCCAGGTATGACCGGCGTCAGTATCGGCATCGTTTCAAGAATTTCTGATGCGGCGCTTACACGGAAGTCTTACTTCGATGCAGAAGGAAACTTTTGCGCTGGCAGGTGGGTTGACAGGGTAATAGGTCTGGGACTAAACCCGAAAGCAATGGCCGTAGATGCTCTTACGTTTGCTGCTTCCGACGTACTTTGGGCACGAACTATGAACCATTCGCGAGGAAGAGCCTGGTATAGACCGGAAATCACGCATGCAATATCCGGTGGAGCAATGGGAGTTTCGAGCGAATTTGGTCATGAACTCTTCCGGCAAGTTACTCTAGAGGGTGAATTGGATGCTCCGGCACTTCTTCGAAGAAGTGCTTTAAGAGGTGCTTTTGATGCAGCTGCAGGCGGTCTCGGGGGCGCACAGACTTACCGTTTCAGCAGGCTGAGACCAGAGATCAAGGATAACGACGCACATAAGGTCGCAGCTCGCTCGACTCCATTTCAGCGAGCGATTATTGCCGATGAAGCTCAAATTGCTCTCAGAGACGGCGTATTTGTGTTGGAGAGAAAGTTGCCGGCTCTCACTATGCAGACCTGGATTGGTTGGGTTCATGCTCCGGATGGGAGGAAAATACGTTCGATTTTTCGTCCTGATAATGGCAGTGAAGCTTTTGCTCATCGCATGCAGTCCGAATTAGCTGCCTACGGTTTGCAGACCTTAGGATTTAAGATGGCTGTGCCTGTGACTGTTGCACGAAAGATTGAGCTTTCAGGAAAAGTCCACTCTGGCTACATTCAAGAGATGGAAGGAGTGAGTCTCGCTGCATTTGCCGCGAATAAATTGGGCAAGCGTCCATCACAAAGACAACTTGCCGAGCTAATTCATTCCAATGAGGGACTCAAAAGCAGCTATTCCAATGCTTGGCTGCATCGCATGATAATGGGTGAATGGGATAATCATGCCCTTAACATGATTGTCAATCAAAAGGATGCGAGGGCTCCAAGTGTGCGCAACATAGATCTGGGAGACGGTCTCAGGCCGGCTGAAACAATGAGAGATTTGATCCCCAGTCCCGGCGTACGACAGGGTTATGACACTATCAATGCGAAGCTGTACGGCGAACTTGCCGGCCAGCGACTGGATGAGATGACTGTGAGTTATCTAAGAGGTATTCAGAGACGTTTTTCAACTCCTCTGGGACGTTCTCAAATGCTTTCCGTCGGAATGACACCGCAGCAGAGCGATGGGGTGCTTGGAAGAGTCGATTGGCTCATCCAAAACGGGAGAATGCCACAGGGAAGAGAGCCGCTATTTTATCTTCCCTTAAATGATGTGCGAAGAGCCGTCGAGCGTTTTTTCGGGAAGCCGAAGGCGCAAAGCCCTGACGACCAAACAAATTTCTTTCGCTGATCAATTCTTGCTTGTTAGATGAATCCACGATGCTTTAGGTATAGAAAAATAGTACTGAAAATCAGCGTTTCAAGCGTAATAATGATGCCGACAAACGAAAATTCGGCAAAACTGATCTTTTCCCCGTTTGTGTGCGCGATATCGGCTGCCACCACGTTGGCGGTAGCGCCGATGAGTGAGCCGTTGCCGCCCAGGCATGCACCAAGTGAAAGCGCCCACCATAGGGTGCTGTTCTGATCGGTTGCCTGAATTGATTCTACAATCGGTATGACGGTCGCTGTATAGGGGATGTTGTCTATAACAGCCGAGCAGAGTGCCGATAACCAGAGCAGCATCACTGATATAGCAAGCTGGCTATGGTTTCCCACGAGCGTAAGCAGATCCTTTGCCACCAGCTCCAGAGCGCCTGTTGCTTCTACTGCCCCGACGATTACGTACAAACCGATGAAGAAGAAAATCGTTGTCCATTCGACATCATTCCAGACATCCTTTCGATTTTCGAATATCAGCAACAGTGATGCGCCAGCAACTGCGATTGTTCCTGCTTCCAAGTTTAAACTTCCATGCAAAATAAACCCTAAAATTACAAGGGCGATTACGCATAATGCCTTAATCATCAGTGGACGATCTTTAATAGCGTCAGCGGCAGAAAGCGTGGCTAGTTCTTTTGTCGCGCTTTCTGACAATTGAAATCCTTTGCGATAGATCAGTAAAAGTGTAGAGAGAATCACCGGGAAAATTATCAAAATGAACGGAGCTAAAGTCGTGAGAAATGCGTAGAAGTCTAAATCGGCGGCGCTTCCTATCATGATATTCGGCGGGTCGCCTATCAATGTGGCCGTGCCTCCCACGTTCGAGCAAATTGCCTCAGAGATGAGAAAGGGGACAGGATTTAGTTTCAGCTTGCGGGTTATCACACAAGTTATCGAACCAAGAAGAAGTACCGTCGTGACATTGTCCAGAAACGCCGACAAAAAGCCTGACAGAGTGCTGAACGCAAGCAGCAGTTTCGTCGGATTTCCATTTGTCGATTTGGCCGACCAAATTGCAATGCATGTCAAAAGCCCGGTGTGACTCAGAATGTTAATCAGGATCATCATTCCGAATAGCAATGCTATTACGTTGAAGTCTATTGCCTCAAAAGCCTGCTTCTGTGTAATTACATGACAGACGATTAGTGCTGATGCGCCGAGCAGTGCCGTTACAACGCGCGGCATTCTTTCCCAGATCATAAACACGTACGTGAGTATCAGTACGCTGACGCTAAATACAAGTTTCCAGTCCAAAGTGTTTCCTAAGATTGTGTTCCGGAACTGCCGGAGACCAAGCTATTTCGACTGTCTGTCGTCCTGAAAGCCGAGTGGCATTTATAGTCTTAGACCAAATCAGCTGCCTTTTCCAGAAGTCCGAGCGATCTGCGCAATTTTTTTACATCTGAAAAATCGCTCGAATAGAATATTTTTCGGTTGTCGGCGTGCTTAACAATCACCGGGGTGTGAATCGCTCCAAATGAGCGCGCCTGAATCGGATCTTCGATTACGTCGACCACAGACAATTCGTAATCGTTCGAATCATGATGCTCAAGCGCCTTCTGCATATGAACCAGTGCAACTTTTGATTCGGATGAGCGAACTAAGAGGGTAAGCTTGAACTTTTGAGTATTTGCGCCAGCAGTCAATTTTGACATTTCGTTCCGCCTAAGACTCTATCTATATTATTGGAAACGAATCTTTCAAAATGCTGTTAGTCCAAATGCTCGTTCTTTTGTGAAAGTTAATTGAAGGTTTCTCAAAAATACAGTTATGTTTGGTCGTTAGCGCGGAGGTTCCGTTGTTTGTGCAGGTTCCTTTTGTCCAGTAGTTTCTTCAGATTGAGCTGGGGGCCTAGTTGTGTCAACTGTCAAGCGGTCGTTGGTCTCGTTCTTCTTCTCTGGCAGTTCTTCTAGTTCAGGAGCCGCTTTCGGTGCCACTATCGTGTTGTCACTCTCGGCGGTCTCTTCGTCTGCAGTAACCTCGGTGGCAGGAATGATCTGCAACTTAAATTGAAGGGGCATATTTAGCTCTCGAATCAAGAGTGCTTGAACCAAAGCTACTTGCTTTGATGTAATCGGCTGCTCTGGTGAGAGAACAGTGGCAACGACAATCATCGGTTTCTTGAATCGCTCAACCCGCACATCATTGAGTTGCACGCCCTTAAACGTGAATGTTTTCTCGCGAAGGATCTGCTTGATGTTTATGCTGATTCTATTTTCGAGAATTAACTCTTTCATACTTAAGCAGAGAGGAACGATGAGAAGCAGGCTTACTAGCGCTGAAATCATCAGACCCTTTTTGGCCTGGTGCAGAGGCGTGAATCCTAGTATAAGGAAGACTATTGCTCCCGATACCGTAATGCCGATTAAGTTGGTTGTATAGAGAAGTGCGGCTCCGGCAGCCACCGACCAGTTGTTAAATGCCAATCCAATCCCGACAACGCTAAGAGGTGGTACTAATGCCACTGATATTGCTACACCAGCAAGAGAATCGCTCATATTCTGCTCTGAGTGACAATAAGCACCGATCGCGCCGGCAAAAATGGCAACGCCTAGGTCAAGAAGGGTAGGTCGCGTACGTGCCAAGATTTCCGGAGTCAATTCCAGTGATTGAAAGATCAAAGCCATACACACCGAAATGATTATTCCGGTAATCGTTCCAACAATGAGTGTGAGAAGCGCCCTGCCAAGTAGCCTGCTCTCGCCAGTTAATGTAGCCAAAGAGAGTCCTATGAGAGGACGCATCAAGGGAGCAATGATCATCGCACCTATAACGACTGCCGGACTGTTCTGAAAGAGTCCAAGAGTAGCGATAAGCGTCGAACCTGAAAGAAGAACCAAAAACTCGGCAGACAAAGCGCTGATTTCCCTGAGACGCTGCTGGAGATTGGTTAGTCTGGATTCTTCAACTGGATTTAGGAAAGTTGGCATAGCTGACTTCTAGTATCAAAGACCAAAAGACATTATGCCTCAATTCCACTTTGAATTTCCATGTTGGCGCTTCTATACACCCGAGATCGCATCATGTGATACCGTAAATGGTGCCACATGATGCAAGCTTGTTAGCCGACGTGAATGAGCGGGCGACGTTTTGAGTCAGGTTCCGTCGAACGCAAGATTTCTCTGGTTAACGGAGCCGTTTCACCCTCACCCAAGAATACGTATTTTACGATGTATGTGATTGGATGACCTTCAGTCCATCCTAGATACGCATGCGGCACCTTATGGGTGCGATCTCGAATGTATAAAAGCAAAGCCGCCAGTGCATTGGGGACTGCCGACGAAGTACATTTCAGAACCTGATATCCATTGATGACTTGACCCTTAACCTCCAGGCATTCATCAATGAATTCCGATGTGTCGTCTGTGGTCACCTCAAAGAATATGAAGTCTCCTTCCGGATGTTGAATACTATGTACGTGACGTGCCCATTCCTCTTTGACGCCGTAATTAATATCGTCCGGTCGGTGGGCGAGTATGCGGATTTCCCCCCAGTGTTTGCTCGTCGCTTCATCAATGAATTTCTCCGCAGTCTCATCCAGTTTTACCGAGGAGATGCGTAATTCCGTTGAGCGAATGGCTCGTGAGATAAGCGAACTGGCGAGAATGGCAACGATAAAGAATGATGCGATTTGCAAACCTTCCGAATTTTGCAGAGTATTCGCGCTGAGTGTGTAAATGAATATCCCGCTGATGACAATAAATGCAATTCTGAACAGCCAGTTGCGATTCCACATTGAGACAGTGGCTGCAATTGCTGCGGACGTCATGAGCACGAGTACACCGGTTGCGTATGCTCCTGCTTGAGCATCAACGTTGGCTTTGAACATGATTGTCACGGCCGCCTCGACAATAAAGAAGAAGATAACCAGTGGTCGAGTCGCCAACGCCCAATCGGGAGCCATGCCGTAGCGCGGCAGATACTTAGGAACCAGGGTGAGCAATCCTGCGATTGCTGATGCGCCTGCAAACCAGAGAATTGAAATGGTCGATAAGTCGTAGATGCTGCCGACCAGGTGCCCGCAATACTTATGGCAGAGGTATGAAAGAGCTCTGCCGTTTGCCTCTCCGCCTTCAGCAAACAGCTCGGGAGGAATGAGCAGAGAAGTCGTAATACTACTGAAGGTCAGGTAAAAACACATGATTATTGCGGCGGCAGCCAACAGCTTTTTGGAGTTCTTGATGCGCCCTGCCGGGTGTTTTGGATCATCGTGAGGCAACCCTTTAACCAAGGGCATTACCGCCACTCCTGTTTCGAATCCGGACAGACCGAGTGCCAGTTTTGGAAATAGAAGCATTGAAACTAAAAACATTTCCATCGGTGAATGGTAGCGATTCAACAATGATTGCCATGCCTCTTCGAAAACATGCGCGTTGTCCATCAAGTGCTGTCCGGAGACAAAGAGAACATAGGCGTTGAGGCTTAGATAGACAGCGACAATTACAGCGGCAACACCGATTGCTTCGCGAAATCCTTTGAGGAAAACCCCGGAAAGCAAGCTGAGCAACAACAGTGTTACCAGTACGCGATCTTTATTGTGCAGCCAGACCGGAATGACCGGACTTTCAATAATGTGAGCGGTGGCATCAGCGGCTGACAGGGTAATGGTAATAATGAAAGCGGTTGCCGCGAATCCCAGCAGAATAAGAACAACCGCCTTACCTTGCCAGCCGCCGAGCAGGCGTTCCAACATTGAAACGGAACCCTGCCCGTGCGGACTTTCCGAAGCGACGACAAAATATGTAGGCAGCGCTGCAGCCAGCGTCATTAAGACAAGTACTAGTGTCGCCAGTGGTGACAACAAACCAGCGGCGAGAAATGCGATACCAGGTTGGTATCCAAGTGTGGAAAAGTAATCCACTCCTGTAAGGCACATTACCTTCCACCAACTATCTTGATGGGCCGGCTCGGCCGTATTGGCCTTGGCGCCTTTCATGAGCCACTTGGAAAATTCGGTAGTTTGTTTTTTAGACACAGGAGGTGAGTCGATCTTTTGAACGAATTCGAAACATACTTTACTTCCAGCCTCCCAACGTTTCAATCCCGCACGCATCAATTCTTTCAGAGCAAGGGAAGAGTTTACTTACTGGGCTTTTCAAGTGAGCAATCTAAGTCTGCGGAGTGGAATTGATTACGCATGCGTGAACGCCGGTATTTGTTTCTATTTCTCGAGCAAACTCACGAGCCTGGGTTGGATCTTGACCGGTGCCCAGGAAGATCTTCTTGAATTTGCGGTAGCGTTTCAGTTGAATCATTCCGTCAATCAATGTTTCCGGCAAAACCTTTACCGTCAGAATCAAATCGCGGTCTTTGAACTTGGGCGCCACCTGTTGCGATACCACCCTTTGCAACAGCTCGAAAACCACACCTCTGCGTGCTGCTTCTTCCTCCGCATGGAAAATGACGACTTCCTTCTCTCCCGGTTCTTCGTGCTCCAGGAGGTCAAGAAGCAGTACCGTAAGATTTCTGGCTTTCGCTCCGGCTGTGCACAATACATAAGTAGGAAGGTCCACAGGCAGGTCATCTACCTGTTGAAATTTCCCCAGTCCAAGGCGTAAGTCCGGCAAGTGTTGAAGGCGTCCCTCGAGTACTCCCAGGCGATAGAAGGCCGTGACCATAAGGACAAGCAGGAAGATGGAAAGACCGAGCATTCTTGCCGTGGACGAATAGATGAATAGAGTTACTTCGGCGAAGGAAAGTGCGATCAGCCCTAGCACTGCAGGCATGGGCATACTCAAATCACCCAGGTTCCAAATCCAACGCGTGCGATAAGGGGAACGTGCCACTTTTAGTGGCATGCGGGCGCGCAGCAGAATGACGCCGAAGCAAAACGACATCATCACTCCCAGAAATGCCATGCCGTAGACTTCGCCTAATACATTCACCTCACCCGGCAGCAGGCAGATCATCACGATAGTTACCAGCATGAAAGAGAGGGCGCAATTCGGATAACCCTGGAAAAACGGAAGGCGCTCTTTGTATTTGTTGAGCGGCCAGGGCGCATCGTCAGCCCAGCGCCTGAGAAAGAACCCTGGAAGATTGCCCTGTTTTGCCATCGTTGTGCACAACCCGATGCAACCGGCGTATGCAGTGTTGACGGCGGCAAACAGAATCAAGCAAGCGTCGAGAACAAGAACTATTAGTCCGTTTTGTCCAAATTCGATAAAAGCAAGTCCGCTCAGCAAGCTGTTGGAGTAAGTTTCCATTTGCTGGGGGTTGAGCAAGATGATGCACAAGTAGGACGTGAGTGGAGCTGTAATGGCGACCAGAGATACAACTGTCAAATACACTTTTCTGAGTGTCAACCAGGTTGGCGTCTTTAACTGTTCGACGATTTGGGCGGCGGCTTCGAAACCGGTTATTCCTAGAAATGCCGCGGCGAAACCTCTGAAAAGATCCTGGGTCGAGATTGCCGGAATACCTTCGAAAACGCGGCCGAAATTCGCACCGGTGGACAAAGCCATATAGAGCCCGTAAGCGTCCATGACCAGCAATAAACCAAAGTGGAAGATGGCAATGGCAAGAACAATTTTGGCCGGCTCCTTGATGCCGACGATATTCAAAAGCCCGAAGAAAATTACCGGTATGGAAGCGACCGCTACGACATTCTGTACTGGCCAGTTGACTATGTTATCGAAGGAGTCAAGGTAATATGCTCCGGATATCGCGCTGACGGCCGCTGTCGCTAAGTAGGAAAGGATTGTCAGCGCTCCTACAACCATGGCCATACGGCGTCCTACAGTCTGCAGGACCATCATGTAGGCTCCGCCGTTGAATGGGCTGGCGGCACAACCTTCTTCATATGTGACTTTGAAAAGCCACATGAGAAGACAAACACACAGGATCATGAGGGGAGCGGCATATCCGACCAGCGGTCTGATTACGCCCGTTGAGTAGAATACCGAAGTGCCGATATCAGCTCCAACGATAGCGGCTGCCAGCCACCAGCTAAGCAATTCGTCCTTATGGTGACTTACCTGTTGCGTTGCAGCGGGCTGAGAAGTTGGTGCGATTGACGGTTCTTGCAAAGCTGTCACCGGAGATTCATCGGCTCAAAGCCGTTTTAGACAGTTGCGATTATATTGCAAGCACTTTTAAAACAGACGGTTTTAGGTTTTAATTTCGCTTGATAACTTCGTACTTCTAAATATAGCCCTTGAAAGTCATAGTCTAAACAATAAACCGGGCCAACTTCAAAGTCCGTCTTGATGGCGCTTGACTACCATGGTCAGGCTACGTGCACGCAGGGGCGGAGGTTTTCGTCCCTTTCGGCAAGTCTCAATATTTCCCTGGTGATCGATGCTGTTTCCCCTTCGCCAAGGAATACAAATTTCATCACGTACAGTAATGGAGCCCCTTCAGTCCATCCCAGATAAATATGCGGCTTTTTGCCGGTGAGGTCTCGAAGGTAAAGAAGAACGGCCGACAGAGCATTTGGTACGGCAACCGCATCGCAAGTGAGCACACTGTAACCGTTGCGCCTTTCACCTTTGACTTCCAGGACATCTTCGATAAATTCGGAAGCATCGCCAAGCGAGACTTCGATGAAGATGACACCTTCTTCGCTTATGTTGTGTTTTTCAGAGATTTCCCTTAGCTTGCCTGCATAGTCGAAATTGCCCGGGTGATGAGCGACCAGGCGAATCGTGCCCGGCAGTTTCTGTCCAAGGTTGTCTGCGCTCAAAGATGAACTGCCCATACCCATTGCTTCTTTCAAAATCGCTTCCGCTTGCTCGTCGACGATGACTTTCTTGATTCTCAATTCAGTCGAGCGCCTCAGTCGAGAAATGAAAGAGACTAAAACGATCGCCCAGATGAAGAAGCTTGCTATGTGCAATCCTTCAGGGCGTTCGATCACATTAGTCAGTGTCGTGTAGACAAAGAGAATTGTGATGACGGTGAGCATAACGCGTTTGGCGGCACTGGTTTTCCAGTCCGTAAGAGTAACTGCGAATGCGGCAGAAGCCATAAGAACGAGAACACCGGTTGCATATGCCGCGCCCTGTGCATCCACGGATGCGCGGAAGTAGTGCGTAACAGCGAGGCTGACGACGAATAGTACAAGAACGAGCGGACGCATGGCGCGTGCCCAATCAGGAGCCATGCCGTAGCGCGGCAAATAGCGCGGAACAAGATTGATCAGTCCGGCCATTGCAGAGGCTCCTGCAAACCAGAGAATAGCAATCGTGCTCAAGTCGTAGACTGTTCCGAAAATGTCTCCCAGGTAGTGATGCGCAAGGTATGCAAGGGCTCGTCCATTGGCTTCTCCGCCGTCTTGAAATTGACTCGAAGGAATGAGAATCGTCGTGATGAGCGAAGTGGTAATGAGAAAAAAGCTCATGATGACGGCGGCCGTAGAGAGCAGCGTGCGAGTGTTGCGTATGCGACCCACGGGCTCTTTCTCCGTGTCGTCGCTGTTGCCTTTAACAAGCGGCATGACTGCCACACCTGTTTCGAATCCAGAAAGTCCGAGTGCCAGTTTTGGAAAGAGCAGGGCAGAGACCATGAGCATTTTCGGAAAAGACGGATATTGCGATGTCAGATTGGTAAGCCAGTCTGCGACTGGTTTTTGATTTTGAATAATGTCAAAGCCGCAAACCGCTACAACTACCAAGTTAAGTGCGAGGTAAATTCCCACCAGCACGATGGCAACGCCGATCGCTTCTCTGAATCCGAGCAGGAAGATGCCCGCCAAAATCAGCAAGAGTCCGTCGGTGACAAGCAGAGGGCTCAGGTGGAAGCCTTTCATGAAAACGTTTTCCACGACGTGCTGAGCGGCGTCGGCCGCCGAAAGAGTGATCGTGATGATGAAGTCGGTGGCGGCAAACCCAATGAGGACAAGCACTGCTGTTTTGCCTCTCCAGCCCGGCAGCAAGTGTTCCAACATTGCCACTGATCCCTGCCCATGCGGAGACACCTGGGCCACTCTTCTGTAAATGGGCAAGGCGGCGAAGAGTGTGAAAATGACAAGCACGAAAGTGGCCAGAGGAGATAGGTAAGATGCTGCCAGAAAAGCAATT
>JAIETE010000327.1 GCA_019745505.1 Candidatus Obscuribacterales bacterium | reverse complement strand
GATGATGATGATGGCGATGACAATGGAAGATGACGACAAGAAGATGATGATGATGAACGAATGATGATGATGGATGATGATGACGAAGTGACGGGACGATGACGCCGACGACAAGATGATGACAATGGACGATGATGAATGATGATGATAACGATAACGAAACGTTTTATTCCTGCGGAATGCATAGCTTTGCCCTGCCGGAGGCTGCTTTTCGCGTGTTCTCAGATGATGTGAATTTGGTTCCGGCGATGCTCGAATTCATGGAATTATCCGTGATCAACGAGCTGACTCCTTCTCCGGACGGTCTCGAGTATCATTCTGCTGTGCTCGGAAGAGATGTTATTGCTGAGTGGACGGATGAATGCATGTACGACGACGGCTACTTCCACAACCCGTTTGGCACTTGGATACTTGAGGTTGTGTAACGGTAACATCTATATAGGTCTGATGTTTGACAGACTTCGTTAGCGGTGTATACTGTCTTCGTTAATCCCCCGAGAACGGAACGCAATGAGCAACGGCTCCACACCGCGTAACCAATTCGCATCCCGCCCATCAATGGCTGGCGAGATGTGTCCGTTCATCTGTGCGTGCTGCATGTGTCCCCCGCTGGGGACTAAATAACGCAGGTTGCAGTACAACCATCTTTAAATTGAATACTTTTGCTTGCTTTGCTGTGTTGGCGCAAGAACGCTCTGCAATTTCGTGCGGAAATTGACGAACGGACCAAACCAATCAGTGGCTGTAAACAAGCCGCTCTTGAGCTGGTATCTCGCCGAAGCTGCCGAGTGAGCAAACAAACATAGTGCACCATATATGGTGTTAAATTTGTCGCGCTATTTGAACACTGTTCTATTGCGTCTCATTTGACACGCGTGCGCAACGAGATTTAGGGCTTCTCTAAAAGAGGCAAGCATACGAAATTTCCGTCCCTGAACAAGACGACCAAATACACAAATGAATTTCAATGAATAGGAGTTAGAAAAATGGCAAATCTGTTTATCACCAACGCAACCGGTTATATTGGCTCTGCAGTTGCGGAACAATTCAAGGCTAAAGGCTACGAAGTAACTGCTCTTGCCCGTACCGACAAAGCCGTTGAGGAGCTGACAAAGCGTGGCTATAAGGCATATCGCGGCGACTTGCGCAAACCTCAAGAATTCGAGCAAGCTGTTAAGGATGCTGATGTTGTAATTCACACGGCAGCTACAAACGATCATGAATTCGGCGCAGTCGATCAGAAAGCAACTGAGACTATTCTCAATGCACTGAAAGGCACGAACAAGACATTCATCTATACAAGCGGTACCTGGGTGCTCGGCAATACTGGCAACATCCTTGCTGATGAAACCACGCCGGTTAATCCTATTGCTGTTGTAGCATGGCGTCCGGCTGTCGAACAGAAAGTTATTGAAGCTAAAGCCTATGGCGTTCGCTCCATTGTTATTCGCCCGACCGTCGTTTATGGTCGTGAAGGCGGCTTGATTGCCAGCTTCTATGCAACCGCACAGAAAGATGGATACGCTCGCTACATCGGCTCCGGCGAAAACCACGTTTCATTGATTCACATCGATGATCTCGCCAACCTTTACTTGCTTGCTGCAGAAAATGCGCAACCTGGTTCTTTGTTGCACGCCAGCAACGAAGCACCGCAAACCCTCAAGCAAATCGCTGAGTTGGTGGCAGCTGCCGGCGGTTTGACTGGAAAGGTCAAAGAATGGCCGATTGAAGAAGCCAGAAAAATCTATGGACCGGCTGTTGATGGTTTTGTTCTGGATCAAAGAATTGAATCTAAAAAGACACGCGACACTCTCGGCTGGCAATTGAAGGCGAACTCCCTCGCCAGCGAATTGCCTGTTTACGAGCGCGCCTACGCAGGTTCCGCTAAGAAATAGTTTTTCTCCCCATGTGATTTGACAGCAACTAGCGCAAAAGCTCCGGCTAAACCCGGGGCTTTTGCGTATCTATTTCTTCTTTTCCGGCCATGCGCCCATGGCGGTCCACATCTGTTGAACCGTCAGTGCGGCGCCTTGCGGAATGCGACCATCGTGTCCGGGAGTCGGATCTATGCTTGGATTCAATCGGTCTACATTGCGACTCCAAGTATTGTCCACAAGAATGCGTGCCGGCTTGCCATCTCTAGCTGGAATAAAGTCTCTGATTAAGACCTGGTGGGGACCCTCTTCCTCCGTCACCGCGTTGGCGGAAGTCGAAGCCAGCGCACCATCTCCTTTGAAGGGCTCGAAGTTGGTATCTACGCCGGCCATGATTGGCAACTTGCCCTGCTTCTTGAGTTGTGTCAACATCTGCTCGAATTGTTGTTGATTTTTCGGTTGCAAGACGGATGGAGCAGGCCCATCGAGTGCTTCGGTCCGCTGAATCGCGACATTTGTTTCTGGACGTCCCGTAATTCTGCTGATGATTTTTGCATATCCGTCATCGGGCACCGCAGGGAAGTGTTCGTCTCCGCCGTCGACTGGTTTGCCTGTTTTCTTGTCCACAAGCCGCTCACCGTTGTCGGACTTGTTTCTTTCCGGATCCATGTATCCGCCGTCCTGGCGTGGGTGGATTTGCGAGTATTGTTTTCCTTTATCCGTCCAAAAGAGATTGGCTGCAGTGACTTGGAAAATCTCGCTTGCATGACTGCGAATTTTGTCGTGCTCCGGTGCAAGGGATTCTCCATGCGGTTTTCGATCGATGTCGACACGCGTTCCGTCTAGCGCCGATCTGAAGAATCCTTTCTCCGCTACGTCGGCGACCAGTTTTGCAGCGGCCCCGGGATTTCGCGCGTAAGTCCTTACTTCAGTCGCTGCAACAGAGCAAGTGTTGTAATTGCCCTGGAAAATCAGTGAAGGGTCACCTGCTTGCTTCATGATTTGGCTTGCAAGCCGATTCATATCCCCTTTATTGAGTTGGGTGTTTCCATCATTGCGCAGCAAACGCGCAACGTTGTCATAGGTCGCCTTTACTTCATGGGCATTGGTTTCATTCGTTTTTGCTCGTTGCTCGAGCTTTCTCATGCTGTCGCCAAAAGTATTCATGTCCAGTCCGCGACTGGCGGCGAGCTCCGTTACCTCCTTTCGCGACTTGAGCAATGCCGGATTGTCGTTGCCCAGGGCGAAATCTTTGGTCGGGTCAAGTCGGTCTTTCTGTGCTCGTGCATCCGCAACGTTGGCGAGTAGGCTGAGGATGTCGCTGCCAGGTGTGCCCGTAAATAGTCTGTTAACTGTATCGAGATTCTGATTTGCTTGTGGGCGGGCGTTTGGACTCGCGTCGAAAACCGATCGGTAGATGTTGGCTGTAGCGAAGTCCGGCATTTGCGCAATAGACTGATCGCTTGCCGGAGGCATTTCCGGCTTAGGCGCTTCCTGCATAAGAGCAACAGGGTCGAAAGTGTTTTCCGCTGGCTTTGCCTGCGGCTTCGCTACCTGTGCTTCGGCTTGTTCGGTGGCTGCCATAAGATGAAGCCTATTTGACTGCTTTCAACTGAGTGCATGACGCAGCGGAAAACCATAGTAAGTCGCAGTGGAGCGACGGTGGGCTGTGTGCGGGGAAGATGAGAGTTCGGTCAAAGGGCAGGTTATCAGATTGGATGTGAAGTGATCGTGAACTCTACCTTTCAGAAAAAAGACACCAAACAGCGTGAGCGAATTGCCTAAGGAGTTAAAGCAATTCAGCCCACGCTGTGGTCTGGGGTCAAACTTGTTCTATTGCCGGCTTTCGAAACTCATGGCTGTCTCTTCTATTTCATCTGTACAGTGCAAACGACTGTCTGCTCTGGATTCGTTCTATTGAACGAAGCAACCATTTTCACTGGTTTCTTTACTGAACCAGGTGACGGAAACGGGGCAGAGTTCTTGATGGCTTTTATTAGCGCCGTTCTTGTGACGGACGATTGACCCTCTGCCGGTGCGTCTTCGTCATCTAGGAGACGAAGATGATTAACATTGCCGTTTGCATCCATGTCAAATCCAATCTTTGCCTTAACGACATCGAATCCACTGGGTACAGAATAGTTTTTTGCGATCTTTGTAGAGATCTCTTCCAGATAGGCCTTGTTGTCTGCCTTTGAACTCTCAGTGCAGCCTGATTTACTGCATTGTGCGTTGGTGGCGAGTGTGGTGCTCATGGCTAATGCACAGAGCAGACTTGTCGCCGCGGGCAGAAGATTTTTCTTCATTGCAATTGTCCTTTATGTCCAGTATTAACTAGAAGCGGTGGCGACCTCGCCACAATGACAAGGCGATTTTAGCTCATGACTAAGCCATTCTTCGCAAGTTTGATTTATTTTGATATCGGGAACATCGCTCGCGATATTTCGTCGCAACCGCTTGATATCGATGGACGACCAGTCTTAAATTCGTGACTAGCTTCGATCGTTTTGCTTCTCGGTCTGCCGATTGCATTAGTGTTTTCCACATCCGTATGGTGAAAATTCACTTGCCAAAAATATTGACACGCCGATAATAGCCAATACGCTTAAATCGCACAAATCGGACCAAGAGTCGCATTTTGCGCACTCTCCGCTTGGCGTTCGATAACTATAGTGCAAAACATAACTGTCAAAATTCGGATCCACGCAGTCGATTTCGCAGGTCATTTCCAGCGCAATTGATTTTCCGAAACTCTGTTTGACCGTGCACCGCTATAACGGGCTTTGCTGCGCTTTCGCTTGATTGCGCGCGGACCTTCACATCCAAATTGCCAGATTGCGAGCACACATTTTTGTGTGCAGCAATGCAATTCACTCCATGCTGCCAGGGAGGGCCACGCTATGCCGAGGTCTAATTCTTCATCGTGCGTGCACGAAAACACTGATTGCAACTGCAAAGCCAACATCAGCTTCTTCAAACGAAAAGTAATTTCAGGACACGAGGGAAGCGAATGGTATACCCTAGCAATGAGTATGGCGCTGCTGTTAATGCATGCGACACTGCTGTTCAAACTTGCTGGACTCGGGCTTTCGTTCAATCCAATTGAGTTGCCGCTATGCGTTAAATCTAAACCGAGTGCGTTCTCTTCTGCAGATGAAGTTTGCGCGGAGCAACTCGCGAAGACTGCTGCGGCATCAGACCCCGTCCCTGAACCGATTCGTGTACCTGAATATGGTGGTTCTGGAACCTTTGCCGCGATAAGTTTCAATGGACAAGTTCTTGGCCAGTGCCCATTGAAACATACTTCCGTTGATGCTGACGTTAACGACGGTATTGCGCGAGTGTCTGTAACGCAGAAGTTCCATAACCCGTTTCGCCAGAACATTCAAGCGGTGTACACATTCCCGCTCGACGAGCATTGTGCCGTGGAAAGTATGCGCATGCTGTCTGGTAAGCGGGAAATTCTTGGCTCCATCAAGCCGAGGGAGGAAGCTACTGAAATATATAAGTCTGCAGCGGCGGAAGGTAGAGCTACCGCATTGCTGGAGGAGGAGCGGCCGAACATCTTTACCCAATCCGTGGCAAACGTTAGCGCGGGTGAAGATGTTTCGGTCACTCTTAATTACACCACTGTGCTTGCCTTCAAGGATGGTGACTACACATTCACTTTCCCGACCGTTGTAGGACCGCGATTCATGCCGGGCACTCAGATCGAATCACATGGCAGCGGAATACAAAGTGACACGTCGATTGTTTCTGATGCCTCCAGAATCTCGCCGCCTCATCCCGATCATTCGATGCGATGTGGCACTGACATTTCGATGAAGATTAAGTTGAATTCAGTGTTTCCGATTAGCAGCATTAAGTCGAAATTGCACGGTATTTCAACGTTTGGTGAGAAGGGAAAGCATCCGACAGTCACTCTTGCGCCTAACGTTGAAATCCCCAACAAAGACTTTGTAATGTCCTGGCACGTCGGACGCGAGTACCTCCAAAGCGGTGTTCAAACGCACCGCGTCTCGAAAGACGGATATGTCTCCATCTCCTTCATGCCGCCAGACAAGGTCGCCAGCGTCGATAAAGTTGCAAAGGAATTCATTTTTCTTGTTGACTGCTCTGGCTCGCAAGAAGGTCTTCCAATCGAGAAAGCCAAAGATACTCTCTTGTATATTTTGGAGAACATGGGCGCGAATGACACATTGCAGATTCTCGCTTTCAGCAATGATGTAAGGCCGCTTTTTGATAAGCCGAGATCAATGAGCGCGATCAATAAATCGTATGCGAAGAATTACATTCACAGTCTTACGGCGGATGGTGGAACATTTATGGCTTCGGCTGTGGAAGCGGCTTGCAGCGGCGCTACAGACCCTTCACGCCTCAGAATCGTCAGTTTCATGACTGATGGTTTTGTCGGAAATGACAATCAAATTATTGGGTTGGTGCGAAAGTTTCGTGGCAATTCCAGATGGTTTGTCTTCGGCACCGGTGACAACGTTAATCGATATTTGATTGATAGCATCGCGCGCCAAGGTGGCGGAGAGGCTGAATATGTCTACCTAAACAGTCCGTCGAAGCAAATTGCCAAATCGTTTTGGAAGAAGATCTCTTCTCCACTTCTCACGAACATCAAAATCGATTATGGAAATTTGCCGATCAAGGATGTTGTACCTGATGTCCCTTGCGACCTTTGGTCTCAACGTCCGCTAACTTTGATCGCTCGCTACTCAAAACCCGCGAGCGGAGTCGTAAAGGTATCAGGAAATCAGGGCAAACACCTGTATGAAACTAGGTTCTTTGTGAAACTTCCGGCGTTTGATAATAGCAACGCCGTTCTATCGACACTTTGGGCACGGCAGAAAGTCGAACAATTCAGCGATGCCGACAATATGCTGGTTTCGGGTGGACACTGCGCTGCACACGTATATGAAATCACAAAGCTTGGTCTCGAACATCATTTATTAACGCCTTATACGTCATTTGTCGCGGTGGATGAGCATTTTAAAAGGCTTGTGCATGCGTCTGATGAATATTCAGACAAAACGTCTGATGCCTTGCACATGTATGTTGAGAAATCGAATAATGCGAATCAACGCATCGAGTACGCCGCATCTTCTAGACAATTGATTGCGCCAATTCTAAATGACCCTAGATTTGGTCCGGGCGCTCCAGTTAAGAATGAAACCTACTTTGGAATCAAGCGTTTTTATGCTAACGATTTCATAAGCAATCTATTTCAAAACGTCGGTCAACTGGTAGGGAAATGGATTTCCGAATGGGTCAACGGATTGTTTTCGGATGCCGTCAAATTCCTAATGCGCTGTATAGAAGCTTTGATTTTGAATCCATTCTTTACGCTTCGAGGTATCTGCAATCCGGCTCCACACCTTGAGAATCAGATACTGTTCTTCTACTTCCGCAGCGCAATAGATTTGATTTACGGAGTTGCTGGCGGTTATCTCTTGCTCTCGTCGCTGGGGAAAATCACATCAGTCGACTCCTCTTCTGCTGAGCAAAGAGCAAGTATCTTTCAGTGTTCTGTGATGGCGTTGCTTCTTATCGCAGGTCCATGGATCTATCGCGTTGGATTTCAGTTGACCGATGTTTTGGTCTCGCGTAGTTTCGCTTTTGATTTGGAGTGTACCCGTCCGGTCGGTGATGCGCTGTGCTCTTCCTTGAAAGGCGGGCTGATGGCTGAAGCCGGCTTGTTTGCGCATGCATTTGCTCCATTGATAGACAGTACAGCTGGCGGAATTGCAATTGGATTTCTTGGTGAGATAATTGCATTCTTTGGATTGATACTCTATTGCTGCCTTTCCATCGTCCTCATTTTTCAACTCGTCTACGTGCTAATCGCTGCCCTTGTGCAGTCATTCACATTCACGCTGAGCATCATTGCAGGACCAATCGCACTTACATGCGGTGGTATCCGCGGATTGCCAAAGAATTCCGTGGCATACGTCAGTGTTTGGATCGACCTCATTCTCTGGTTGTCATCTTGGGTGATTTTGATCACTGCACTCAGATGCCTGCTTTTCAGCGATTTGAACCCTTGGTTCAAAATCTTGCTTGCTATGTGCAATTTGCAAGCAATGATATTTGTGCCGCTTGCATTGTCATACCTAAAGCTTAGTCCTATGTCTAAGTACATGGGTCTCAACCCAATTCAAGGATTGTCTGCTGGTATCACTCAGCTCGCAAAGTTGGCATCAGAAGTGTCTGCAAGTTTTTCCGCGCCGCGGTAGAACGAACCACGCCAATCGTTCTATCGAGCTTTCATGAGGGAACAGGGGAGCAGCAGGGCAACTTGCTGCTCCTTCTGTTTTCAGAATCTGATGGGCGCTCATCATGTATGAGGCGTTGAATTGAGATTGAATTCAAAAAAGGGCGCGTGCAACGCGCCCCCACAGCAATGAGTCCCCACAGCACTGAAGCCCCACAGCTAAACTAGCGCATTGGAAGTTTGAAACGCGCTTCGATCAACTTGCGATTGCGAATACGGCGCGACTTACGGCGTCTGATCTTGGGTGCGCCGGGCGAAATCCATTTGTCCCATACGGTGAGAGCGAGCATTTCCCATTTCGTTCTCCAGCCCTTCTTGAAGGCTGAGTTTTTACAGGCGCGAGTCTCTGAGCGCGGGTGACGTACTTCTCTGTGTTCGGCTGGTGAGAGTCTGGCGAAGAACCGCCTCGCTAGAGGCTTCAAGTTCTGCGCAATCGATTTGGGTTCGAACATGTTTGAGGGGAATTGCCCAATTTTTGAGCGTGGTCTGTCGCCGGCTTGCCTGAGGATGCCGACGCGTTCAACTGATGAAGTTAACAGTGGCTATCGAGAGGAAGGCAACATGGTACACCAATACAGGCTGAATTTTGCTCATGGCAACCGGCGGGCAAGTTGCCATGGGAGGAGGAAAGCTTAGATTAAATGCGCTGTTTAATGGAGTGTCAACGGGCGTGGATTCTGGATCTGCCTGTCCATAGACTGCTCTCTTTTGAGGCATTTTTCCCAATCCTGAAATTTGAATGAAAGATGTCAAGTGGTGGCTCTTTCCGTGATTTCCTGGACTTAGAGGGGAAATATGAGCATTCACCAGGAATACGCGCAGCAAATCGCATTAAGGGGTGCGCTATGGACATGATGAGGAAAGCGGCAGAGATGGCTGATGAGATGATCAGCACTGTCGGATGGCTATTGAATAGGGTGAGCAGCACTTCCAAGTTGTACGACATTAGTGATGCAAAAGGGTTGACCGCAGAGGTTTCTGTTCCAATTCGAGGAGACAGACCGGGTGAAGTTGTGGTCTTGCTGGGGCACTCCTTGCGGAATTTCCAAGCTCGGTCTCTTAGCGAGTCCGGCGCCTTTGAAAAGGGTGTGCGTGTCCTGGTCGTGGATACCGGGCCCAACATTGTGTACGTCAGGGCTCACGACGAAGCTAATTCATAGCTATTCTGGTTAATCGTCGACGCCGAAGTCTACCGTTGCCGACAAGTTAATAATGAAAGACGCGCCCTCGCCTAAGCGGCTTTGGCAGCGAATCTTGCCTCCATGCGCCTCGATGATTCTTTTGCAGACGTAGAGGCCGAGTCCTGTATTGGAGCTGCTCTTCGATTCGCCGGGCTCTTTCCAGAATCGTTTGAATAATGTCGGAATGACCTCTGACGCAATGCCCTTTCCCTGATCCTTAACGATGATGCATACGCCGGAGCCCGAACGGTTAGCAATCAGGGAAATCTTGCTGCCGGCCGGGCTGGCTTTTATAGCATTGTCCGTGAGATTGATAAGAACTCTGCGAATACCGATGCGATCAGCCAGTATCATCGGCAAATCGTCGTCGACTGCTGCGGCTAGCTCAACGTTTGCGGCGCTGGCGAAAGGCTTGAGCTCTTGTAAGCACTCTTCCACGACTTCCTTGACGTTTATTGCCTCCATAAAGAACAGTTGAACGCCTTCTTGCTCTTGGTAGGTGAGAAGCAGATTTTGCACCATCCAGAGCATGTGTTTGTTGCTGCGTCTCAGGGTCATGAGTGCGTCGGAAAGCTGTGGAGATATGTCACCCAGCGAACCATTCAAGACGCTTTCCAAAAATCTCTCGGCTCCTGCCAGAGGAACTTTCAGATCGTGTGCTAATGCAGTGATAAATTCGTCACGCTGTTGGCTCACTTTTAGCCTGTCCGTGACGTCTTTGATAATCAGGACGAATCCCGTCACGACACTTTCCGTTGACTTCACTGGCCAAATAATCAAGTCACAGTACAGCCCGGACTCCTGATGGTTGGGCGTTGGACCGAGGTGATACCCATTTATTTCAATGGGGTGGTCTTCGGCGATTGCTTCGTGAAATTGACCAGGTGTCAAGGCGGAGACTAACACGCAAATGTGCTTGTTGGCGATTTTTTCGTGTTTTAGACCAAACAGTTGGCAGAAGGCCGGGTTGGCGTCCTTGACCTTTAGGTCGCGGCTGATGCGCACGATACCAACCGGCGCACACTCTAGAATTTGCTGAACTGTTTCCCTCTCGCTTTCGAGTTGCTTTTGCTCGTATTTCTGTACGCGTCGTCGCTCTACGCAGCCGCTCAACGCTTCGAATAGCAGGTCGCCATCAAGGTTTTTCCAGACAAGAAATTGCTGTGCCCCCCAGTTGAGGCTTTCCACACCGACATGTTCGTTTTCGGGCGCGCATAATGTAATGATTGGCACTCCGGGCGCCTGGACTTGAAGTTTTAGTACGGCATCCAGGGTCACGGTGGGCTGCCCGTGTGCCTCAATGAGGATGACATCCGTTTTTCCTCTGGTCAAAGTTTGCAAGGCCTCCGGCAAAGTGTCGGCACAGTCTATGAAGATAGGAACGGTACGCCCTTTTTCCAATACCTGTCTGATTCTTGCGGAATCCAGCGCGCCGCCGGGAAGGAGCAGAACATTTATAACGTTCATGTCCGCAGTAGTTTCGTAGAGGTTAGTCATGGGTGCTGGACACCTTTTGTATGGTCTGCCTTGTATTAGTTTCATACCACGCCGGTTCGAAAATGGAACTTTGATTCTGCTTGGCTAGTGGGCGATTTGGGATTTCGCCGGGCGATGCCGGAGTTGCCCGGCGGTACGCGATTCTGCGATTTGCCCGGCTGCTGATAAATCGGCAAGATGCTGGCCAGTAGGGGCATATTCTCAATTCTGGGTATGTTATGGATGAACATCCGAAGGTAGAAAGCGGCACTGCTGCTGCCCAAAATGTCTTACGAACCAACTCACGAAGATGACCGCGCCAAAGGTGTTGGCGAACTTCTCAAGGAAGCCGCCACCGCAATAAAGCTGCGCCGGTACGCCGAAGCCGAAGATTTCTGCGTTCAAGCCTTGGGAGTTCTGGATAAAGCGAGCGCGGTAGAGCACCCCAGCAAGGCTATGGCTCTGGAATTCATGGGCGATGCTCTCACCGGCATGGAAAAGCTTGAAGACGCCGGACGTTTCTACAAGCGGGCGATGGACCTTTCCGAGCGAATCTTTAGCCAGGAAAATCAGGTCTATATTTCCATCTGCTACAAGCTGGCGCGTACTTATGAGAGCTTGAGTCTACTGGATGAGTGCGAACCTTACTTCAAGCTTGCAGACGAATTGGCAAAGCGGCACCTCTCGGCAGACCACCCTCTGCGGGAAACCATCGCCGAGGGTTACGCGCACCTGATCTCGCGTGCGAAAAAGCGCAAAGAAAAGGTCGTTGAGATCATGGATTCTTTCCGCACCACTAAAGAAAGAGCTCCCGTTCCACAGCTTCCTTCTCACGCAGAGGAAGACGAACTCGCCGAAGAGGAAAGTGAGGAGCAAAAAGAACCGGCTGCGCAGGAGCGTCATTCCGCACCTGCTTATAAAGGTCTGCGAGAAAAGTCGACGCTCTACGAAAATTCTGCCGAGTCAATGCAGATATTGGTCACGGTAATCGTTCTTGGTGCTCTTGCGTATCTTGTTTTTCTCGGCTATCAGCAATTTTCAAAAAGCCAGAAGGCATCTTCCCCACCCGAAGCAGTGGGGCAGTCTCCGGCTGCGGCTTTGGAAATCGTGAAGACCTATTCTTCGCTTGATGGGAAGCGCCAAGTGAAGATCGCTAAGGGAAATAGAGGTGTTCTTGTTTTTGCCGGCAAAGAAATAGACGCGCAGATATTCCAGGGCACGGAATTGTGGAAAGCCAGCAGCGCAGCTTCTGTAAAGGAACCGCTCAAGCTGAAGTTTGTGGAGAGTCAGGGGAGTTTGGTCTCTCAAGATGGAAGTGTTTTATACGCTGAAGATTCAGCGGATTTTAAAACTCGAGATGCAATGCAATCAGTGGCGAAAAGTCTTCGCAACTCTTATTTGTTGCGAGGTTTTTTTCCTCAGAACGCGGATGAACTTGCTCAGGCTCAAGTCACGTATAAAAATCCGGTCACCGGGAAATTGGAAACTCCGATTATTCAGGTTTATCGAGGCGAACAAGGCTGGAATGCTTCGAATCCGGAAGAGAAGACTACTTTCGAAACATCATTTGAAGCCGGCAATCTATGGACAAACGAACCGCCTTTTTTGCCGGGTTCTGTTCACGTTTTCCTGATGGCAAATCCTCCTTCCAATGAGACCGGTGCACCGGCCAGCTTACCCGCGGTCGCGATTATTAAAGGCGCTGATTCCCACTGCGCACCTATAAAATTAGATAAGGAGAAGGCCTTTTTGATTGTCTTGACCCCAAAGAATGAGCGCACGACAGTGAGTACTGCTGACTATCCGATGGTGCCGGACGGCTCGCAGGGCGCGATTGTGAGCATTGAATCCGGCAAGTAAGTTCACGTTTGCTTGCATTTGACGGTTTTGGGTTGATTT
>JAIETE010000284.1 GCA_019745505.1 Candidatus Obscuribacterales bacterium | reverse complement strand
AAAAATCAGGCCATGGCATGGAATCTTGAAAGAGTTTGCAAAGTTTCTGACGTCTGTATGCCTCGAAGCCGCTCATTTCCTCCAATCGAGGAAATTCATATAGTTTTGTCGTGTGGTCTTCAAACTCAATAAGCGCATAAGAGCAGAAGTTTATTTCGCGCAGATCCGGCGAGAATAACTTCCAGTTTTGGGACAGGTTGAAAGCGTGGCTTATGGGAGAAACGAGCCTATTCAGTCTCGTTTGCATGGGACTGGCGGGCAAAAGACTGACTATGGCAATCGTGAAATAAAGGGCCACGAAGATATATACACCGAATTTATACGGCGCGGAAAGTCCCGATTCTGTTTGAAGCTTCTTTTCCATTCGCCTTAAATCTAGCAGCCCGTGGAAAGCCAAGGTTTTCAAGCAGCATTTCGGAATCACCTCTTGCAAACCGACTCTATTGTTCAAAATTGGCTGGAGTGAGCGGAAAACTGAATCACAGTGTTTCCATGGTGTTACTATTTGGCTAGGTACGTCTGAGGCGTTCAATACTGGTTCGGTGTCGGCAAGGAGAGCTCTTGATGTCAGGCAGAAAGACAGCGATGTTTACCTTCGGGGCGATTATCGTGGCGACCGGCATCTCGTCTAATGTTTCTCAGGCGATGGCTTCGGTACCGGCAAGACCTCAGGCAAAAACCAAAATCGTCAGCTCGACAGTTGGGCAGTATTTGCAAAAAGGCTATGAGCAAATGCGCAAAGGCAACTACGACGCAGCGGTGCGCATTTTGGCTGCCGCTGTCACAGCCGATCCGGACAGTGTATCGGCTCGCCGCTATCTAGCTTTTGCACTGCTTCGCCATGGCTCTCTGCAAGAAGCGATGTACCAACTGATTATCATCCAGAAGATGGCCAAGGCTACGCCGTTCGACAATTACACACTGGGCGAAGCCTATTCGAAGATGGGCAGACTCAAAGAAGCAGAGGCTTGCTTTAGAGATGCGCTCAAAAGCAATCCCAACTATGACCCTGCCCGCGCCAGTCTGATCAAGACACTCAGTTCGGTAGGCAAATACGATGATGCCTTCGCCGAATGTCTCACCGGATATAAGGCAGCGAAGACCGAAATGCTCTCGCGCTATTACCGAATTCTCTATCAAAACGTGCAGGAGCAAAAACTAGCGCTTCGCCGCATTCAAGATGCGGTGCCGGCAACCGCCGGAACAGTTGCCGCTCCCGGCACGGTCACGACAGTGCAACAACAGCAAGTGCAAACACAGTCGCGCACGGTTGGCGAAACACGCTAATCAGACGATGATAGTCACTTTCTGACAGCACCGCATTCAGTGCTGTTCAGACAAGGTCAATTAATTGCAGGGACCGCTCAAACTCTCACGGATGTTCTGGTGCCGTCACCGTTTGCAGCTTTTCCCAGATAGTAGGGAGTCGTTCTTTTTATAGTTTCAGAAAAAGGCGTTGCCCTGAAATTCAATTCTTCTTCGGCTTTCTTAGACGAGAAGAAAATCTTGTGCTGGCTCAACCAAGCGACTTGCCTGGAGAGCGCCGGATTGAGACCAATGAGAGGGAATATTGTTTCTACGGCAGTGCCCAACCCGACAATCAATGGTCCGGGAATTTCCATCACAGGCGCTCGGGTTCCGAAGATTTTTGAAAAAATTGTTCCGGCCTCTCTCATCGTCAGATTGGCGCTGACGAGCACGTATCTTTCGCCGGTACGACCTTGAGTGAGAGCGGCAATATGCGCATCTACGACGTCGTTGATATCAGAGAAAGGCACACCGCCTGGAGGCACTCCTACAGCCCATCCCTTAGCCATCGCACCGAAAATCACATGATGGTGAGGATGGGTGTCGCCTTCACCAAATATGATGCCGGGATTGAGCATGATCACGGGCAGTCCCTGCCTGACGAATGAATTGACCTCGAGTTCGGCTTCATGCTTCGTGTCGCAATATGAGAGTCCAAGACCATGCAGGTTATATTCGAATTCCTCGTCCGCTATCTGCCCTTCTTTAGGAATGCCCATGGCAGCAACCGAACTTGTGTGAATCACTCGCTTAACGTCGTTACGCAGGCAGGCATCCAGAACATTGCGCGTGCCCAACACATTAACGGCGTACTGCCTGTTCAAGTCTCGCTTTTTGTAGGAAACAAGACCGGCGAGATGATAAACGACATCGCAGCCGGAAACAGCCTCTTGAACGTGCTCAGGATTGGTGACGTCGCCGCGCTTGTGTTCCAGTCCGAGCCCTTGAAATATTTTCGGGCTCGAACTGCTGCGCCCCATCGTGCGGACTGTATGCCCGGCGGCCACCAGTTTCGGCACCAGGCTGGTGCCGATAAAACCGCTTGCGCCGGTGACCAAGATTTTGGAGGGCTCCTTAGATTCCATGCATCCCTACTTCGAAGCGTAGACTTGAAGAGCAGAACTCAAGGGCTCCGGCTTAGCTCCCAAAAGCTCCTCGATCCTGTTGTCGCTGCAGATATTATCTCGCATTGACAGCTTCACCTGATCGCACGAGAGCACCGGCACTTCCTGTATGAGTTGGCAAACGGAAGCGGCAGCCATAGCTATTGGATACGGCAGAGAAACTATCGGTTTGTCGACGTGAAGCACCGCCATTAACTGTTTTACAAAATCGCGCATCGGCAATACTTCATTACCACCAAGCTCAATCGGGTCTTTAGAACCACCGGAGCCGTCGCCTTTGCCTTTTATCAACCCATCGATCGATGCCACCGCAGCCATAGCCATATCACCGATAAACAGCGGTTGCAATCTGTTGACTCCGCCGTTTACCAGAGGAACAGCTTTCTTTTCGGCAATCACCTTGAGCAGACGGTCGACCAATTTACTGTTTCTTCTTCCCACCTGCCGTCCAATCAGAAGAGATGGACGCAAAATCGTGGAGTTCAAACCACTCTTTCTGAGACTTTCTTCGGCCAGCCACTTGGTTGCATGATATGTGCTGGGAGCATCGGCTCTGGTACCGAGGGCGGTGACCATCAGGGCATTGCCGACACCTCCGGCTTTGGCCTTGGCAATGAATGAATCGGTCATGACGACGTGAAGGAGGTCGTGACTCAGTCCTTTCTTAGGGGCGATACTGCCGATCAGGTGAACTGCCACGCTGGCATCCTTGAAAGCGCTCGCCACCTGGTCTTCATTTCCAGTCAGCTCTCCGACAAATACCTTGGCGCCGAGATTCTTCAAGACCTGAACATCTTCGGCTTTGCTGCCTTTGTGCACCAGGCAGCGAATATCAGCGCCGGAGGCGGCCAGGGCAGCGACAAGATGACTGCCTAGATAGCCGGTGGCGCCATCGACGACGATTGGGCCTCGACCGGCGAGATCGAATCTCGATTTAAGTTCACTGGGGTGCGTCAATATCTCGTTCATCTTTTATTCTTCAATTCCTAGGAGTGCAAACCTTTTTCCAAATATGTTTGACCAGTGTGACTTCACCCACTTCATTGCCCTGCGCTTTGTGACCAAGGTACTGGAGGAAATAGCCCAAGAAGATGAGCACAGATCCCGAGGCAAACTTTCCTGTGGCAAAAAGAAACATGCCGTAAAAGGCGCTGGGCACGCCGACAATATGCAAACAGGCATTGACTGGGTGTTTGTGCCTGCCTATGTAATCAATTACAAATTCTTTGGCATTCATCATCTGCGTGCAACTGCCTCTTTTTGCGCTCCGCTTCGCTCGGATTTGAAATATTCCAGCGTCTTTGCCATTCCGTCCTTGAAGGGAATGCGATTGACATAGTTAAGGTCTTTTTCCGCTTTCTTCACAGAAAACCCTTGATTGACGCCGGCCAGACGGAATGCGGCACGGGAAAAACGAGCCAGTCCGCGCTGCTTCTCTACAGGCAAAAGAGGCGCAAACGAAGAAATCAATTCGCAAGCGAAGCGAGCAACGGGCACGGGGATTTGCTTGGTCACTCGAGGAAGTCCCAGTCCATCGGCAATCGCATCGAAAAGCTCTTTTTTGGTTATCTTCTCTCCGTCAGTCAAGTTGAATGCTTGACCATAAGCTTTTGGATTGAGAAAAGTATTCTCGATTGCTTTGCTCAAATTGCCGACATAAATGACATTAGTCTCTTTGACGCCTCCGCCGATCAGCATCGCTTTGCCGGTACCGATTGAATTGATCAATCGCGGCATCCAGGCTTTTTCCCTCGGTCCGTAGATGAATCCGGGTCTTACGGCAGTGACCTTCATTGGTGAATCGGCCGGTTCGCTCATTGCCACTCGCTCGGCTTCCACCTTCGAGTCGGCATAGGATTCTCCACAAGGTTTCAATTCGGCGCTCTCGTCAACATCAAACTGATCGCCCTGTCCGGTGATCACTGAAAGGCTGCTTACGAAAATGAATTGCTTGACCCCCGCCTGGCGAGCAGCAGACATCGCATGCCTTGTCCCGTCCACATTGGTTTTGAAAATGGCCTGCCTAGAACCATAGGGGTCGACTGTTCCGGCAGCATGCACAACGACATCACAGCCGGAAAATGCATTCAGTAATGCATCCTCGTCACAAACATCGACTTGCTTCAACGTCAGCGAACCGGGACCGGTGATGGAAGTGAGGCATTTCTCCGTAGTGGCATGCCGCGACATCGCCACAACTTGGTATCCGCTGAGGATGAGGTGCTCTGCCAGGTGACTGCCTACGAGTCCAGAGGCTCCCGTTATCGCCACCTTCACTTTTGCTGTCATCGAATTTTTCCCTCTCGAATTGCGAATTTCAAACTATCTACGTCACTTGTATCTGCGCCAGCTGAGCGGTGAATCCACTGTGCGCGCTCAGTAGAGGTATTTTGACTTGCGCTTCCGGTGCGCCTTGTGAAACTCTCTGCTGTCTCAGCTTCATATATGTGCCGGCAGGCAATGTTCTCATCACCGGCAATCCCAGCCGCTTTGTCGAACGCTTGTCCTGATACTCGGGATTTTGATTCTTCAAAGAATCATCGAAGATCCGAATGAATTGATTTATCACGGAGTCCGGAAGTTCGCAGCTGGTTTCAGCAAATGCAACGTAGAAGGGCGGATTTCCAAGTTCTACTTCGACTGTGCAATGCTCGATTTCAGCAAGACCCAATTGCGTTTTCGCCATGGTCAGAGCCACCAGGACTTGTTCCTCGGTAAGCTTTTCGCCTGTGATGGAGCTCACGCCCATGCCTTTTTGTACAAAACGAATGATTGGTGCATTTGCCTCGAAACCAACAACCTCCACAAGATCGTTGATGTTGTAGCGATAAAGTCCGGCACCGGTAGTGAAATAGATAAAATAGCGACCGCCCTTCTTCAGCTGATGCGCCAGCAAGAATTTCGGATTGGGCTGATCATGCGCATCTTCTTCGACAAATTCATAGAAGTGACTGGTGATAGCCAGTACACCGCCGGAGCCATCACTCGTAATCGGAATCGAGCCACGCCCTTCGCTGGCCATATAACCGAAGTCGCGCACCGGCATATTGCCGTACAGTTCGGGCAATTTGTCGAGATAGAAAGCCATCGGTCCGCCCTTCCAACTGACGATAATTTGTAGGTTGGACCAAACATTGCGGGGCAGGAGCGAGCCGTCCTTTTCGAGCATCTTGTCGAGCTGGCGGGCGCGCTGCTTGTCGGGCTTGAAGTATTTCGCAAAAGCATCGGAATAATCGGACGGCGGGCGGTAAGCCTGTTTAACAGTGCCATCGAAAAGGTCGGCGACCAGATCGGCAGCATGCTCCCTCATTTGATCGGCAAGCAAGAGCAAACTGGAAGGATTGCAGCAAATCACGGCAGTCACATCCAGGCCCAGCGCCGAGCGCAACATCAAATAATATTTGGCATCGACATTCTTGATCTTGCAGAGTTCGTACGGCGTCGCGAAATGTTTGCGAATAACTTCAGGCTGACGGCGATTCAACATTCCGGAAACAGCACCGTATGGAATGTTCGATTCGGTACGTCCCTCTTCATCGTTGCTTGTGATGAGAAGAAAACGCCCGTCTGCAGCGCGGGGATAATCCTGTATCAAGTGATAATTATGCACTTGGAACGCGTGCGTGTAGTCACGAATGTGAGTGGCGGTGATGGGAATGAATTTCGGCAAGGCGGTGGTACCGCTGGTCGTCGCGAACATAAATGGATTTTCGCGCGTCAATTGATTGGTATCGCCGGCTCGCACACGATCGATATAGGGTTGAAGATCTTCGTATTTGCAGGGACGCACATACTTTTGATAGTCCTCGACAGTGCGTATCTTGCTGAAATTGTTTGCTTTGCCGAAGGCACTATTTTCATTGGCGCGAATATAGCTGAGCAACTTTTGCGCTTGCACTGCTTCGGGACTTTTCACGGCGTTGAAAAAGCGGCGGATATGCGTGGCACGCCGGTAGATCTGGCCCATATGTATCAGACTGGGACGTTTAAACATGAAGACCTCTTTCTGTCGCCTCCAGAGAAGCGGGACCTGATTTAGCAAACGGAAGTCTTACTTCAAAGCGTTTGAGATTGTTTTCGTTGACGATTACGCCTATGCCGTGACCATTCGGCAATTTCCCTCTGCCGCCGAATCCGGCGGTCATATTTTCTCTGGTCAGATCTTCTTTCAGAAGGAAAAAATTAGCGGCGCCTTCGTAATTTTCGAATGATTCATTAGCGCAGGCCAGAGCCCTGCCGGCAGCAGTCAAAATTCCACTTTCTCCGACCTGGGCTCCCAAATGGACACTGATTCCATTCTTGTGAGCAATATCGATGATTTTTTGAGCAGCCATCAAACCACCCACTTTCGAGATTCTGATATTGAAACCTCTGCATGCCTTCATCTCTGCGAGATTCTGAGCCTCCTGGACAGTGCACAAAGATTCGTCCACAACGATCTCGGGCTTCAGAACTTTATTCAACTCAACCAATTCATCCAGGCGGTCAAATGGCACCGGCTGCTCTATAGAGGCTATGTTGAAATCCTGCACTTTATCTGCAAAAGCTACTGTTCGATCGAAATCCCAGGCGCAATTCGCATCTACTCTCAGGACGATGCCATCGCCCAGAAGTTCGCGTGCTTTTCTAACTGTAAAGAGATCCAAATCAGGATCATCGCCAACTTTCAACTTGACTGTTTTATAGCCATAGAACTTGTAGAAATAGAGCAATGCCGAGAGGGTTTTGCGCTTTCCGAAGGGAATCACGCCACCGTAATCTATTGACTGCGCGGGTGACCTTCCGTTTCGGACTGCCAGCCACTCACTGATTGATACACCTTGGACTTTGGCCGCTGCATCGAGCAGTGCCAGTTCCAAAGCGCAAAAGGCGGCGCCCACTCTGCGCCCGTATACATTGTGCGCGGCGGCGACCTGCTCAATAAGACCGCCCATCGCTTCAATCGGCTTTCTGTCTTCTGACAGAGATTGATTGAGAAATTCCGGCGCAAATTGCTCAGTAATATCAATGACTGCGCTCTGGCAAGTCTCTCCGGTTACGTAGTCTCTGGGAACGCTCTCACCCCAACCAAATGCAGTGGCACCGCTTGCCGTGTCTTCGAGAGCAGCTTTGACAATCACATTTGTGGAGAAAGAACGCGAAGCCAGGCTGTGCTTAAAAGCAAAACGAAACGGCAAAAGAACCGTCGAGACCTGGATGTCCTTGACTCGTATCATTACTCGGCACCCCTTTTCCGGCTCTGAGTGCTGATTTTTTCTATCCATTGCGCCAGGTCGCGAGCATACTCGATGAATTGTCTTCGGTCGAAATCCATGCTGTGTGCGGCACCAAGATACTTCTTATATTTTTTCTCCTGATGATTTATCTTGGAAAACCAGGCTTCAATGCCCGGTACGTCAACGATTGCATCATTGTCGGACTGCAGAATCAGCGTGGGAATTTTGATTGCCGGCGCAACCCGAGCAGATTTGAGGCTGAGGACAAAACTCGCAAAATAGAAGGCTTTGCTGGCCGAAGTCAGTCTCAGAGGGTCTCTCTCGATATAGTCGAGAAAAATATGATTGTCGGTAAACATTGCTGTGGTTAGCGGAATGGGGATTTGTTGCCGCAGAGCATCCTTTCCGGACAGAAGAGCCAGCGCTATTGAAAGTTTTTGCGAAAATCCGAGGTCCGGCTTTGTTTTTATCGCCGGGCAGATCAAAACCAGGCCGTCCAATCGAGGTTTTCGTCCGGCGGTCGACCATTTGTGCGTTTCTGCTGCGACGACGGCGGCCACTTTTGCGCCCCAACAATTCCCGATCAAGAACAGTGGAAGGCCGGGATGCCTTTCGGCCACAAGATTGAGAAAAAATTCCAGGTCATCGACCAGTATCTTGTAATTGTCTACATGGCCTCTTTCTGCAGAATTGAGACCGGCACCGCGCCTGTCTGGCGCGTAAACAGTAATTCCGGCTGCGTTCAAGACGGCGGCCGTATTGGCAAACCACTCGGCGTGACCTTCTATGCCATGCAGATAGAGCGCCACGGCGTTCTCATTGGCGGCCAGGAATTTGCGCATTTGCAGGTCGGCGCCATGCACGCTCACAACCTCAATCGTAGTGCCGGCGTCTCTTTGCAGTTTCTCGCCTGTCGGCAAACTCTGTAAAGGCAATGGCAAAGAAGAGATGCTCCTTTCTTGCGGCGGCTTCTTTTCTGCGCTGTCGACTAAATGCATTGAGCTGCTTGGGAATCCCTATATATGAGAACCAAAAATATACATTCTGGCCCGAATATCGCCATTAAGTTCGTAAAAATCAGCAAATGTAAGCCAGCGCCGGAGCCCAGCACCGATTGAGATCTCTGCATCCCCCTGATAACGCAGTTTCGCAGACTTTTAGGGGACTTTTGACCGGTGCTTAACATTCATTAGTTAGATTACACAGGACTGTCTAGTTTGCGTAGTAAAGTATACAACTGGGGTTTAACAGGTTATTGGAATCTAATATGTCGCGTAAATCGGGGTGGATGCCAGCCCTTATCGAAAGAATAACGCTCGGATGCAAAACTAGTCCCTTCAGCGGCGGCATCCAGGACGCAACGGTCATTCCTCTGGGAAGCGAAATCTGTTTGAGCCTCTGGCCTTTCATCAGAGAATTGCCCCGCAATATCGCGCTTGTCAGAGATTGTCTACCTGAAAACATGGATGCCGGCAAGAAACTATTCAGTCAATTAGCCGATGAAGAGCTGACCTATCAGCAGATGTACGTCAAACAGTGCCACCTGGCCGGCATTACCGACGAGCAGTTGAAGACGGATATTTTGAACGAGGCCAGCCTTAATCTCTGCCAGGTCATGCGCAGATGGTGCGAAAGCCCGAATCACAAAGACGGAGTTCTTGCCGTCGTCACTGCTGAGCTGGCTGCAACCGCCTACGCTCGCCAGACACTGGAGATATTCGAAAAGTATTTTGCGGATCATGCCGCCGACTACACGAAAGAAGAGATAGAAGATGGTCTGGAATGGTTGAGACATCATTCACGCCCTCATACGCGCCATGCGCTCTGGATGAGAAGAATGCTCGACGATATCGAAGTGGCGCCCGGCGATACATTGCCACAGCCGGCGCAAACCGTTCTCGACGCACTCTACAGACTCTGGAAATGCCCACTGGAGACTGACGAGAAATTGCTTGAAGGTGCTCGCTAAATTGGATATGCAATTGAAAAAGATATTTACTGCTGCTTTTGCTTTGCTTGCGGTCGGAACAACTTGCACGGGCGTCGCGTCTGTTGCCAGTGACACCAATCACGCTAAAGGGCACCAATTGATTAGTTCTCTTGCCGATGTAAAAGCCGGTCAGGTTGCCACCTTCACCGATGGAAACGCGTTTGTGCATAAGATGATCAACGCAGCCGAGACGCTCGATGCATATTCTTTCAGCTACAAAATGAGCGCCCTCAAAGGCGATAGGAATGTTATCGAGAAAGGTGATTTCTATTTCAAAAAACCGCACTTGATGAGATTGGAAGTTACTGAAGGAAAGAGAAAGGGCTCGGTAGCCGTTCTTCAGTCGGATGGTCGAGTGCACGGAAAAGCTCCTGGTCTAGGCATTTTTGCATCAATGATCACGCTGGCTCCCGATTCGAAATTTTTGAGATCGGTAAACGGTTATCCGATGGTTGATTCGGACTTCGGGTCGTTGGCGCGTGCATTGCAAAAATTTCTCGACAACGGCGCGACAGCGAAAATCACAACCCACACTGTCTCTGAGCGTCTGTCGCATTCTCCGGCACATTTGATCGAAGTATATACAGACAAGACCCAGACTCAATTGTTCAAACGAGTTTTCGTTGACGCAAACAGCTACCTGCCTGTAGAGTGGTACGACTATGAAGATGGCAAGCTGTCTTCAGAAAGTTCCTGGCAAAATTTCAAAAGTGATCCCGGTTTACCGGCAACTCTGTTCTCTTTAAAAGGAGATAACTAAGTGAGTTTCAACGTCCCAACCCTGGTGACCGTCGCATTGGTTTCAGTAGGAGCAGTGATTGCTGCACCGGTGTTGACCAAAGCCTTTATCCGCCGCGGAACTGGCGTCAAGTACGAGAAGAACTTCATTATTCAGCGCGCCCCGCAGTACGCATCCGTACTCACCATACTCGCGTTGATCCCCACTTTTCTCATCTATTCGGATGTGATCAAAGCCGACTGGGCTCATCCATTGCTCACGCTCGGGCAGGGCGAACCTGCCGGCATCACGCTGGTCATCTCCTGGTTGGGCGTTCTGGTCCTGATCAGTGGTCTGATTTTCATGATCGGTGGTTGGATATCCTTGGGTGAAGCTTTCACCACAGACGCTGAAATTCTCGAAGATCACAAAGTCAAGTCGGATGGACTTTTGAGATTCGTAATGCACCCGGCCTATTCGGGAATCATCCAATCGCTTCTCGGAGCATCGCTTGCTTCGACTTCCGTCCCACTCGTTCTTTTCACCGTCTGCGTAGTGGCACCCTTGTGGCTCAATCGCGCCAAATACGAAGAGAAAATTTTGCTTGAAAGTCTGGGAGACGGATATAGAGAGTATGCCGAAAAGATGAAGTGGCGCAGGCTGGTGCCGAAATTCATTCCGATTGGCGTATAAGTTAGCTCCCGCTCAGCGTTATATTTAGTTGTCAAGAAAACAGCAGCGCGCCCCGCAAAGGCAGCGCAGTCAGGCTCACGAAACACATGACAAGTGGATGACTTTCTTTTAGTCTAAGTCCTCTTCAAATCCCCTACTTGTCATGATAACCTTTACCGATGAGCCTAAAAGCGCCACCAATAAAGGTTTTGCGTTTTTTACCGTTTCCGTAGAAAGAGAGAAGCGCGTGACTAAGAATGATTTGAGAGCAATGCTCAAGCGGCAAACTGTTTTAAGTGCATTTGCCATGTCCATATTTTTCTGCACCACACTTGGTTGCTCTGCACAAGCGAAAGGCTTGTTTGGAAGCGAAGACAAAGACGCCAATTCGCCTCAAACATTGCAAGCGCAGCTGTACCAGATACAGCAGCAATTGACGCAACTGCAGGCGCAAATGACGCAGTTGCAACTGCAGATGAATAAACGCACAACTGTCATCGAACAGAAGCAAAACTCTCTGCACGAAACCCTGACCGCTCAAGCTGCAGTGCTGAAGAGCCTGGCTAAAGAAGAACAACAAATAGAGCAGCAGGTTGCGCATGCACAAAGACAACCCGAGCCGGTAGCAGTTAAGGCTCCAGCTCGCGCTCAACAGCCGACTCTGGAAGAGAGCGCCGATTACGAAGTCGCTCATGTAAACACAAAGTCTTCACAAGCATACAAGTCACACATCCACGACCTCGAACCGTCCGAGCAAATTGCACCGTCGGCCAAGAAGCCTGTAGCGATTGCAGCCAAGCCGACTGTCGCACCAAATACGGTGACAGACGCCAAAGCCGAAGCAAAGAAAGACAAGAAAGACAAGAAAGAAAAGCTAGCGGAAGAAAAGAGCGAAGCAAAAAACAGCCGCCTGCTGCCCAGCATTTTCGGAGACAAAATCTCCAAGACAAAAGCCGAAGCAGGCTCACAGCCGGAAAAACAAACCAATCAAGCTGTGCAGCAAATACAGGCTGAAGCGCAAAAGCCCAGCTTGAACAGCGGCAAGGCTAGAATCAAAGCCTCGATAGTGATCAAGGCACCACCGGACGTGGTTTTCAATGCTGTCCACGAACAAAGAAAAGTTGATCCCGAACTTGCGTACAGCAAAATAATGAAGCAGGGCGTCAACGAAGCTCAGCTCGAACAGAAGTTTACAGCTATCCCGATGATCGGCTCCGCGACGTGCTTGATCAATACGCAAGAAGTGCCGAATCGCCGCATCGACTATCAAATGGTGAAATCTGACAAGTTCAAATCGATGGAAGGCAGCTGGGTTCTCATTCCATCGGCGGACGGCAAATCGACGACATTGGAACTGTCATCACACATAGACACAGGACTGCCCGTGCCTCGAATGATGATGAACGGTATCACCAAGCAGAAGATGGAAAGAAGACTGGCACACGTGCGCGAACTGGCCGAGAAGAACCGCCTGGCACAACGTTCAGGTGCTGGTGCTCAATAACACCGAGCCTGGTTATTTCTGAGACTGTTTTGTTTTCAAGGCGGCCAAGCCGGTTTGAAGCGCATCTATCAAATTCGGCTTGTCGGCGAAATACTTCTTGCACAGAGGCAGAGCTCTTCTCATAGTCAATTCGGCCATTTTCAAGTCGCCGGCTTTCAAGTAGGCGGCTGAAAGCGGT
>JAIETE010000214.1 GCA_019745505.1 Candidatus Obscuribacterales bacterium | reverse complement strand
AGAATTCCGGCAAGCAGTTTGGTTTGAAACCTTGGTAGAAGAATCCGGCAGAATTACCATCGAAAACACTTGCAGCGAATGCGGGCAGGGTTTTCCGGCCGTCACCAAGATTTGCCCCAACGACGGAACAAGGTTGGTTCCGGTACCACAGGAGAAAGAAAAGGCGAAATTCAACGCTGCAAACACAAAAGTCCTCGCTAAAGAAAATAGCTCCATGCAGCCGGCAGACGATTCCCCATTGGCACTTTCAGCCGGTTCTCTTCTCGCGCAGGTTCTTCACGAAGAGCCCCTGACCAGAAAGTCGGACGAAAAGAAAGAAGGCAAGAAAAACAAAAAGGACAAGGCCGAATCGAACTACGGTGGTAGAAACGGCGAATCAGCTAAAGTTTTCCCGGAAGGAAAAGAGCTGGAAAAGTTTGAGAATTCGGCAACCAAAACAAAAATCCTGGATGACCCATTCACAACGGAAGATTGGCAAACACAGGAAGGCGATTTGGAGTCGTCAGACGGCAATAGTCCGGCAACATTTGCAAGAGAAGCAGCCAACAAACTGATTGGCACAACCGTCAACGAACAATACAAAATCGTCGGCGCCATCGGATATGGTGGCATGAGCGTAGTTCTCAAAGCGAAGGATTTAAAGCTCGGCAAATTTGTCGCTTTGAAGATGCTGCTGCCTCACTTGATGTTGCAGTCGCACAGCATGGCTAGGTTTCAACAAGAAGCACAATCTGCCAGCGCTCTCAATCACCCGAATGTAGTCAGCATTCACAATTTCGGCGAAACAGAAAGCGGCCAGCCTTTTCTGGTCATGGATCTGATTGAAGGCGTTTCGCTGGCATCTCTCATTAAAAGAGAGAAGCATCTTCCCGTCGATCGCGCGCTCAACATCTTCATCCAGCTGTCTTCCGCCCTCACCCATGCGCACCAGAACGGCATCGTGCATAGAGATCTAAAACCGAGCAACGTTCTTTTGTGCGAGCAAAACGGCGAGAAAGATGTCTGCAAAATCGTTGACTTCGGAATCGCCAAATTGCTTCCTCACGAAGGAAGAGACGCCGTGAGCCTGACTCAGACCGGCGACGTGTTCGGCAGCCCTCTATACATGAGCCCAGAGCAATGCAAGGGCGAAAAGTTGGATGCCAAAGCCGACATCTATTCGATGGGATGTCTCATGTACGAGACACTTTGCGGAACACCGCCGCACACAGGCAACAACATGCTGGAAGTCCTTTATCGTCACATGAATGAGGTGCCCAAGGACTTCAAAAGTTTGAAACTCGACATCAGTATTCCACAGCGTCTCGAGGCGCTCATCTTCAAGGCTTTGGCAAAGGAGCCTTCAGCCCGTCCTCCCAGCATGCAAGCCGTACATGACGAACTGAAGCAAATTTTCTTTTATCGCAAGTCGTCCTTGCTTGGTCGGATGGTAACAAGCTGGGAGCTCTTTGTACTCAAGCGAAAGCCACGCAAGAAGAGCGAGTTCATCGTTATGGGCGCGCTGGCCGCTTCACTCATTGCGCTGTTCGCTGCATGGGCGTATTTGGTTTCGCAATACGCGTTCGCGGATGAGTCTCAAGTTTTCAAACAGAAACTGAACTGGAAAGAACCGCAGCCCGCTCCGCCAGGCAAAGTCGGGCAAACGGCGCTCTCCATTTATCAAAATGATATCGAACACTGTGAAGGCATTTTGAGAAACTCACCGCAGTCGATCGATGCAGATTCGCTCGAGCGCATGGTCAGCTGGGGCAACGACATGGTCAAGGTGAATCGCTGGGAAGAAGCGGAAAAGGCCTACGCTTTGGCGCTCGAATGCAGCAAACTGATCAACGGCGAATTTTGCTTGCCCTCCATGCAATTGCAGCGACAGTACGCGCAAGCCTGCTACAACGCCAAGGATTATGCGTTTGCAGCCCGCGAGTACACACTCTACATGCAGAGAGCCGGCACATTTGCTTACGGCGAAAGTGCCAAAGATATCATGAACTGCATCGTTCAAACTGGTGAATCTCATTACTACATGGAACATTATTCCGATGCGATAAGCGCATACCGCCACTTCTTCGCCTCGTTGCACGGAGAAGCGCTAGAGTGGGCGAGTCTCTCGCCCCTGGTGATAGGCAGGTATGTAGAGGCCGCCCGACAGTTCCAGTCAACGGAAGGTTATGCGCTGCTGCTCAGCCACACGGGTGATTGCCTGGTGCACGGAGAGGTCTTGCCGAAAGCGAAGGATATGTACACCGATGCGGCCGCCCGGTGGAGTGTTCTAAAATCGGCTGACAACGAGGCTCTTGCCTATCTGAAAATTGCCAGGCTCAAGGAATCGCTGAATGAAGATCCCAGGTCCAGCTACGAATCGGCGTTGAAGGCATTGAAGCCGAACGGCTCTCTGCTTATCACCTGCATCACCGAAAAGAGTTACGCCGACTACCTGTGGAAAAACGGAGATGCGATCCACGCGATACTTCTCAAGCTCAACTATTCTCGGCAAGTCCCCAAAGTGCAAATTTAGGCTCATTTACCCAGGCGGCGTTTCAGCGCTTCATTCATCTCCAGTCCGCCCAGAGAGCCGTCACCGCCCATCATCTCGCCACCCATCATGTCGCCGCCCTCATCCATGAGCACGGACATCTCATCTTTGACTTGTTTGTAATCTTTGCCAACGTCGAAAAATGACTGAGGAAAACTGCCCTTGCTGAACTTGAGAGTGTCGTAGCTGAGCTCGACCTTTTTAGCCTTTTTCCCGCTCCATTCACGGATTTCCTTGACTCGCATCGGAAAACCGAGCTTGGCGTCGTACTGCAGATAGAGTGTCTTTTTGTAGAGTTCGACAAGCGCCGGAGGGACAGTCAGCTCACGGGAAAAGGACCACTCTTCGGTGTATGTCTTGTCATTAGGCGGCGGCAGATTATTTGTGCGCATGCGCGAGTAACGCCCGCATTTCAGCCCGGCAATTTTTTCATCGCCGAGACGTTTCCAAGCAGAAAATTCGGTGAAGCCTGCGTCTCTCGAGCGACCGGTATCTTTGTGGTAGAAATTGAATTTCTTGCGCCACATCTCGGTGGTGTAATGCACGTAGCGCTTGGTCTGCTGGTTCAGGAAATACATTTTTTCGCCTGGCAGCGGCTTCAAAAGCGTGTAATGAGTGGTTTCGAACTTGCCACCATACTTGTTCGAGACCAACCGGATGCGACCCGCCATTCGATGCCACTGCTGAAGCTCCCAACCGGGAGCGGGCGGACCACCGGGAGTTTTTGAAACCTCCTTAGTGGGCGCGCCGGGCGGCTTCAGCGAACTGGCAGCCTTTGCACTGGCAGCGCCTTTATCAGGGGCGGCTTCGGCCTGAATGGAAATGAAAAACGGCAATAAGAACAATGAGACGCTTAACGTAAAAAGCTTGCGGCGCATGGTCGGCACTGGAAAAACCGCTCCGAAAAATGTAGTCCGTCTGGCATCATACTACGTTCTGAGAGATAGAAGATCGTAAAGGGGGAATGTAGAAACTGAGAACTTTAGGGGAGTCAAAACCTGTCGGAAGAGCCAACAACAGTAGGAGAAGAAGGCATTGTCGGCAAGCAGTGCCCGGTGTGTAAAACCGGGTATCAAGCTGACACGCGATTTTGTCCTCAGGACGGCACACCTCTCGACCAAAACGATCGGCCGAAAAACGGGAAGTCACAAGCGCCCTCAGACTCGAATTACGAAGATGAAATGTTGTCGATTGACGATTCTGCGCCGGGGGAATCGACAAGGACAGTAGAATTATCCGGCAATATGTCCATGGCCAGACCGGCTATGGCCCTGGCAGACCCGAGGCTGGAACTGCTTGGACAAGTCGTAGAAGATCGATATGAAGTAACCGAAAGCATTGGCAGGGGAGGCATGAGCGTAGTCTTCAAGGCACGCGATCTCCGCCTGAAAAAAAATGTCGCGCTCAAAGTTCTGATGCCCCATCTTTCAGCCGATCCGCTCAGTGTGCAGAGATTTCAGCAAGAGGCGACGGCCGCCAGCCACCTGGACCACCCGAATATCGTCAAGGTGTACAACGTCGGCTCCACGCAAAGCGGTCTGCCTTTCATGGCTATGGACCTCCTGCAAGGGCGTTCACTCTCGGCGCTAATCAAAGAAAAGGGGCGACTGGAATACACCGAATCGTTGAATATCTTCGTTCAATTGACGGCAGCACTGGCGCACGCGCACGAGAAAGGCGTCATCCACAGAGATTTGAAACCGAGCAATGTAATTCTGCGCCATGCTGATGATCAAGGAGATGCCGAAGTCGCAAAACTGGTGGATTTCGGGATTGCCAAAGTGCTCTCGCAGGACGGTCACACCCAGGCGAAATTGACGCAGACTGGAGATGTCTTTGGCTCTCCGCACTACATGAGCCCGGAACAATGCCTGGGTGGCGAATTGGACGAACGCTCAGACGTCTATTCGATGGGTTGCCTGATGTACGAAACACTGACAGGACAGCCGCCGCATACAGGCGAATCGACCCTGCAGATTTTGCACAAACACATATCGGAAACCCCGGCCAGAATCAAAACGGTCGTACCGAATTCCGACATCCCTGCCGAACTGGAAGCAATCGTATTCAAATGTCTCGAGCCCAAGCGTGCCGAGCGAGTTCAATCGATGAAAACGCTCAAAAACGATCTCACGCAACTCTATATGAGCCGTGAAAAGAAGGCTATCAATCAAGCACAGGCAAATCTATCGCTGCTCTGGACCAAACGTCTCAAGCTGAGCGGCCGAGAAAAAATACTCGGCTTTACAGGCGTGGTGGTATCACTTCTGGTGCTGAGCGCTGTTTGGTTGACTATGTCATTTCTGGATTTAACAGCAAATTCACCTTGGTTGAGCCCGACAATGCTCGACTGGGTCGGACCAAAGCCGCCGGTCAACGATGCGGAAAACAGAATGGCCCTGGCCTATGCTCAGATGGAACTTTACATGAAAAGGGGCAGGTTTCTCATCGAGGAAGGCGCAATTACGCCCGGAAAGTTGGTCTCTACTTTGACAAAGACAGCTCTGGCTCTGGAGAGAGCCGGTAGATTGGAAGATGCGCTGCGCGGATTGAAATATGCAGAGAAACTCACTGAGAAACACATTAGCCCGTATTCGAGTAACTACCCCAACTTGCTCTATTACATCGGCAATGTTCACTATGAACTGAAGCAATACGGTGAAGCTAAGAAATATCTTGAAGGAGCGCTTGAAAGCCAGGAGTGGGCTGTAAGTTACCAATGGAAGGGTGATACTGAATCCATGTTGGCCGATTGCTACAACTTCCTGGGCGCGCGCGAGCAAGCAGAAGACCATTACCAGGCTGCCCTCGATCGCTGGAAGCAGTCGGTTACGCCCCGCTCCGCTATTACAGCCGCGCGTTATGCTGACCTGATTATGCCTTACAACACTCAGAAATCATTCCATTACGCATTCAAGCTGTACAGGATTGCGAAAGAGAGATGGCTGGAGCAAGGCGAAGGACAGGGGCAAAATGTAGCACTGTGTGATCTGAGAATCTCAAATATTTTCTCTGCAACAGGAGAAAAACAAAAGTCATTTGAATTCCTGAAAAGAGCAAATGCAGAGCTGGCTGCCGCCGTAGGCGAAGACAACCCAATGCGTGCCGCTGTCATCATGAAATACGCCGATGCTCTCTGGAATAGAGGTGAATACCTAGATGCGATCAAGCAGCGAATAGGCTGCTGGCTGATTCTCTATCACGCACCGCCCCCGAGGGCAACGAAATCGGACTAGATAGAAACGGCTTTCCGGCATCGACTACTTGAATTTCTGCTGCATCAGCTTCTTGCCGCTGCCTGACCCAATATCAGGTGTATCAAGGTCGCCCAGCGCATCATCGGCACTGAAGAAAACTTCCATCTCGCTTTCCGCTCTTTTGTAACCGGAAGGCATTATGTACTTCTTGGCAGGAATTCGTATCTTCTGAACCGAATATGTCTCGTAATCAACGTGATCTGAATCCTTTGCCTTGCGCACGCGATGCCGTCCAAGGAAGTCCGCCTTCCTGTCGACAACGGCAGTATGCTTTATAGCAAGAGCATGTCTTAGCGGTATTCCAGGCGGACAAGAATCTGCAACTTTTAAAAGAGCAAAAAGCAAAGAACGCGCATCGGGAGTCAGACTAATGTCGTGCGTGACCCAGATCGTATCTTCATTGGTCTGAGCTTTCATGTATGAAAAACGACTGTAAGCCTTCGTATCCATGCCGCAGATCTTTTCATTTCTCAAAAATTTCCACGGCGACAGTCGAGGGTGAAGGGCCGGATCCCTAAACAACACTTTGGACTTCTTCTTCCAAGTCGCCGGGTCGCAAGCATAGTATTTCTTTGTATCGTCGCTGTAGACGCAAAGATTCTGCGTTTTTGCGTTGAAGAGAATTGACAAGCTGTTTGACTCGACACTGATGCCCAGAGGCGAAAAATAAGTGGTGCATTTGCCTATGAAGCGATACTCCTGCTTCAGGACAAGACCTTCAGCATCTTTCAGCCCTTTGGCCGTGAATGACTGCGCGGGACTCTGCTCCTTATGCTGTTGTCGAAGATTCTCAGGTGCTCCGCTCGCTCGCTGAGGCGAGACCTTTCCATCTCCCGAATGGCGAGCTTGCGACGCTATTGGCGCGCAAACAATTGCCAGTGCAGCAAGTGAAAGTTTGAACTTGACCAGCTTATCCAACCGTATGTTTCTCCGCATCTTTCTGGCTGGTCTGCACCTGACCCGCTTTATGAGCCGAAGGCCCCTTCAAAGAGGTGGGCAGCACGCGCATCAACCAACTTTGAAAATCATCAATATACGTGAACACAACCGGTATAACAAGCAAAGTCAGAAGGGTTGAAGTGATCAATCCACCGACCACTGAAATTGCCATGGGCGCGCGGGCTTCGGAACCTGCACCGATTCCCATTGCGACCGGCAGCATGCCGGCAATCATGGCAATCGTGGTCATGAAAATCGGGCGCATCCGCGTCTCGCCTGCGGTAATCAAGGCCTCGCGGCGCGGCAGACCGTTTTGCATAGAAACCAGCGCATACTCGACAAGAAGAATGGCGTTTTTTGTCACCAGCCCCATAAGCATTGTGATACCGATCAACGCATAAAGACCAATCGATTGATTGAACAACACAAGACCAATCAGCGCACCGCACAAAGACAGAGGCAAGGACATCATGATGGTCAAAGGGTGCAGGAAGCCGCCGAAAAGAACAACGAGCACGGCATAAATTAGCAATACGGCAGCGCCGATTGCTGTTCCGAAACCGTTGAAAACATCTCGCTGAATCTCGACATCACCCAGTGGCTGCTCGTGTATCGTCTTGGGCATTGCCTTGAAAGCAGGCAATTGGTGCACCTTCTTCAAGGCATCTCCCAATGTCAAATTCGAATCAAGACTCGCTTCCACAGTGACCTGCCGCTCGCGGTCATATCGATCGATTTGCGACGGTCCGCTGCCGAATTCCACGGTCGCGACGCTCTTTAGAGGAACCAGGCGGCCGTTATTTCCTTGCACTTTCAAGTTACCGATAGTAGCCATGTCATTGCGGTATTGCGGGTCGAGTTGCACGCGAATATTGATCTGCCTGTCTTTCAGGTCGAATTTTGCAAGATTGGCATCCGAGTCGCCCAGAGTCGCAATTAGGGCTGTTCTGGCAATCGCCATTACGGAAACGCCGACGCGTGCAGCCCGCTCGAAATCGGGTTTTACCAGAATCTCCGGTCTCAGAAGCGAAGCGCTGGAAGTGACGTCACTAAGCCCCTTAACAGGGCGCATCTCATCAATAAGCTTTTCGGCTGTGCTTTCCAGAGCCGCTGGATCGTTGCTGGTAAGAGCGATACGAACAGGTTTTCCGGTCATGCCGGAAGAGCGGGAAAAGGTCAAGCGCACACCCGGCACCACTTTGATTTCTTTGCGCAAGAGTTCTTCGAACTTTTGCTGTGAGATTTTGCGCTCTTCCTTAGGCACCATAGTTATGTAGATGCTGGCTTTATTCACCTCACCCTGATTGCCAGCCGAACTGCGTCGAGATGCTGTTGGCGTGCCGATGAAAGCCACTACTGCTTTTGCTTCCTTATGCCCCGATACGATCTCGGTCAATTGATTGCAGGCGCGCTCAGTATCAGAAAGAACCGCCCCCGGCGGCAACTCTACGTTGATCAAACATTCGCCTCTGTCGACATTGCTTATCAAAGACGTAGGCATGCTTTTGAAAAGCGCGATACTGACGGCGAAAAGCACGATTGAAGCAATGACGGTAATCAGTCTGCGATTAAGCGCCCAGATCAGCATCTTCTCATAGAGCCGCATAAGCTTTCCGCGCCCCTTATGCTCAGGCATGTCTTTCATGCCGTATGCCGCCATCATCGGCGTCACCATTCGAGCGACAAGCAGTGAGAAAAGAACCGCAACAGTCACTGTCAGCCCGAACTGCTTGAAGAACTGCCCGGGAATCCCGCCCATGAACGCTACCGGCACGAACACGACAATTACCGTCATAGTCGTTGCTATAACAGCCATACCGATTTCTTCAGCCGCTTCGATGGCGGCCTTCAGCGGAGGTTTGCCCATCTTCAGGTGGCGAACGATATTCTCGATTTCAACAATGGCATCGTCGACCAAAATCCCGATGACGAGTGCCAGACCTAAAAGAGACATGCCATTCAAAGTAAAGCCGGCCCACTGCATGACGGCAAAAGTCGGAACGACAGACAGCGGAATAGCCAAACCGGAGATGAAGGTCGCTCGCCAATCTTTCAAGAATATATAGATCACAGCGACGGCTAAAAGAGCGCCAATGATCAGCGAATCAAGCGAAGCATCATAAGCTTCCTTTACGTACTTACCGTTGGTGCGAATTTTATTGATACTGACGTCCTTCGGAAGCGAGCTCTTCAAATCAGCCAGACGCTTGTCCACCGCCTTTTCGACATCGACGAGATTACTGCCGGTGCTGCGAACAATAGAAAAGACGACAACTTGCTTCCTGTCCATAATTGCCATTTGTCGCACTTCGGAAGCGCTGTCGGTTACTCTGCCGAGTGTATCGAGTCGAGCATGCCGGCCCTGGGGAAGCAGTATTTCAGTCGCGCTCAGCCTCTCCAATGTATGAGCGCTGCCCAGTGTTCTTATCGATTGCTCTGCTCTACCAATCTCTCCACGACCACCGGGCAAATCGATATTCAAAGCTCTCACTTGAGCATTGACCATGTCGGCCGTGACACCCAATGCTTCCAGGCGAGTGGGGTCAAGATCGACTCTGATTTCGCGATCTACACCTCCGGCTCTTTGCACTTGACCGACGCCGGGCACCGAAAGCAGGGCTCTGCCGATGTCATTGTCGACAAGCCAACTGATTTCAGTCGGGGTTAGCGTCGGGCTCGAGACTGTATAGCTGACGAATGGACCACCGACAAAATCTACACGTTGAATAATCGGCTCATCGATTCCGTCAGGCAGATCTTGCTTTATTTTGGCAATCGCATCGCGAACATCATTGACCGCCCGATCTGTGTTTGTGCCGAGGACGAACTCAATGCTGGTGGTCGAAGCACCTGTATTGACGGTCGACATGATGTGTTTGACATTGCCGATGCCCGAGACGGCGTCTTCGATTTTTCTTGTGACCTGAGTCTCCAATTCGGAGGGTGCGGCACCCATCTGCGTAACTGTTACGGATGCAACCGGCACATCGATGTTGGGGTTTTCATCAATCCCTAAAGCATTGAAAGCCAGCGTACCCATCACCATGAGCACGAGAAAGAGAACCAGTACCGGAACTGGATTCTTGATTGACCAGGTTGAGAGATTCCAGTTCATTTTTATTGGTTCACAACTTACTTTCGCTATTTAGACAATCTCGCGTCCGGACCGGCTTTTCCTACTGTCCAACTCGTATTAGATCGCCGTCCTTCAAGAATCCGGCGCCTCGCACGACAACGGTTTCTCCAGGATTGAGACCGGACAATACTTCTGCAAATCCTTGCACTCTCTCACCTGTTTTTACATCACGTGTCGATACTGTATTGTCGGCATTGACCACATAGACGAAGCTCTTATGTTCGCGACTCAAGACTGATGCTGCCGGTACGGCAAGCGGAGTCCTATCGCCGATATCGATGGTGGCATGGGCAAAATTTCCCGGCTTGAACATATGCCCTTGCTTTCCGTCAGCCACAGGCAAATCGATGCGGACGGTTCCCAAACGCATGTCCTGATCAACCATCGGACTCACTTCTCTAACTTTTCCTTCGACCTTGTAGTTGGAACTGGTGGAATCAGTAACTTCTACTTTCTGTCCTGGGTGTATCAGCGGCAGATCAACTTCCGCAACCTGCGCGCGCAATTCCAACCGGTTGTCTCTGACCATCAAGAAAAGCGCTTTGCCTACAGCAGTAATTTCGCCCAGGTGTGCATCGCGACGCATGATCAGACCATCCGACGGCGCCTTGATCACAGACTGTGCCACCAGAGCCTCGAGCCTCTGCACATTGGCCTTCATCTGAGCGACGGTGGCACGAGAGATATCTACATCTTCCTTGCGACCGCCTTGTTTACCCATAATCAAACGCTGCTTGGACTGGTCGAGTTGAAACTTCGCCGTCCGCACCTTCTGCTCGGCGTTGCGCATTTCGGCGTCAGCAGTCTGCGCCTCGGTGTCTTTCTGATCGGCCTCCTGCTGACTGACCGCGCCTTGTGTTACAAGACCTCGATAGCGCTGGGAATTGTGTTGAGCATTGACCAAATTGGCTCGCGCTTTGGTGAGCATCGTCTCCGCTTCAGCCACAGCCGATTCGCCCTGATAGACGAGCGCTTGCAGGGAAATCAAATCTTCGGGGCGGTTGGGTTGAATCGTTCGTTTCAAAGTCGCTTCCTGCGCAGCTAATTTCGCCTTTTCCTCAGCTAATTGAGCGTTCAATATAGATGCGTTAAGACGCGCTAGAACCTGACCTCTCTTTACCTTATCGCCCTCATCTACATTGATTGACTCGATTCTCAGTCCATTTACTTCAGAACCGATAGTAAGCGGATCCCAGGCCCATACGGTTCCATTAACTTGAACGACTCCCTTCATCAAATGCGGTGCGACCTTCTCGGTTGTAACCGTTATAACGGGCTCTGGTGCCGGTGTTTTAACATCTTTAGAGCTGTGCGCATTATTGAAAAGCAGCACAGCCACACACGCAACAATAGATATAAGCGAGAGAACAATCACTTTCTTGCTCTTGTAGAAAGGCTGAGACCGCGATTGCACTACCGCACCATCCGCCGTCGGCTTCGCTTGCTCCTGGCTCACCGAGCCGGTCTCATTGACTGTTGATTTCACTTCCATGGCTTCCTTTTGCAATGTAGCAATTTTTCTCTTTCATCAATCCGTTAAAAACAATGTCCAAAACATCCTCAGTTTTAGATTCGAGCGACTCGCTGAATCCGCTGACGAACTTATTGAATATGACTCCATAAAGCAGACTACTCATCGTTTCAACCAGTCGCTCGACCGGCACATCGCGAAGCACTCCCTGCTCCATCAGTTCAACAAAGTACTGCTTCCATATGCCGCCCTTGTCTCTGTCGAGAGAAACAGTCAGGGAGCGGTCCTTGAACTCGGCTCTCTCCTGAACAATCAACTCGACCACATAAGGATGAGTATCGAAGAAGCGGAAATAGGCGCGCAAGGCATGCTCAATCCGCTCGAGTGGGGATTCGATCGAAAGAGAGGCGATATTCACATGGTCATTCAGCTGCTGCATGCAGTTGTCGACGGTCGCCAGGAAAAGGTGTTTCTTGCTGGGGAAGTAGCGGTACAAAGTGCCTTTAGCAACCCCGAGCTCTTCGGCGAGCAATTTCAAGTCTGAATTCGGATAACCCAGACGCGCAAAAAAGAGTGCCGCCGCATCCAGAATCTCCTGGCGTCTGCGCGCCGGCAGCTCTTCGTCTTTTGGTCGACCGACAGGCTTGCGCATCCGAACAGAGATAAGCTCTGCGGATCCCCCTGCGGACTGGACGGCAGAGCAAGCAACAGGCAAACTAGCTGCCGGTTCTGCTGTGGTATCGGTTGACGAATCTGTCATAGCGCCCCGCCATTTCGGGAAAGAGCCGATATGTCAGAGAAATTCGAAGATTAGCCAGAATTCATTGACGCCCGGGTCACTTAATTATAACAGACTGCTCTTGACGGCGCTCAAACGGGCGATTTGAGGCACAAAGTACCGGTCTTAACTATCTAGTACTGCTTGACGATGGAAGCACCCGTAGTGCTGCTGGATGCCACTTTGTTGGCGCCGGACCTCTTCAGGTTCTGAATTTGCCCCATCGCGCTGGTGCAAAACGCCCGCATCCTATTGTCCGGATTCAGTTTCAGACAGGCGCTGTACTGGAAAATCGAATTGTCGTACTCGCCCAACTGGAAATAAGTATTGGCCAACTGATAGTGCGCCGCAATGCTGGTCGGCTCATCCTGAACCGCTTTGACGAAGAAAGCCTTAGCCAGCGGAAATTTTCCCTGCTTATAGTGGTTGCACCCTACCGTGAACGCGTCCGACGCATAACTCGGCATGCAGGCTGTGATGAAAATGCCCAGGGCTGTCAGCAGCGGCATGGCGACTCTGTTTGTCGTGATGGAGAAGATACCGAGTATAAAATTCAACATTTTCTGCGCATCCTGAGTTTGCCGGCGAGCCATCATTTAGATGCCGCAATCCGCGGTGCCTGGCTTTGGAGGGTAAGTTTCGACGTGGGAGTGACCTTCTGTGAAAGAAGATAT
>JAIETE010000031.1 GCA_019745505.1 Candidatus Obscuribacterales bacterium | reverse complement strand
GGCGGAAAGTTTGGCCATGTCCCCGTCGCCCATCGACCTGCTGGCCTGCATAAAGTAAGTATCGCGCTTTCTGGAAGCATCGCGGAATGATTCGGAAACCGTAATCGCCCCCTCCGCTTGAATGCTCTGATGAACTTCGCCGCAGGAAGAAACGATCAGGTTGTACACGAGCAGTACATCGCAACTTCTGTAATCCCAAAGAAGTTCAGCATTCTGCCCAGTGCCCAGGAAGAGTTTCCAGTTGGTGTCGCCACCTTTTATCGGGCAATGTATGTTCAGCGAGAAATCCATCATTTTATCGGGCGTTGCCCAGGTGATTTCCACCTGTCTTCCCCTTTGCTCCATAGCCACGGACAAGAAGTGGTGAATCTCCGAAAGTCCTGGCGCAGCCGGGAGTTTCTGCAATGTCTTAGATGCTAGACTCGTCTTTTTAAGCATAAATGAACGCCCGTGATAATGGCCTGACCTGCTTTTTATGCCCCGTAGGTACCTTCATCAACCGTCAAAAGCTCACTGGCGCTTGACAACAAGAATCGGGTTAGCGTGCGTCTCGCTCTAGTCCTTCTGTAAGTTCGGCATTCAAAGCTTCTTCTTCGTCGCGCAATTTTCCGGCGCCGACTTTATCGCCTGTTTTGTCCAGATAGTTTGCGTATGCGGCGAAAATCTTGCTCATATCACGAGGATCGGTCTTCTTGCTGTCTCTGAGAACGTCGAGCGACTGCTGAAAATATCTTTTGGCCTGCTTGTCGTTTTTCTTCAATGCCAGGACCTCAGCCAAAAGGCAATAACTCAATCCGACTTTGCGGCTGTCCTTGCCGTAAGCATCGATTTCCAAAGCTATTTTTCGGTGGGCAATCTTCTCCGCTTTGTCGAGCTGACCGTCTTTCTTATAGATATCAATCAGAGCATCCATCAGGTCGCGGGACCTGTGCATATGCTTATCGTGTTTGTATTCATTGTCGAAGATAAGCGCCAAGGCTTCCTCGTCGAGGGCCGCAGCCCTCTTCCAGTCCGATTGATTGGCACAAACACTGGCCAGCCTCTTCATGTAGTCCTTCAAATCACGATCTTTCTTTGCCAAACGCCGACGAGCGATCTGCAATGCCTTTTCCAACATTGGTCTGGCACTCGCGTAGTTGCCTTTTGAACTCTGCAAATCGCCAAGCCAAAGCAAAGCCTCGGCCGATTTGATTGAGCCGCTGTCTTGCTTGCTTGCCAGTTCCAGAGCATGTTTCAAAAGCTTCTCGGCCGAAGAAAAGTTGCCGCCTTGAAGAGCGCTTTTCCCTTCACTAAGGGCATCTTCGTAGCCGAGACTGAGGACATCAATTTGTTTTTCGGAAGCGACTGATGAGGCGGAAAACTTTATCGCATCACGCAATTTGTGAGCCTCTTTTCCCTTTCCAATCCCCTGGAGTGATTGCCGCAGTTCATCGGTCAGTTGATGATTGAATTTGACAGGAACAATCACCTTCTCTTGCAGTGCGCTAATCCTGCGCAAAAGGGGCAAAGATTCTGCAAAGCGATGCTGGCAGTTGAGTGCGCGAGCAACAACCAGCATCGAGGACAAATATTTGACGCCACTGTCATCCAGCGAGGACGATGGCTTCGCCGGGTTCCACTTGCTCTGAAAGAATAACAGCGCTTGCTGAGCGCAAGGCAAAGCACCAATGCAATCTCGTTTTTCAAGCAAAACAGTCGACAAAGCAAGAGCCGATTCGGCGGAATTCTGGGATGGCAGTCTTCCGTCCAGAGCCGCAATCGAGTCACGATAGTTCTTCTCGGCTTCTTCGATATCACCGGATTTTTGAGCAGCCTCTCCGGCATCATAAAAATGCTTCCATCGCGATTCAGGAGTCTCTCTAGAGTCGGGACCGCAGGCGGAAAGCAAAATTATCGGAAGCACAAACGCCGCCAGTCGCCCTGGCCGAATCATCTGAAAAGACCTGAAAAGTCCGCCCAATTCATGAAACTCTCGCCCGCCAAAAGTACGCAGCTGCACAAATTGGCAATCAAAACAGTGCTGATCACTTTCCTCCAGGGGTGCCGCTCGAGGAGCATCAACGTGACGGTTTCGACCATCAGGCTGTAAGTGCAAAAGAGCATCAATCCAAAAGGCCCGGCACCGCGGATCAGAGGCGCCAGTCCCAGAAGAAGCCCGAGTATGGAAGCAAAATTCATCATCAAGGCGTCGACCAGCGAGTGTCTGTATGTTCCCCATTTAAGACGCCACATGACTATCGATTCGACCAGAACAATCTGCACGAAGTGAAAAACGAAGAAAGTGGCGATGCTCATTTCGGGTCGGACGCTTCGAACTGCAGGGACTTGGTCATGTCGAGAACAAAATACCGGTCTTTCATATGATTAGCATAAATAGAAAAGCCTAAGCAAACTCAATTAAGTTTGCTTGTTTAGTTCACAACACAACAATTGTCGCGTTTTAGGGTAGAACATTGGAGGGGGACAGGTACGCATAGCGTACCTGAGGGAGATTAACTAAGTCAGGTGCCAGAGATCCCTGAAAAACAAATTCGCAAAGGCGAACAGCTGAAGGCTGGCGCCGATTTAGATTCGCCCGGCGATAGTCAAGATGACTCCAAGTCCACGGTCATGGTGCCCAGACCTGGAACAACAAATCCTTCCAGAGACTTGAACCCGGGCGTCATGTTCGGGAAGAACTATCAAATCATCGAGCTGATCGGCAGAGGTGGTATGAGCGCGGTGTACAAGGCTCATGACCGTAACCTGAAGCGAAACGTAGCCGTGAAGGTTCTCGCCTACAAGCGCAAGCTGGACAAAAAGGCGCGGGCGCGTTTTGTCCAGGAGGGCATTGCTCTAAGCAAACTCGATCATCCCAATTTGATCAAAGTGTATGAATTCGGAGACGCCGATAGCGCCGAGCCTTTTCTGGTGATGGACTATCTGAAGGGGATTTCACTGTCGGACGTGATGGCGCCCAAAAAAGCATTGCCCGCTTTAAGAGCCGTATCGATAGTCAAGCAATGCGTGGATGCGTTGCGCCACGCGCACAATAAAGGCGTTGTCCACAGAGATTTGAAGCCTAGCAACGTCATGCTCGTCGAAGATCCGGATACCGGTGCCGAGATTGTCAAAATCATCGATTTCGGAATCGCCAAAGTGGAAGAATTAGACGGACAGAGGCTCACCGAAACCGGAGAAGTATTTGGCAGCCCGCTCTACATGAGCCCGGAGCAGTGTCGGGGAGAAAGACTGGACGAGCGCTCCGATATGTATTCGCTCGGATGTATGTTTTATGAACTATTGACCGGCAAAGCACCGTTTGTCGGAGTTGATTTTGCAGACACTGTCGGCATGCACTTTAACGACAGTCACATTCCCCTAGTTAAGGTCCGGCCCGACCTCAGCTGTGCCAAAGAGCTCGATGAAGTTGTATCCAAATTGATGGCAAAATCTCGCAAAGATCGCTATCAAACCATGGGCGACGTGTCCGAGGAGTTAGAGCCTATCTACGATAAGCTCAAGATCGCCAACCGAGACCTGAGAGCAAAGGACGAAGCTGAGAGAGCCAAGATTCTCGATGCAAAAGCCGTCGCGGCGGCCGCCGCTCAAGAGTCGAAGACAGCTGCAGCGGCAAGAAAAGCTGCCGAAGCGAAAAAAGCCTCCGACGATCGAAAGGCTGGGCAAGCAGGCGGACAGCAAGCGTCGAAATCTCAAAAGAAACTGGCAGACACCATTCAGGAAAAAGCGACAGGCGGCAGAATGCCGCTCAGCAAGCGGAAAATGCTTGCAGCAGCTGGGCTGCTGCTGCTCGTAGCCTTTACGGCCAAGGAAATCTATGACGTCTACACCGGCATAAAGAAGCGTGACAACGATCAGCCGGTCTCCATCTCCGACATTTCCCAGTCCTCAAAAGAGCTGGGATGGTGGCAAGGCGACATGCACACAGCCAAGACTTATTTCGATCGCGGCAATTATTTTTCGGCGTATGAGTATTTCAGAAAAGCATTGCGAAATGCCGATGATATCAAAGACGACAATCGCAATCTGATCATGAGCACCACGCTCGAACATATGATCGACCTTTGCTACGTGATCATGAATTTCAACAAAGGCAAGATTTCCGAGACGGAAATTTTTCAAGATCCAAGCGATAAATACAAGCAACAATTGCAAGAGCTTCAGCCTATTCCCACTCGAGAAGAGAAATTAGCCGAGTTGGAAAAATTCGTAAATTCAGAGAGCCCGGACGCAAGGACTTCCGATCATCTTTCCGAAGAACAAAAATTGGCGGCCATGAAAATCGCTGCAATTTCAACGGATTTGGCACTGACTGCGCCCACTGAAGAAGAGGCTCTAAAGCTTTTCGAGCAAGCCAACAACCATATAAAAATGTTGATGGTCAACAGAGTTCCAGATTTTGCCGAGCTGCTCGTAAAACAGTCACAGTATCTTGCCGGCATCGGCAAATCTAAAGAAGCAGCCAATCTTCTGGCAGCAACCAGCGATGCAATGAGCCTGGAAGCCGATGCTCTGACGCGTGACAGAGCCCTGCTCAAATATGCCCAGGGCTGCCTGAACTGGCAGACGAGCGACAGGCAAAATGCTCTCAAACTAATCGAACAATCTGCCCAAGAAGCAGCAGTCTCAGGACCTGAAACGCTCAAACTGATCACTGCGGCAACACTTGATTTAATGAGCCAGAGGCAAAAGGAAAGCATGCGAAAAATCAATTTGCTCTTGCCTCTTCTTCGCAGTCAGTTGCCTTGTCAGTATTGGGCAATCGCACAGTCTTTGCGACTTTCAGCGGAAGACGACCTCATCGATATTCTGGCCAAAGTTTCAATTGCAAAAAGTATTAACCCGGGATTATCACCAGAAGCAGCAGAGGACTTGAAGAAGCTCAGCAACACTGGTGTAGCTAAGCTCAAAAATTCGATTGCAATATTGACTCGCACCCGTCCATACGACAAGCTGGAGATCATGAAGTCCTACCTGGACCTCTGCGACATCTATCTGGCGGCGCAGCAGACCAGCGATTTGGAATACTTACTTCCCACAGTCATCTCCTACAGCGATCAGATGGCCAATTTCGACCAGCTGGAAAAAGCAGAGCTGATAAGAAATCTGGCAGTGCTGAAACAACACAAATCGGATTATGCAAATTCCGAGGGACTGTATCAGAGAGCCATGGACATCGTCATATCTCAGCCTAAAGCTCCCGAATCCCTCAAAAAGAAACTCTTGAACGGTTTCAATGCGCTCATGAAAGAAAGCAAGCAGGAAGAGAAAATGCTTGATGAATTCCCCAGCCGACCCACGGCTCCCCCTGCCGAAGAACCGACAATTCAGACTAACGGCGAGCCTAGGACAAGCGCCGAGACAGAAAAGAGCCAGTAGATCTACTTGACAGAGAAGTTTTAAACAGCAGATCATTACTCTGTTAGTAATTGAATCTTCTTGTGCCGGAATCTAATCACGCTTTAGTAGGAATCGCCTGTCTTGCCGTCTTTGCGGTTATGGCGATGCTGATGTATAGCCGTCGCATATCCGCCCTTCTAGCCCTACCCGTGATGGCGATCTTGATGGCGATACTGTCAGGCATTCCGGAAAAGGACATTCTTTCCGATGTAATCAATCAGGGCGCCGTTAAAATGCACGGCGCATATACCACGACAATGTTTGGCGCCGTACTTGCCGATTTGATGAATAAACAAGGCATCGCTAAGTCATTGATCCGTTGGGTGGCAGAGTTCTCAGGTGATAATCAATTCGTCCTTGGACTGGTGATGACCCTCGTCACGGCGCTTCTTTTCTCCACCCTCGGTGGTCTGGGTGCAGTGATTATGGTTGGAACGATCGTGCTTCCGGCTCTTCTTTCCCTGAGCATTTCCAGTGTCACGGCCGGTGCATTGTTTCTTTTCGGGATCAGTTTGGGCGGTATGTTCAACATCGCCGGCTGGGCACTGTACATTGACGTGCTGCACCTGGACCCGGCATCGATAATTGGATTCGTAGTTCCATTTGCAGCAATTATCGCCTTGATCGTCGTAACCTTCCTGGTTGTGGAGCTGAAGAACTGGAAAAACTTGAAGTATCTCGCTCTGGCTCTCCTGCTCGAGTTTTTTGCCTTTCCGCTATTGTCCCAAAAGGCAGCTGCCGGCGCCGCCACCAAGACTGCGGCGGCCGCTGATCCGATTGCATCATCGCTCGTTTCTGCCGTATTTGTGGGTTTGATTATCCTTGCAATTTCAAGGCATACAAGAAAAACGGAAGGCATCTCCGGATTAGCGCTATTCACTCCGATTACGCCTCTCATCCTCGTGCTTGTTTGCCACTGGGACTTCATTCCTGCTTTTCTTGCCGGTATCACATACGGTGTATTGACCACATGGAAACGAGACTCTATCACCGTGCTGACTCGCTCTATCATCGACGGAATAAGTTCTGTGATACCTGCCGTGGTATTGATGATTGGCATCGGCATGCTAATCACTGCCGTGCGGCATCCGAACATCGCCACGGCAATCGAGCCGATCGTAAAACAGGTCGTTCCGACAACTGCGATACCCTACGTGATCATATTCACACTGGCCGCACCGCTGGCGCTGTATCGCGGGCCTCTCAGTCTATGGGGCATGGGAAGCGGGCTCGTAGCGCTTATTCAGAAGTCGACCAGCCTGGCCTCCAGCGCCATCATGGGCATGCTCATGTCGGTGGGTCAAATTCAGGGAATCTGCGATCCCACAAACACGCATAACATCTGGATTGCAACATATCTCGGCACCGATACGCAAACACTATTGAAAAAAACAGCACCTTACGCCTGGTTGGCGACCATCGCCGGACTTTGTCTGGCAGTGGCATTCAAGTTTGTCCCTATGAGTTAGGCGGTGAACATGAAAGACAAGCCTAAAGGAAATGAGACATCGAAGGTTCGCGTCGGCATCGACGTAGGCGGCACCTTCACACACGCTGTCGTGCTTGATGCGGAAACTCTCGAGATGATCGAGAAAGTGAAGGTACACACCACCCATACTGCCAAGGAAGGCGTCGCAAAAGGCATTATCGATGCCTTGCAGCTATTGCTGGACAAGGCCAACATAGAGCCGTCGCGAGTATCATTCATAGCGCATTCCACGACGCAAGCAACCAACGCTCTTTTGGAAGGGGATGTAGCCACCGTAGGCATAGTCGGCATGGGAAGCGGAATCAACGCTTTCATGGCCAATCTCTCCACTCAAGTTGGAAAAATCGAATTAGCGCCCGGAAAGTTTTTGAAAACATTCCATCGCTTCATCGACACCTCTCAGCCATTGAAAGATGAATCAGTCAACGCCGTCCTGGATGACCTGGTCAAACAGGGAGTAGGTGCGATCGCAGCCAGCGAGGCATTCGCAGTAGACAACGCATCAAACGAAAAGCGGGTCGTCGAACTGGCCCGAAGCAAAGGAATTCTCGCCACCTGCGGCTCTGAAGTCAGTCAGCTTTATGGATTGAAGGTCCGCACCAGAACAGCCGTCATCAACGCTTCGATGCTGCCCAGAATGCTGGAAAGCGCAAACATGACGGAAAGCAGTGTGAGAGAAGCCGGCATCAAGGCGCCGCTTATGATTATGCGCTCCGACGGCGGCGTCATGGACATATCGGCGATGCGCGAAAGACCGATTTTGACAATGCTGTCAGGACCGGCTGCCGGAGTGGCTGCCGCTATGATGTACCTGCACATTTCCGATGGTATTTTTCTGGAAGTGGGCGGAACCAGCACCGATATCTCGGCAATAGTCAACGGCAAGGCACGCATCAAGTCCGGCGAAATCGGCGGACACCGGATTTACACGAACACTCTCGATGTAAGAACCGTCGGCGTTGCCGGTGGCTCAATGCCGAGAATTAAAAACGGCCAGCCCGGCGACGTAATCGATGTCGGTCCGCGCAGCGCCCATATTGCCGGTCTTAAATACGTGGCTTTCTCGGATAGACCGCTGCACTTAAAATCGCGATTGATTCAGCCATTCGAAGGTGATCCGAAGGACTATTTGGAACTTTCGGATCCGCAGATAGAAAGCGGCAGCGCAGACAACCCGAAGCCACCACGCTACACATTGACTCCGACTTGCGCTTCCAACTATCTGGGTTTGGTAGCCGACGATGATTGCGCAAAAGGTAATAGCGAGGCCGTTTCGGCAGCCTTCGAGAGTCTGGCTAAAGAACTTTCCGGCGACCCTAAAAAAATAGCCAACGACATGCTCGCCCTAGCCACCGCAAAAGCGGAGGCAGTGGTGTTGGCATTAATGAAGGACAACAAGCTCGACCCATCGATGGTTTCTCTTGTCGGAGGAGGTGGAGGAGCAGCGGCAATCGTGCCTTTCCTGGCCAAGAAAATGAATCTTCCTCACAGGCTGTCACAGCACTCCGATGTTGTTTCGGCAATCGGTGTAGCGCTCGCGTTGATACGAGAAACCGTCGAGAGGCAGGTGGTCAACCCAACCAATGACGACATACTGAGATTGAGAGATGAAGCTCAGACCGCGGTGCTCAAGATGGGCGCCGATCCGGCATCGATTGAGATACACGTGGAAATAGATTCTCGCGCCAATATCATTCGCGCCACTGCCTGCGGTGCCACCAGCGTTACGGATACAGACAAACTGAAAACGGATTTGAGCGACGAAGAAAAGCTGCAGCTGGCAGCGGAGTCGATGCATGCGCAACCTGCCTCAGTATCGCTGAAAGCCGGCACGGACCATTTCTCCGTCTATGGCGGCAAAGCAAACATAAGCAAGTTTTTTGGTTTGATGCAAGCCGAGATAAACCCGATTAGAGTCATCGATCGCTCTGGCAATATTCGCCTGCAGGTTAGAGACGGCGACTGCATGGTGACTACGCCCTCCGAATCGGGAAGGGCTATAAATCAGCTTGTCGAGGCACATTCACAGTGGGGAGACGCCGGCAAAGTGATTCCTTCCATATTTCTTCTGGCCGGGCCCAAACTTGTAGACCTCTCCGGACTGATGGATGCATCACAGGTAACCACGCTTTCCGCACCCGAAGTAGAAAAACTGCCGGCGGACGCGAAAGTAGTCACCATCGCCAGCATCGATCGCTAAGCCGATGAACAAAAATCCACTTTTGCTCAAAGGTCTGGAAGAATTCAATAATCGTGAATTCTTCGCAGCGCACGAAACCCTTGAAGTCTACTGGAACACTGTCAGCGGTGATGAAAAGGAGCTTGTCCAGTCAATAATCCAGACTGCAGTAGCCTACTATCATTTCGGCAGAGGCAATTACGTAGGCGCGCGAAAGCTGCTTGCACGCGCCGTGGCTCGCGCCGAATCGGTCGATTCGAACACGCTCGGTATCGAGGTCTCGACCTATCTGGAAGCCATAAGGATGTCGCTGCGAGGCGTCGATGATGAGAAAGAGTCGATTGAAATGGCTACAATCTCGTTCTCGACTTGAAAAGGTAAGGTGCACAAGGGGAACGGCAGATAACGATGTGAAAAATGCTTTGAGAGCGGGTATCATCAGGTTTAGGTGTTATTAGAAAAAGAGAAATCGTGAAGGAAAGCCCCAACATACTGGTAGTGGACGACGAGCAAGCCCATACCATTGCTCTTACTGACCTATTGAAGAAAGCCGGCTATCAGGTGGCTTCGGCTAACGACGGTTTCAAAGCGATTGCCGCTTGCAAAGTCAAATTGCCGGACATAATTGTCCTGGACCTGCATATGCCGCTCATTGGCGGCGTTGAAGTCTTCAATCGCCTGCGCGCCGACGACCGCACGGCAAACATTCCGATAATCTTTCTTGGCTCCAGAGACCAGACACTGCAGGATCTGAAAACACCATCCGACATGGAAGATGTGCTTTTCAAACCATTTGAGCCGCAGGAACTATTAAGCAGAGTCAAATCGGTGTTGCGCGAAAAGTCATTGCGTGACGAATTGAGAGTCAAAGAACAGCAATTGAGAGAACTGTCGCTTACGGATCCTCTTACCGAACTCAAAACGGCACGCTATCTCAATGAGTTTTTGAAAACCGGCATTCGCCAGGCGAAACGCTACAAAGTGCCGCTCAGCATCGTCGTTATCGAAGTCGATCAATATAAAGAGTTGAACCGCGCAATTAGCCGCGAAGAGTGCGATGCGGTAATCAATAAATTGGCGAAGATGATTAATCAGCAGATGCGCGACTCGGATATCGTCGTGCGTACAGCAGAATTCGAATTCACAGTCGTTCTGACCTGCACCAACTCGACCGGCGCCATCGAAGTTGCAGAACGCCTGCGTACCAAGATTCAGGACACGCCTTTCGATGCCAACAGCATGGAATTGAATATCACGGTCAGCGTTGGCATCTGCCAGTGGGGCGACAAGATGGATGAGGATGGCAAGGTCCTGATGGCTCATGCACGCGCCGCCTTGCAACAGGGTCATAACGGTGGCGGCAACGTAACATTAATGGCTCAGTAAAAGCTTCAAAAGCCCTTCTATCTGGGCATTTAGAAACATTAAAACGGATCGTTAATCTCCTTCAGAAGACGACATGGTCTGAGGGGGCATATGCTAGAATCAACCCATATCGGGGCGTAGCGCAGCTTGGTAGCGTGTCCGTTTCGGGTGCGGAAGGCCGGAGGTTCAAATCCTCTCGCCCCGATTTCCTTCTTACCCTCAAGATACGAATAAAGGCAGTACAAGTCGCATGCTTGCCTATCTTAAGGGCGAAATTCGAGAAAAAGAGCTTACCAGCGGACAAGCGGACCGAATGGTCCTGGATGTCGGCGGTATTGGCTTTGAGGTGATTGTCTCCAAACGCACCTTGCTCACGCAGGGGGCGGTCGGAGAGAAGACCATGATACCCGTTTCACTGATTATTCGGGAGACGGAATGGACCCTATTCGGCTTCGGCAGCCAGGATGAGAGAGAATTGTTCGCCATTTTGCAGACTGTTTCGGGCATAGGGCCCAAGCTGGCGCTTGCCGTAATCGGCACACTAGGCGTGCAGCAGCTAGTTGATGCTGTCCTTTCGGAAAATCAAAAACTGATAAGCCAGGCCCCCGGTGTCGGCGCTAAAGTGGCTCAGCGTATCATTCTTGAACTGAAGACAAAAATGGAAGAATGGGTTGGACGCAAAGGAATCGGCGCCAGCAGCGACGATAAGGCATCCTCGAAAGTGGAAGAAGAAGTGGAAGCAATCCTGGAAGGGCTTGGTTACACACCTACCGAAATCAATATGACACTGAAGAAAGCGAGAGAAGAAACCAATATAGAGGATGTGGAAGAGCTGGTCCGATTTAGCCTTAAGCTCCTAGGTTCGCATCAATTGACATGAGCTGTTAGCCTGTACTTAGGTCGCCGAATACAAGCCTGAAATCGAATTGAAAATTCAATTCTCTGACGCAAAATACTGGAGAAGCATCCTTGGTGGGCTGGTTTGCGCCGCCCTGACCATTGCTTTTCCACTGATCTCGATGACTAGAGGTGCGCTGCGCAATATCAATGTGCTCTCTTGGGATGAGCGGATCATGATCAACCTTGCAGTCGTAATTGGAGCGATAACCGCAGGCGCTGCCTATAAAACAGTCGCTCACTTTCCAGACGCACTCGAAGAGAAGCCCGTCAAGCTGAACAACCTGAAGGAACTGTCCGGCTGGCTCAAGAAGCTAATCACAAAGCACAAAGCGTTTCTGCTCCTGCAAGCTGCTGTTTTACTAAACACAGCGGCTGCTGTGCTTTGTAAGCGAATCTCAGTAACAAAAATCGCTGCTACAAGTGACGCAGAAATGTTTGTCTCAACTTTTGGATTATTGCTCTTCGCCGGAGGCGGCTTGCTGCTTGGTTTGAGCGTAATATATAGACCGCTTAAAGCCAGCCAGAAGGTGGTTGAGGCCACTCACGCTCACAGCGCGAACGGCTCCGCCAACGGCGGCGGGAACGGGACAGGAAATGGCAATGGCAATGGAAAACCGCATGCAGCCGCTACAGAGACTATCGTGGAGTCGACCAAGCCACTGCCGCTGGTGCAATATCCAGAACTTTCAGCCTGGTTGGTGATTATCGCCGGTGTAGCACTGGTGGAAAACTCATGGATGCCGCTTTTGAGTCTGCCCGGTATTCTCGTTGGGATGAAATGGTATTTGTCCGGAAATCCTGCTTCGCGTCAATTCGCCGGAGACGGCGAACAGCTGGACATATCGAAAGCCCGCTGGAAGATCGTTCCATTCGTTTATTAGCTAATCGATGTGTCCGGCTTGATTGCCGCAGGGATCAAGATTTGCTCAAAACGCTCTATCTCTTCAACACGCAGCGCTGCCAATACTGCACAAGCGGCCTCTGCGTCGCCTTCCTTTGTATACAGGTCTACGCAGAACATTAACGGAGTCCCGGTTTCGATGCGGATTTGTGAGAGGAGACTAAAGAAAGCGCGCAGTCCAGTGCGAAAATCAGAAAAATACCACCCTCTAAGAAGCGCATGAATAAAGGGTTTTCGCATACCCGATTTTCGGATGAGCTGATTATAAGCCGAAAGGTAAAATGTCAAGTATTGCTAACCACTTGGAAGCCCATACAATGCAAGTATGACCTCTGGTGGCGTCGCAAGTCGGCTCGCCGTATGCCGCTGGAGAACTTGGATTCGAGAGACATGCCAATTAAGTCAGGCATCGTTTCATCGCCAGCGGAATATCTAGACCGCACGGTTGCCAAGAGAATCACTTCCCAGTCCTGGAAGAAGATTCCTATTGATGTGAGGCCGAATAAGGAGATTTGCTTATGTTCGAAAACGACATAGTTCTGTCAAAAGAAGAAAGAGAGTGTCTCCGCA
>JAIETE010000244.1 GCA_019745505.1 Candidatus Obscuribacterales bacterium | reverse complement strand
ACCTGTTCTTGCTTCTGCGTTGTTGAGAAGAAGACATTGAGTAAACAGACAAAGAGTGAGAACCAGCATTATCCTTTTCATGATCAGCCTCCATTGAAATAGGTTGCCGAGCACATCGACGCCTGAATCTTTGCATTCTTCTTACTGCGGCGCATCGCTCCTTTCTCATCGAAAATGATGGAAAGTGGCAAGATTCGTCTTTCCTGGCTGGCGTGATGCTTTTGCTCGGTGATTTCTCCAGTCAGCGCATTTTGCAGGTGATGTTTCGACTCTATGCGCGAGCACTTTTCAAGGCAACATTGCAGGAGCGGTTTTCGCTGGGTTTGCACTGCTTACGTTTCGCAGCGCGCTGTACAGATTGGCCCTTAGTCGCGTGGCACGGTGCCACCGCATCGGCCGGGCGCGAGATGTCCGATTCTTCGCGCCAGCTGTGTTCGCTTGCGCATGGACCGGTACTTTTTTCTTCGTGGACTGCTCCCGGTTCGGGAAACTTCGAAATGACGAAACTCTGTTAGAAATTGCCGCTAGTATCTCGCCAGAAGACAGGTTGATGGCCTGCTTTGCGATCGACAAAAGATGTTAGCCAGAGGCGAGGAAATATTCATGAGCAGCGATAATGGCTTTGAAATGGCAGACCGTACCGTAAACGATGTTTCACGAATTTCGTTGGGTGCTGAGCGCGGTGCGAGCAATTTGATGCGTGATGTGGAGAGTGTCCGAGAAGATTCCGGAGCCGATTCACGCTTATTCAATGATTACGATCAAGCTGTTGCCTCTCGTCTGGAGAAGAATGGCACCTTGCCGATGCTGTCGCTGGGCTACGCGAAGAATAATTTCGATCATCTGGACATGGACGGCTCTGGTGAGATAACCAGAGACGAATTAATGCTGGCTCGCGATCATGCGGGCTCGAGAACAGAAGAGCGTATGCTTTCTATTTTGTCGACCAACTTTCATGACGTGCGGTCGGCGCATGAGTCAAACAAATATATTCCTTGGGCTGGCGACAAAAAAGGAATTACGCTTGATGATTTGAATGCCAAACTCAAAGAAGGCGAGAAACGCATGGACGACAGTGCGGCTAACTTCGAAAAGATCGAACGTGGATTTTACGTTGAAAGTATTGCCAGCGATCTGATTGCCGATCGCGGCGCCGGTTTTGCCCGGCTGGCGAGAGCGCAGAAAGGCGGCAGCGACCAGGAAATAACCAAGGGTGATCTTGATTCACTGATTGAACAGGATGACCGGAAAAGAGAATTCGGCTCCAGAGAATTACCGTTGCGAGACAGGAAGGCGGCAGAGTATCTAAGCAAGAACTGGGACAGTCCTGAAGTTGCAAAATTGAGAGTAGATGCAGTTACTTACACTGACGGAACCGGGCGGGAGTATAAGGACAAGGGTGGTATCACAATGCAAAGTCTCGAGAAGGGACTCATAGGATTCGACCCAAACGAAGAACAAGTAGTGAGCAGAACTACCGTCACCGAAAGGAGGCTTCCTTCTGGTGATGAGCAAGTGGTGAGCACAACCACGGTCAGCGAACGGAGATTGTCCGACGCCGAAGTCGTTTTAAATGACTCCAAGCGTCTCACCGATGAGGACGCGGCGCGCTCGAAGATCGCAGGGCGTCTGTCTTTTGAGCAACATGAATCGATTGACGGTGGCGCAGAAATTGCTCCTGAACGCTCCTGGCAATCATTCGAAAATCTGAGCAAGGAAAGCGAATTCGATATGGACGCTTCGCACGAGCATGTCGAATGGAAAGTTCAGAAGGGTCAGTATCTATGGATGATTGCCGAGCAGTCCTTGATCGAGACCGGCAATTGCAAACCTTCCGTTCGCGAAATTAACGATATGACAAATGCCATTGCCAGTGAGAACAGAATTCATCGCAATGACTATCTGCGAGTCGGCCAAAGGCTGCGTATCCCACAGATGCGTTATGGCAGCAGGTGACGGACAGCCCAACGAATGTTTATGTGCGCAGTAACGGCGTCTCGCAAGAGACGCCGTTTACTTTATGCTATTCGATGATTATGTCCGCAACTTCAAGAGGTGAAAGCCCTGCACAGGGTGTGAACATTGCTTTGTCGAGCTCGGCTTTGAAAGTTGAAACCTTTTGCTGGATAGTGTTTTCGTCCAGATGAGGCAAGGAGAACAATAAGCGATGTCCGGCTTCCGTCTTGAAGAATGGACTGGCGTCGAATGCAGGCAACCCAGTTCTTATGGCTGTTTCGACCAGTCGATCTTGAGGATACACGTTGTTGAATCGCGCGCAGATGGTGTTGCCCATTGCGCTCGGGTACAAGTAAACCGATCGACCGAACGCATCCAGCAAGCACTCGATCAGCTGGCGACGCTTGAGTGCGAAACAAGCTCGAAGGGACTGGAAATGCCGCTCCAGGTGCCCTAGTTCCAACATTGCTGCGGTTACATCAATTTCAATCGATGATGCGCTTGTGCCGAACAGTGTTCTTGCTCCGGCCAGTTTGTGCGCAATCGAAGGAGGTGCGACTACGAATGCGAGCTCCGTCAGAGGGGATAGAAATCTGCCGAAGGAGCTCAGGTAGATGACTCGACTGTCTCTATCCAGCGACTTCAACGCCGGAATGAAAGTGTTTCCGTAGACGAGTTCATGATTGCTGTCATTTTCTATAATCATTGCGTTGCGTCGTCCGGCAAAATCTAAAAGCGATTGCCTTCTTTCGGCTTGCATTGTCAATCCAAGAGGAGTTTGATTGGTTGGAGTTGTGTAGATCAGTTTTACACTCCCGGCATCTTCCAGCTGGTGGACAAGCATTCCGTTCAAGTCGACCGGGATCTGAAAGAGTTTGGCGTTGCGTGCCAGAAACAGAGCTCTTACGGAGGGACTGCATGGATCTTCATGCGCCACTGTGTCGCCTTGACTGGTCAATACTGAAACTATTGCATGCAGTGCCTGGCGCTCATTGCCGAATACCAGGATTTGATCGGGTGTGGTTTCGACTGCGCGCGATCTGGCCAGGTAAGCTGAAAGTGCATCGGCCAGTCGAAATTCGCTTTCCTGTTCACCGCAAGACCAGAGCAAATTGGCTGTTGGCTCGATTTGATTGGAGAATGGAGGCTCGCGCATCTGGCGTTTTTTCAGTAAGAAATTCCACTTCTTTTGTGGAAGAAGGCACGAAGGAATCAGAGGAGTTTCTGGAAATTCAGCCGATTTAATTCTCACAGCTGCGCCAGTGAGAGGGTCATCCGGGGCAAAGTTCATTAACCTTTCACCGGGGGCTGTTGTGGCTTCTTTGGCGACTGTTTGAGCCGACTTTAGCCGGCCGGCGAAGACTCGTCTGGTTACGAAAGTGCCGGCATGGGTGGCATTGTCTATCATTCCAAGGCGGTGCAATTCGCAATAGGCAGCCGATGTAGTCGCGCGCGACACTTTCAGCATTCGTGCCAGTTGTCGTGTTGACGGTAACTTTTCTCCGGGTTTTAGGTCTCCACATTCGACGCGTCGGCAAATAAACTGAACAATTTGAGAGAAGAGATGTGTAGAACTTTCGAAATCCAGCGGTATTACGAACGATCGGTTCGACGGTATATTTTTTCGCATGTTCACCTGCATACTATACGCGCTGAGCTGGCGCGCCCGTCGGCTAAAGTAGGCCAGCGGGCTCGATGCTTCATTGAAGACGAGCTTAGCGACTATTTCTAACCGCGCTATGACATTTGAAACGCTGCTAGGGCTCCAGTATGTAGCCCACTCGGTGCTTTGTGGAAATGATGGAGCGCTCGCCTTCCACGTCAAGTTTCTTGCGCAATCTCTGTATGCAGGTCCTTACCGCGTCGTGGGAGGAGTCAGATTCTGTCGACCATACTCGATCAAGAAGAGCCTCGTTACTGAATGGCTGATTGGGATGACGCATCATGAATTCGAGAAGGGCAAATTCTCTGGGCAATAGGTCTATCGATATGCCATTTCTTGTCACTGTATGTGCGACTGGATCGAGGATTAAGTCTCTCACCTTAAGCAAATTGGAAGCGGCGCCGGCAGACCGCCTTAAAAGGGCCCTGACGCGTGCTTTTAGCTCTCGTGCATCGAATGGCTTCGTTAAATAATCATCGGCACCTGAGTCGAGACCGTATTCTTTGTCGGCAGTCGCGTTCCTGCCGGTCAGCATGAGAACAGGAGTAATGCCGCCCTGCTCGCGGAAATCATGCAAAATATCCGGTCCTGACGCGTCTGGAAAATGCCAATCAAGTATTACCAGGTCGTACTTGTAGAATTTCAACCTGTCCCTAGTCTCCGCGCCGGAGAGCACGGTATCGACTGTATGGAGCTCCGCGGAGAGACAATCATCCACAATCCCTACTAAATCAGGGTCGTCATCGGCAATCAAAATTTTCGCCATCAAGCAGGCCTCCGGTCCAGCCGCCTCCAATGATAGCGCATGGACGGTGTCATTGGACCAGCTTGAATTTTAGGCGGGGCTCACCCTCTGGATGTGACCAGATTGATCGGCACGGAAAACCAAAATGTGCTGCCGTTGCCGACCTGGCTTTCCACACCGATTTGACCGTTGTGTTTCTCGATGATTGTCTTGCATATTGCCAGACCAAGTCCAATTCCGCCTTTCTCTTTGCGATCAGCCTGTTCTACCTGACGAAATTTGTTGAAGACAATAGATTGCTCTGCCGGTGAGATGCCTCGTCCATTATCGATTACTTTTACGAGGACCCGATTATCTTTCACTGCAGCTGTAATCTTCACGGAGCTGCCTTCCGGCGAGAATTTAATAGCATTTGACAGAAAGTTTATGGCTACTTGTATCAAACGGTCTTCGTCCGCATTGAAAGCAATCGCTTCGCTTTTGGTTTCAATTTCTATTCGTCTGGCTTGGGCTGCACCTCTTACTGCCTCGCTGGCGCGCTCGACTACGGTTTCCAGATTGGTAGGCGCAATTTGCAGCGCTATATTGCCCGATTCGAGCGTTTCGACATCGAGCAGTTCATTGATCAGTTTTATCAATCTGGTGATGTTTCGCTCGGCCAGATCTACTTTGCCCATGCCCTTGTCGGTAAGGGCGCCATATGTGCCGTCTTTGAGCATGCTCAATAGCATAGTCATCGATGTGAGAGGCGTGCGAAGTTCGTGGCTTACAATCATTAGGAATTCTTGCTTGAGCTTCTCGATTTTTTCTTTCTCGGTAAGGTCGTCTACGAGCGCCATCATGCGCTTGCCTTCGATGGTTTCGTATTCCCGGCATTGAATTTGCACAGGAAAGGTCTCTCCATCAGCCCTCTTTGCCTGGGTTTGGAACGTCTTTTCGCCTGATTCAGGACCTTGTGTGAAAATTTCAATTGTTTCCGGAAAGAAGTCGGACAGTGACTGGCCGGTCACCGTTCGCTCGGTTGCTGCAAGTGCGAACATGCGAGAGAGCGCCGGATTGATCATCTCAATCTTGCCCCGGTCGAAGATAATCAGCCCGGTAGGCATGCTTTCGACAATTGAGCGCACGCGTTGCTCCGCCAATTGTGTCAGCATCTCCGACAACTTTCTTTCGGTTATGTCGTGACAAACGCAGTAGAGCGTCTTTTCCTCCATAGACCATTCGGCCGAGAACAAAATGTCGAGCGTAATGCCGTTCTTGCAGTTGATGCGGCACTCGAACGATTCGTCCGAATGCCCTTGCATCTTTCTTTCAATTGTTTCTGTAAACTTCACTGCGTCGCTCTGATGGACGATCTCGACTGCCCGTCTTCCGAGAAGCTCTTCTGTAGTGTAACCCCAGAGGACTTCAGCGGCTGGATTTACAGAGCTGAAACGGCAGGATTGATCGAGTGAACATATCACGTCTCTGGCATTTTCTGTAAGCGCTCTTTCTCTGCGTGACGACGCTTCAATGGAGGCGGCCATGCTGTGAAAAATCTGATCGAGGACTGCAATCTCGTCATTGCCTTCAATCGGTTCAGCCAGCTTCTGACCGAGGGCGAACTTGCTTGTGTTGTTCATCACAGTGCTGAAGCGGGCGGCGATGCCTTTGGTGAAATACACCGCCAGGGCAATCGCCAAAAGAACGTTGAAGGCGGCAGCGCCGACAAGTGCGGTCAACAGCGCTTTCTTTCTTTGTGATTGTCTTTCCGGGCTGGCTTCTTCGAATTTCTGCTCGACTGCGACGATTTGATTGAGGTCTTGCAGAAGCTCGTTCGCCTTTTCCTTGATTTCCGGAATCAGTGCCGCTGCACGGATTACATCGTGCTGCTTGAATTTGATGCGCGCATCGTTCAAAACCTCAAAACCGGCTTCCCATTTGAGGCGAATGTGCATGGCTGCTTGCTGTTTGTCGGGATCCGAGCGCAGCAAGATAATCAATTCGTCTATTTCATTGGGCAGGCGCATCATCGCACCGGTCGCGTTTTCCATAAATTCGCTCGAGCGGGTCATAATCGGTCCGCCGACACCCACGAACAGGTGCAGCAAATCTTTCATGACCACATTAGTCCTCGATACTATTTCGCGAGAATGCGTCTCTCTGCGGATTTCTTCATCGGCTTGCAGAAGAAGAAAAGACAAATAGCCGACGAAGAAAAGCTCGAAAAGCAGAGGTATTGATACAAGGATCAAACCTTTTTGAGACAGGCTGAGATTTAGCTTCATCTGCGGTTGCGCTATCGGGTCCGTGCCCGTGGATTGTAAAGATGCTGTTTGCCGCATTTAATCAGGCACTCGCTGATTGTAGACTCAGCTGAAGAGATTTGCATCTCTTGACGATGCCACCAGCCAATTTATACAGCCAGGTGTAGCCAGCCCCCCGGTCACTCCCGCCATGCCGGAAAGGACTCTTTTCGTGGCATCTTGAGTGCCGGCCGCCATGTGCATGAATCCAAGAATCATTGTCGGCCCTCCCCAGGCAATGCCGAGGATTTCCATGCCGTTGGCGATGATGTTGAGCAATGCTTCGAGATTGGCCAGATTGTTGACGCGCACAGTGCCCGCCGTATTGACGCCGGTTATATAAGTTGCGTCGCCTCCTTGCGGTCCGATTGTGCCGTTGGTCGCGCCCTGGAGAAGGGGCGCCATGCTGTCCAGTTCTTGGTAAGTTTGAGTACCGGTATTGCCCTGCTGGCTGCCGCCGTCGATCGTGCTGAACATACCAGCGTCACCGGAGGACGCGAATTGATCACCTTGCGCGCCGCCGCCTGCGTTAAAACCGGCGCCCGATATTCCCGGCACCCTGACCGCCCCGCTGGTGATACCGTTGCTTCCCACGCGCACATTGCCGACTCCGGGCACCCGCACAGTACCATCCGTGATGCCATTGGCTCCCAATCGCACATTGCCGCCTCCCGGCAGTCCGACGGAGCCAATCGCGCCCCGGTTGTTGGTGCCGATGTTTATTCTGCCGGTGCTGCTGTTGCCGATGTTGATTCCGCTGGTGATGTTTCTGCCATTGGTGCCCAGGCGCACGGAGCCTAAACCCGGGATGCTTGCCCGTCCCGTACCCGAGATGCCTCGAGAGCCAATGCTGACTCCGCTCAATCCGAAGTTTTGTGCCTGCGCAGAGTTCGCGAATATTGTAGTAAGAGATAGTGCCATACAGCCGGTCAGGAAGGTGCGCAATTGCGAACTGGATTTTTGCATGTCAAAGTCCTCTGGCTTTTAGAATCGCTTTAGATAGCCACGCCCAGCGGTTGATTGACCGCAGTGGGCTTGTTCGTTTTTGTAAGATAGGGCGATTTTCTAACAAAACTATGGCATCGAACCGATTCTCCAAGAGCGGAAGCGGCAAGGCAGATTCCCGGCATCTAGAGCCGTTCTCCGCTTTGCCGCCCCAACCTTCCCCTAAACTCGGCTTCTAATGCTTGTCAGTCCGTAACGAGAGTGTTCTCAGCGTCTGTAGCGATTGTACAGTTCACGCTGATTGCGGGCGTGTTGTTTTGCCAGGTCCCACTGCAACCAGGGGATGGCCGCGCGTGTCAAACCATTGAGCAGACCCAGAGTGTCATACATCTCGCTGCCTCGATAGTCGTCATATTCACGCGAGTAATAGGGTGCGGGGGGACCTCCTCGAGGTGCTCTCTGCCGGCTGTGGCTGAATGTCAGTCCGTCCGGTCCAGCGTGCGAGAATTCCATGTCTGAGTCCGGCGCATAGTAGTTGCCGCCGTATCTGTTGCCCTGTCCGTAATACGGTCCGTTGCCGTATCGCGGACCATAATGTCCATATCCTGGGAAGTAGGGCTGCGGCGTATGTTGGTTGTACAGCCAGGGGGATGGCGGACGGTAGTATCCGTATGGCGAAGCACCGTATGGTCCTTCCAGATGGCTGGCGCGCCTGTAAAAGTTGTTTTGATTGCGGGCATGCTCTTTAGCTACATCCCACATGAGAAAAGGCTCCGCCGCTCTGGTGAGATTTCCCACCACTCCCAGCGCGTCGTACATCCCGTCTCTGAATGTATAAGCGGGCTCTGAGACCGGCTCAATTTGATCGGCTGGCTCGAATTGTTGATAGCCTGATTGCACGTAGTCATTTTTGCTTTCCAGAGGCGTCATTGCGAATATCTGTCGGCGGCGCATCTCCTCTTTGACCGCGTCGTTTTGACTGATGTAGGGCTTGTACTCTTCTGTTTCTCCTTTCTTGCCCGACAAGTAGGCTTGAGTGTTTTTGATAATCTCTGCTTCACTCGTGCTTTTTTTCGCCGCCGTTCGCTCCGGACAGTCGGCAGAATTTTCTTTGGCACCGTCTTCTCGTCTGCCGCTCTGGTCATTTCCTCGAGTTGCTCTTGGCTGTTGCAATTCTCTCAATTGCATGTCGCGCCGCTGCTGTTCGCGCAACTGTGGTTCGTGAGATTGTGGAAGGGGCGGAGCGGATTCCGAGACTACAGGATTGATGGGGTGTGCGTAAAACGAGACTGCTCTTTCCACAGAACGGCGCGAAATGTCTGCAAAGCCTTGATGCCTGAATTCGTTTCCATCGCTGTCGAATGAAGTCAGATCGTCTCTAATAACTTTTAGTTTTTCATCGTCCCAATGTTTCAGCATATAGCTGACGGATCTTCTTTCTGCATCCGTAAGAAAACCGCGGCTGTATTCTCGCTTTCTGTCGTCGAGTTTCAGAGCTTCTTTGAGATCGTCCTTATCTATTGTGTTTGGATCTCCGCTCTTGTCCCTGTTGGACAACTTATTGAAGAGGCGTCCATTGTTTGAATCAATTAGATCGGCGGTCTCGATGATGAATGCGAATTCTTGTTCTTTGTCGACTCTCGTCAAAGCTATGTCGGACATTTGAGCGTACTCCGTCAGTGCCTGGGTATTACTGACCCGGGCTGAGAAAGGAAATTGCCAGTCAGTTGGCTGGTAGCCTAAAGAGAAAATCTAACGGAGTTATGGCATGCCGGAATCGATGCCTGCACGGGCTTTTCCTGGTTCGAATGCAGAGAAATGGCTGCCCTTGTGAAATTTGCCAACATGCGACGGTCCGTCCTGTTTTGGGGTTCCTCGATTGAAGAGCGCCGGAACGGAATTTGAAAATCGACTGCTGGCAATCGTTCAGTAGAGACGATTACCTGATTTACTGTTCGGTTGCACGACTGTCATTTGAGCAAAACGAGCATCCATGGATTCGGATTGCTGGCGTCGGGCAAAATATTGCTGATGTCGTGGAGCAGCTTGCCCGGCTGATCCGCTGCGCGCTCACCTATGTGCTGCATGTCTTGGCGGCTGATATTCCACTCCGCAAGAAATATCGAATCATCATGGGCATGGGCTAAGTTGTCTCGGAATTCCTTCACCACTTCAAGCATCTCTTTGTCTTGTGGACTCGTTGTTCTTGACTCGATAGCGTCAGTCAACTCTCGTTCGCTAACGCGCTCATCGGAATTTTCGTCAAGCTTGTCAAAAATTTGCAGAAAGCGTCTCTGCTGCGCGGATGATATTGCTATTTCGGGGCGTTGCATAAACTCATTTTTTCTTTCGTAGTAGTTATTTGCCTGCATATCTTTTGCAAACTCGCGCACTTCTTCGTATCGTTTGATTTTGTCAAAGTGTGTTGCCGCTCCTTTGCGAAGATAGTATTTGTAAGCACCTTCGAAACTGATATTGTCCCTCTCTACGATCTGCGGGTTGTCGTTGAGAATCTTTTCGTAGCTGTCGTCAATTACCCTTTTGGTTGATGGGTCGAAGTCCGTCAGCCTCGGCGCAACGACAGGTTGCTTCAATTTTTCTCTGACATAGTCGGCTGCCTGCGCCGGCGACATCCCGCTGAGAGTGCGATCGAGATTGTTCACTGTCTGCACATATGGATTCTTCCAGGTCAGCTGGCGATGGAATTCGTCTATAAAAAGGCGCTCCTCCACACTGAGAGTCGGCAACTCGACTGTGAATACATCACCCGGCTTCAACTTGGCCCGCGCGCTTTCCACTGCGTCTTTAGACTTGTCGTTGAGATATTCCTCGAGAAGTTTTTCCTTACTACATTCACCGGCACTCTCTTGCGATCGGCAAATAGAAACTTCATTGCGAAATGACATGCTTTATTGTTCTCCAGTAAGCGAAAGGCGGGACATGTTTCGTCATTAGTAAGAGGGGCTTGCCCTTCTGATTTGAAGACCTTAAACGCTCTGAGTGGCAGCTATGTGATACTCGGTATAGTTTGGTGTGTCGCACGCATCGAGCAACGATAATATATAATAGAGAGAGCAAAAAAATGAAGAGCCGGCGATTGCCGGCCCTTCAAGTGGAAGCTCAAAGCGAGTGCGAGTCGCCTCGAGTTCCTGCGGCGTCGTCACACGAAGTAGAAGCAGATGCCGAGGATGGCGTAGAAGGCGAGCAGCCCCACGCCTTCCAGCCAGTTGCTCTTGCCGTCGTGAACGATGAGGTTGAGAATCATCACCGAGCTGACGACGGCGATGACCTCTGCCTGTGTGAAGACCAGGTCCATGGGCTGACCGATCACCGCTCCGGCAATGACCAGCACCGGCGCCACGAACATGGCGATCTGGGTGCTGGAGCCGGTGACGATGCTGAGGCTCAGGTCCATCTTGTTCTTGTGCGCCATGACAATCGCCGAGGAATTCTCCGCGGCGTTGCCGATGATGGCGAGCAAGATGACACCGACGAAGATCGGCGTCATGCCCAGGTCTTTGGCGACATGCTCGACGTTCTCCACCAGGTGCTCGGCGAGGAAGAACACCGCCAGAGTCGCGCCGAAGAGCACGAGCACCGACTTGCCGACGCTCCAACCGCCCGCCGCTTCGTGCTCGCCGTGTCCCGCGTCGGAGACCGGTTGCAGCAGGTGGCGGTGGGTCTTCAGGTTGAAGAAGAGCAGCGCCGCGTACAGTGAGATCAGCACCAGCGAAATCGCCAGCGCAATCTTGCCGTCGATGAGCTGCCCGTCGCCACCGGTATGATGGATGGCGGACGGCACCAGCAGAGCCATCGCCGTGATCGTCAGCATGGTGGATGCGGTTCCTGCCGCCACCTTGTTGAACGACTGCTCATCGCGCTTGAGACCGCCGGCAATCATGCTGGCTCCGAAGACGAGCAGCAGGTTGCCGATGATCGAGCCGGTGATGGAAGCTTTCACGACTTCGACCAGCCCGGCTTTCAGCGCCATGAAGGCGATGATCAGCTCGCAGGCGTTGCCGAAGGACGCGCTGAGCAAACCGCCGACGGTCGGGTTGGTCTTGTGGGCCAGGTGCTCGGTGGCTTCGCCCATCAGCTTGGCGATGGGAATGATGCCCAGGCACGAGAAGAGCATGATCACCATCGGTGACCAGTGGAAGTGGTCGGCAGCCCAGGTGAGGGGCAGCGCCACGAGCAGGCACATGAATATTTTGTTCATCCAGTCTTTCCTTTTCTACGGGGATGGCATCTCTCTCGAGAGCGTCCATCCGCGCTATTTGTTGATAGACAAGACGAAACGGCGGCACAAGCACCATGCCTGTGCCGCCATATTCGTCAACCACTGCTACTGCAGACGGCGACTTTACTCCTCGCCGGCGACCATGGCGTGCGCACCCCAGAAGAGCTGCGACTCCATGTATTGGCTGCCCGTGAACCTGCGGGCCGTGCCTCCGACACCTTCGGGACGACCGAAGTAGGCGGCGTGGTTGCGTGCCATTGCCGGTGGTGCCATCGGTTCGCCCTCCGCGCTGATGTGCACGTTGACGGTGATGATCTGCCAGTCGGCGTCGACACTCTCCGGTTCGCTCTTGCCGGGTGGCGTCCAGATTTTCTCCTCAGGCTTCAGCGCATCCCTGTGGTAGAGGATGACGTCCACCCACTTGGAAGGAGTCTTCTTGGCGCCGACCACGACGGACTGCAGGTAGGGCGCTTCGCCAGCCAAACCGCCCTGACGGACGCCGACCACGCTGCGCACTTCCATGCCGGCCTCGAGCTTGACGATGCTCGAGAAGAAGCGACCCTCGCACAGATGCTCAGGCAGCGTCAGCTGAATGATGCGCCCACCCTTGACGCGCAGCACCTTGACCTGCGGGTTTTCGCCCTTCAGGCAGGCGGTGACGAGCTTGAGCAGCTCATCGAAAGGGTCGCCGGACTCGAACACGAAGTGCGAGAAGCGAGACTTCGGCGTCTGCCTGTAAACCATCGGGTTGAGCCCGACGGTGCTGGAACTGTACTTGGTCATACTCGAACCTCCTTTCATCAGAGTTTTCGATTCAGATTTACTGGTGTCAGTCGACGCGCGGTTCGCTGCCGTCTAGTTGCGCCGGCCCAGTCCGAGGAGCAGCGAGAACGCGAGGCCGATCTCCGGCAGCCAAGGGGCCGAGAAGCGCGGCACGTCGCCACCGAACACCGCCGGGGCCAGCGCGAACAGCGCCGCGAGTCCGACGAGCGCTCCGCCTCCCGCCAGCATCG
>JAIETE010000304.1 GCA_019745505.1 Candidatus Obscuribacterales bacterium | reverse complement strand
ACGATGTGGCGCTCCAGAAGATTATTCGTCTTGATGATCCAAGTGTTTTGGTCGCAATTGGCGTCACGGTGGATGAAATCACAATTCCAGGAAACCACCAGACAGCCAGCCTGATTGGAGAGCCCCTTTACACGCGAAAGCTGGAAGGATTGGTAGCGCCTTCTGCTCAACGGCGCGGCTCATTATGTTTGGATGTCTTTTATGATCATGTTAAGCTTCCTTCCTTCGTGAAGCCATTAACAATGTCAGACTTTGAGAGCAATTGAGGCGAGACGTAGGTAATACCTGATGAATGGATTAGCTAAATTGCTTGCTGTTTTTCTTTGCTCATTTATGGTCGAGCCGTCGACTCCAGATGGCTTGCTTTCATGCGACGGAAATCCTGTCGGATTGTGCGATCTGCAAAAACGTGAAATCTTAGCACCGAGATTCTCTTCAATAACTTATGTTGGTAATGGAATCTTTTTGGCTCTAAGTCGAAATGAAGAAGATCGTTTTGAATACGGTAATGATCGGCGATTGTTTAACAGCGATGGAAAGGAGTTAAAGGTAACACTGCCTCAAGGCTGTGATCTTATGCAAGTCTTTTGGCTTGGGGAAAAGGCAGAGCGAATTCGAGATCTGCCTCTTGCGGTGTTACCTAACGATGCTATGTTTCGCTTCAGGAGTTCTCAGAAGTTTGGACTCTGCGATGCGAATGGAAAAATAATACTTCCAGCCGTCTATGGATTTATTGGCAAAGTAGCGGATGGCAAAGCTTTCGTCAGTGATAATGTGCTTGCTACCTCCGGGGAGGAGGGTCTCTACGTTTTTGATTGCTTAAATCACAAACTTGTTAAGACTCCGTACAAGCATGTCCTGGAAGCGCAGAGGTTGTATTTCAGCGAAGGATTGGCTGCCTTTGGAGCTAGTACACGTCGTGGCGCAATTGAAGGCTATATTGATTCGACTGGAACGTTTGTCATTAAGGAGGGTTTTGAAAATGCAGGACCCTTCATGAAGGGAGTCGCGTCCGTTACGCGTTTAAACGGTGGCTCGAAGGCTCCGAAGAGAGTTGTTATTAATCGCAAAGGTACTGTAGTGTCTCCCCCGAATCTTGAGGTGCAGGAGTTCTACGGTGACTTTGCAGTTGCTAGCAAAGTTGGAGACCAGCCGCCAAGGTTTGGTGTCGTAAATCGAAAGTTCCAATTCGTAATTGAGCCAAAATATCGACAGCTCTCCCCGCAACCCGTATATGATTTTTCCTCATTGGATTCCCCTGGTCATTGGTTTGCGAATTCTCCTTGGTTCTACATCGCTGTAGAAAACGAAGGAGAGCAGCAGAAACTTATCTCAGTGAAGAACGAAATCCTCGCCACCTTGCCGAAGGGGTACTTTTTCAATTTTCTTGAGAGCAATGGAAAAATGGCATGCTATGTTCCTAAGATTGGAAAAGTGGTTCATATCAATATGCTTGGGGAGCCGGTACAGGATGCAGGTGAGAAGAATGAAGGCGGACAGTCTATTTTCTACCGTGAAATAGCGCCGGGACGATTACTCAAAACAGTCGTTCTGGATCAAGGTAAATTTGATGCGGGCTATTGGAAAAATGGTCACGCTCGGCCCATTAGTAGACGAGCCATGTTCGGCCGATTTTTGAATGATTTCAACCTAATAGGCATGTCTCGTGAAGAGCTAGTTGGTCACTTGGGTAACATGAGAGGTGCTGGTGAGCCGGTTTCTCGTCCAGATGAGTACTGTTTCTCACTGGATTTCAGGTGTTGTGTCGATCAAATTCCTAATGTCGTGATTCACCTAAATAACAACAAAGTCGACAGTTGGTGTTTTTCGCAAGGCAACAAACGGACGCAACCTGTCACAATCAATGTCGTCTTTTCCGAAGCGTTGAACTCCGTCTGGAGCACAGACGAGCAGATGCTTCGCACGAAGCCGAAATGAGTTTCATTGTTATGATTTAGGCAGCTCTTTTCTTTCGAAAGGAACCACATTTAGACGCTGTTTGCTGCCCTTTATAAGCGTTTGCTGAGCCCTTGCCTTAGCATCACGCTCTGCGTTTTTTGCGGTGTGCGCATAGACCAGCATAGTGGTTTTAATGTCTTTGTGGTTAGCCCAACCGACAATTGCGACTGGAATTCCTGCGCCTTCATTCGCGCTTGCTCTATTGACAGGTCCGGGAATCTGCCAATGCAAAGCCGCTCGGATTTCCCTTTCTTGGTCCGATATTCAACCGCTCAAATGCAGTCATTCTGAATGAGAATCGCAGAGCGGTTATTTTTAAGGTTTTTGAAAAGCCACAATTTTTGAACATTTTCGACAATGCGAAATTTTATGTGCCCGCAAATGCAGCTAGGTAGGGGTTTTTCGAGATCTAAAAAAACGGCGCGACCCGTTGACGAGGCGAAAAAGTTTTTGTATAAAAGTTATTGGAAGGTTCAATTTACCTTCGTTTTGATAGCCCAGATTCTTGCACTATGGAGGGTTTGCGCAGTTTTGACGAGAGTAAAATTTGAATAATTCCATTGCATGATATTTCCAGCCTTTCGGGCTGGAAAACAGCTAAAAGTGGCAGCCTCAGAGCGTCTGAGGCTGCCGGGCTGGAGAATCATAAGTTAGACTTTTCTCGGCGCCTGATACAGTTCCGGCGTCTTTTTTTTCATCTTCGGTTCTACGTAAACCAGCCTGTATAGCTGCGAAGTCAACCCGAGTATGTTGCAGTTTGGCGATGCGAAATCTTGAAAATTTGGTTAACGAACTTTGACTTGAGCCGCAAATTTACCATAATGAAAATGGTATCTGAAATGAATGAAAACCTCATAGATACCGGAACTCGGCCTGATGGCGTGGTCTCCGACAAGGTCAAAAATTTGGATTAAGGGATAGCAGTAATGCATCTTTTTAGTTGATGTAATTGACTGTGTTTCGGAAAAACCACTTCCTAGGGCTAACGTCAGCGACAGGCACCGCATGTAGTGGTGCCTGTCTTTCTAAAAGCTATAAATTGTCCCTGCTTCACAATCGACTATTAAATTTTCGCCTTAGCAGGAAGCCTCACGATAAATTTCGATCCAGCACCCAGCTCGCTTTCACAACAAATGGTACCTTTATATGCTTCAATTATTTGACGACTCAGATAAAGTCCCAGTCCGGAGCCCAATCTGTAGCGGCGCCCATTTGCGCCCTGTGTAAAGGGGTTGAAAAGGCGTGAGCAAAGTTCTGGTTCAATGCCTGCACCAAAATCCTCAACGACTAATTCGAAATTATCGCCGCGTCGCGACAGATGTACCTTAACTTCGCCTCCCTCAGGACTAAACTTAATCGCGTTATCCAAAAGATTTTGCAAAACACGCCTGATCGCTAAAGGATCAAAAGGGACAAAACAGTCTCTAATTTCGCTGTGCAGCCGCAATTTAATACCTCGCGATTCTGCCTGAACTTGCATGTCACTTACACAATCCAACGCCAGTGCCGTCAAATCAAAGCTCTTCATTGTGAGATTGTGCGTGTTTAAATCCTCGCGATAAAAATCCAAAAGACTTTGCAAAAGCGTGAGCATTTTCTTGTTGCTGGCGAGAATCTGAGTAACTAGCTCGTGCTGTTTCTCGTTGAGTTCACCGAGCTTCTTGGAGGCAAGCATATCTAGGATTAGATTCGTACCGACAAGAGGCGATTTCAAATCATGAGCTATAGCTGTTGTAAGTGCCTCGCGTTCGTCCAAAAGTGTTTTGTGAGTATGGACATCGGTGCTAGTACCAAACCACTTAACTACGTCGCCACTTTCGTCTCGAACAGGCATGGCGCGTGCCAAATGCCAAAGGTAAGCGCCATCGTGCCGGCGAATGCGATACTCATTTTCGTAGCCTTCTCCGCTTTCAAGGGCGGATTTCCAATTTGCTAAACAGCGCTGAAGGTCATCGTCGTGTATCCACTTTTGCCAATCATGCCCAAACGACTCGCCGGGCGCACAGCCTGTATAGATGTACCATCGTTGATTGAAATAATCGGCCTCGCCGTTTTGATCTGTAGTCCAAACGAGGTGCGGAATCGTCTCTGCAAGGAGTTTGAAGTAAGTATCAGGCGAGCCTAAGTTGTCGGAGAATTTCACTGTGTACCCACCAGGATAGTACTGCACAGCGTTTGATCAGTGGCCTTGGGAATTAAATTTCTGTTGACATGCCGGGGCCAGTGTCTACCAGGGAATTCCTATTCCCTTATAGATTAAGTCTACGAAAATTGCAACCAAGTCAAGCTCAAATGAGCGCTCGCGCAATACCTTGTGGTTATCGGGTGGTTTGGCGCACGAGTCCCTCAGGACTCATCAGCCCCTTTCCCGACCAGAGCCCTGATAGTTTGGGTGTCTGCGTAATTCCTTTGTAGTCAGCCGATACCTCTTCAAAGACCTTTTTTCGAATCTCGCAGAAAAGGGAGTGAAAATCTTCGTATCGCGGACACCGCTCGAGCGCATCTATTAACTGACGAGTAAAAATGCTGTTTTTATAGCGTTTGGATTCCCATGAACGTTCGGTGTCTTCACTGGAGCTGAGCAGTAGTTGATAGTTGGAATTCAACAGTAAATCCGGATTAACATTGGCGCTGGATAGAGCCTCCTTTCCAGGCGCGCCTAGACCACCTGCGTAGCAGGCATCAAGAACGACGAAAGTGTGGCGCTTGTTGAGATTGCTTCGTAACATTCTTACGATGCTTTGCATTGGAATCGATGTTTCAAATAGTTGATCCAGCTTTGTGTCGTAGGTAACCACTGAATTCATGGCTCCAATTTCCTTGTATGTCGGAGTTCCGTGCGTTGTGATAAAAAGGAATACGACATCCCCCGGTTTCGTCACCCCCGGAAGCCATGAACCAGAGAGACATTCAATAAGATTCGTTTTCGTAGCGTTCGAATCAAGAAGCGTCTTCACGTGGTCCGGCTTGAATCCCGCCTTCTTCAAAAGAAAGTCTGTTATATCGTCGACATCCTTCTTCGAGTAAAGAAGTTTTGGCACGCCTGGATCAGAAAAATTTCCAATGCCGACAACGATAGCCCACTTATCACCAACGCGCTCTCCAGCTTGAGCAACTTGCTTCTTTGCAAAAAGTTTATCGAGCAGGTGTGATACCGTCATCAGATGCGGTGCCTCGTCGGCGAAGTTCATTGCATACTGTCTGTCTTCTTGAGCGCCGGCCTTGTTGCCTAGCTTGTCGCGACAATAGGATCTCCACAACGACGCCTGCGCAGCTTCAAGCCGATTGCCGAGGTTCAACGGCGAGTCTTGCAGTCCAGGAAGTGCTTCAGTAAGCTTCCGTTCAGCTAACTGGTAGTTTCCTTGCAGAGCTGCCACTATCCCCAGTGATTCTTTTGCGAGCGAGGGAAACACCTGCCCGGCCTTATTGTCTAGTGACTTTTGCGCAAAACGAATGTGACGTTGAGCGAGTTCTTTCTTATTTTCGAGCGAATACGCCAGGGCCAGGAGTGCATCCGCGTTTCCTCTAACTTCATCACCAGAGGCTTTCTCTCTAGTGCTTGTGAGTAAGTCGATCGCTTTGGAATTGTTTTTTTCTGCAATATATACGGAACCTAGATAGTGCGATGCAAATGGATTGTGCCCTGCAATATCGACACTTTCGCCTGGTTTCACCTGGGTAGCAGGACGGTTGCGCACTGGCTCGAGGGCGCGCTGCAAATTCTCTTCGGCTGCCTTGTAATCACCGGCCCAGCAATAAGCTGATCCAAGATAAAAGTACATTTCCGACTCGTACAACTTTTGATCGGCTCGACATTGCGCGAGGCTCAGGCTGAGTTTCGCGCACTGAGCCGATTGCAGCGGCCGCCCGAAACAAAGATAGAAAATACTTGAGCTCTTGTACATGAACATTTTGGACTTCTGAAGGCTGTCCTTTAGTGTCTCTGCATATGATGTCGACAAGCCGAGATGCTCCGCCATAATTCGCATATCCAGATAAGTGGCATCCATTCGATCGAAGAGCCCATTCAGTTCATCATCGTTCTTTCTAAATGTCTCAAAGTCATATGTACCAGCTAACTGCAGATGCTGCTGGACCCGCTGCTCAAATTCCGAACTCAACTTCGCAAAGCTGTTGGTGTTTTTTTTGAACTGCTCTTCTGCAGCCTCTTTCGACATCGTCAGCGCCCTTTTCTGAGTACTCACGGGAACCGACATCCGATATAGACCTTTTCCTTCAAGGTCGTTTGCACAAGCACTCTGTATAGAGAACCCGAGGATAACGAGGATAGCAGCCGACAAATAATGGTTAAGTCCAAGAATGGCATTGGGCCCTCGGTGGCTTGATTTTTCAATGGTGTTTGGACGTTTCAAATTATTCTCTCGGGTTCCTTTAGCGGCATACAATGAAGGTACCACGTTGGATTCGAAAATAAATCCGTAGTCGGAATGATCCAAAAAGCGATCGCTTCATGCTTTGAAGCAAGATCAGAACAATTCTAAAACCGGGTTTCGTTCAATTTGGCGGAGCAAATTTGCTAAATTCGGATGTTGCTACTTTTGAGCTCCCGCACGAGAACTTCGAGAGTCATTGCTTCACCTGTCGACTCGTAAGTTTTCTCGACGATTAGCCGTTTCTTTCGTGCTGGTTGGAAGCCTTTGCCTCCCCAGGAAAAAGCCTGTACATCATATTCTTCCCAATAGGACCTTTTCTCTGGAAATTTTTTCCTCATTGCGGAGGCAAATTCGGCGCGTTTGCTGAATGGCTTGTGAACAGAACCGCGGTGCGACTTGTAGCTGCTACAGCCCATGCAAAATCCACCCCAACCGTTGCTTCCGGAAAGGATTGAACCACCATAGGTTGTTACCAGTACCTTGCCGCCACAATCAGGGCATGGCTCAAGGAGTATCCCATCTTCCCACCCCAAGATCAGCTGTCCGAGGCTCAGCGGGCCACTGCTGCCCAGGTAGAGTAGCGAGCACCAGGCAAATGAGAGTGGACAGAAGAAGTATTCACTGCTGTCGAGGATGTTTTGCGAGTGTTCGAGCAGGAGCTGGAGATTGTCGCAAAACAACTGTTCTTCCCGTGAGATTTTTTTGCGCTCGGAATCACTGGGCGCGTAAGCATAGACATGGATAGCCATAAAAGTACCTCGCTTTAGCTGAATCTTTAGAGCGCCCGCAAGCTGAGTTGTCTCAAATCGGCGCTATAACCACTATACTTGATGTCGAAATTTATTGCTAAGCTAGACCTCGTCTGTGACGAGGAGAAACCCTGCGATTTTCCTCGTCACGTTTAGAGTTGTACTCTAGTTCTTCGCGCTCACTGCTGCAGGAAGCACTCTTTTGAGAAACGCAAGCATCAAAGTTGCGATTTGATCTCCGTCTTCTTCCAATGCAAAATGCCCGGTATCGAGCAAGTGATACTCCAGGTTTTTAAGATCCTTCTTGTATGGCTCAGCGCCTGCCGGAGGGAAGATCTGATCGTTCTTGCCCCATACAATTAGCATAGGCGGCTGATGGTCGCGAAAATATTTTTGCCAGCTTGGATAGAGTGGCGGGTTCGAGCCATAGCTGTAGAACAGCTCAATTTGTATGTCATTGTTGCCAGGTCTATCAAGTCCGACTTGATCGTGAATCCAAGTATCCGGGCTGATTGCTTCGACATCGCGAACACCTGTGTGATACTGCCACTGAGTCGCGGACAACTGGCAGAGAGCTTTTAGCGCGTCCCCGTTTTCTTTGGATTTGTCGCTCCAATATTTTTTGATAGGCTTCCAGAAATCATTGTCGAGTCCTTCGTCGTAAGCATTTGCGTTCTGGACTATTAACGACTGAATCAGCTCAGGATGCTCGGACGCGATGCGATAACCAACTGGTGCACCATAATCCATAACATAAAGAGAGAGTTTCTTCAGGTTGAGACTTTCAATGAACTTAAAAGTGATTCGCGCTAGATTGTCGAAACTGTACTCGAATTCAGAAACACCGGGCATTGCGCTAAGACCAAAGCCTGGAAAATCCGGCGCTATGACATGATAGTCATTTGCCAGTTTCGGAATTAAATTGCGAAACATATGCGAAGATGTTGGGAATCCATGCAGTAAGAGAACCGCTGGTGCGTTTTTCCGACCCGCCTCTCGATAAAAAACCTTCAGTCCTTCTATTTCAGTGGAACGGTAATAAACCTTATCATTTGAGGTTTTTGAATCAATATTAGACATGTTGCTATCCTCTCTGCATTGTGATGCGATGCTGCAACGCAGCAATCGGCATCGGAGTCCGAAGTCTATTCCTATTTCGAATTGTGCGTATTAACGCTGGTTGCAAAGGAGGCGTGCTTGAAAGTTCCATCGGTATTGCAAGTCAATGTCAGTCTGCCGACCATTGTGAACTTCAATGGCAACAAAATTGAGACAGGCATCTTCAAGAAGCCAGTCTCAGGCAAAGTGAAAGTGCGCCGTTTGAATCTGGAAGGAGACGCGCAGGCTGATTTGACGGTTCATGGCGGACCGGACAAAGCCGTATATGCCTATCCCCTCGAGCAGTATGACTACTGGAAGACTGAACTTTCAAACTCAAATCTGGAGTGGGGAGTTTTTGGAGAGAATCTCACGGTCGAAGGCTTTGACGAGAACAATGTTTGCATCGGCGACCGCATGAAAATAGGATCGGCTATGTTTGCTGTAACACAGCCGAGGATGCCGTGTTTCAAACTGGGAATTAGGTTTGGAGATCCCACTATAGTGAAACGCTTTTACAAAAGCGGCAAGTGGGGCTTCTATTTATCGGTGCTGGAAGAGGGCGAGATTGAAACAGGCGATGAAATCTTCGTTGCAGATCGCTTATCCGATATCAGTCTTGCGGACGTCTCTCGATGTTTTCTTGACCCCTCTGTCGATTCCAGTCTTTTAGCAAAGGTGCGCAAGTCTGAACTGGCACAGCAGATGAAGGAGCAGCTGGAATACCAGTTGGGGCGCCACTAGATTCATCCGCTACGCGCTTCATGGACTTGGTCGTTTGCGCCAGCGCCGCTACTCTTGCCGCTGAAAAGGTTGTGGTCAAATGTAAATTGTATATCGATTTCCGATGGGGCTCCTTTGGGCAACTGTCTGAAAGGCGCTGCGTTTTCTATCGCCTTCAATGCCGCTTGATCGGCTATAGCTACTCCGGAAGACTGGTCCAATCTGAGGTGAGTCATCTCTCCACCTGCATGTACCTTGAATATAACGACTACGCGCTTACTTTCATAACCCTTTGGAGGTGACCAAGCGGTTTTTATTCTGCGTTGGAGTCCAGCCATATAGGGTCCGAAATCGACATCTGATTGTTTGTGTGTTGCTCGTAGTCTTTCTGCCAATGCAGCAGCGTCATGTCTCGCTGGCGTGCTCACATCAACCATATGCATGGAGCCGTTTGATATGAATGACATGTTCAAATCTAATTTCTCGACTTCTGGGCGCAAGGCGAAAAAGGAGAATGAGTTGAGCAAGTTATCGACAGACTGATCTTCCTTCATCGTTCCGCTGTTTTGTATTACCTTTTTCTCTACAATTCGCCCGGACCTATCGAGGGTTATTTTTCGCTTTGTGACAAGCGAACCCTTATGCTCAGGGGCAGACCATGCCTTTTCTAACGCAGGCTTCAGGCTGGCTGCATAGTTCCTTGCCCAGGTGTCGAGCAAAATGCTCAAATGTTCGTCTCGCCTTATCTTCTCTTCCTTGAAGAGGCGTGCGTTCGGGGCGCTGCTGGCTTCGCTTTGTGAGCCTGAAGGACGCTGCGCCAGACTTCCTTTGGGATTGTCTTTGCCTGCTCTGATTTCCAGCAAAGGTGCAGCTTCCAGCAAAGGTGCAGCACTTACCGACGCTGAGGATGTGATAATTATCGCAAGGACTATGTTGCCTATTTTGAGAGTGTTATCCATAGCTCGTAGCTCTAAGTAGAATTGTCTTCACTTTTAGCTGTTCTTCGATTCTGTCGTGGCTGGGCTCACGGCTAGTTCTTTGATCTCGACGGATTTTACCCGCACACCCCAGCTCCGGGTATGCTTGCTGAGGGTTCGTTTGAGGGCTGAGTTCAATTCCATTTCGTTGGCTACGATATCGTGTGCCGTATGCTCGCTGACTACACTTCTCAGAACTGTATGCATTGTTTCCATTGTGTGCGCGATCGGATCATCTACTTTGGCGACCGCTCTTACCGGGTCTGTTATGTGAAACCGGCACAAGGCAGAAAGGCATACGGGAATCTTGTCCATTGTCGTTGTCTCGACTCGAGGTGTCGATGACGCGGTGATGCGCGTATCAACGCTGAGAGAGCGGTCTATCAATGGGACGACCATTTGCATGCCGGGGCCTCTATGCCCAATTATTTTTCCGAATCGAAAAATGACCAAGCGATCGTGCTCTCTTACAATCTTAATTCCGGAGAGTAAGATCATGAAAGAGAGCACAAGAATTCCGCCAAAGATTTCGTGCACAGCCAGTACCCCGAATTTTTCTTCGATTCTAATCAAATACACGCTTGTCTGTGACTAGGAGAAACCCTATAGTTTGTCCCGCCCTGAGCCTTCTGTCTATTTAATTCGCAGACTGATGCTTGCTGAGCCTTATGCTTTGCCGTCTTGCTACATCTCGTATCCAGGTTTTACGTACAGATCATCCCATCTGTCCTTGATTTCCGGCTTGTAGACCTTTTCTGCCCACTCATTCGAGTCAATTTCTTCAAACGCCACTGAAAAGTAGGTTTCACCTTTGCCGAGAGTGTCCGCTGCAATCTTCACGATTTGATCTGCCAGCTTCGTTTTTTGCTCTTCCGAGCTGCCTGGCCAGAGTTTTACTATAATGTGCGGCACAATAATCCTCCTCTCGTCTTATCAAACGAGATTGTACGCTATTGATGCTCAAAGATCTCCACGGGATGAGTTTTGAGCTCGCCGGCAATTCAAGCGTGGCACAATGAAGAGTGCCACTAAAAGCGGTGTCATCATTGAAATCGGCCGGGTCTTAGTGATATTGCCGCCGGGCGTAATTTTCTCATCCGAGCATATTGAAGATTAGTGAGGTTGTCCTGGCGGCTGATTAGTATTAAAGTTATAGGTATCAAATCATGCCCGGACAGAAGTCTCAGATGTCAAATTTTGATTGCCGTTCCGGAGCGTAATGATAGGTTCAAATCTTTGAGGTTTCGACAATCGAAGTACCGAGTTCCGACCTGCTGAATATCGTTGCCGCTCAAGAAGGTGAGCGCAGGAGAATCGCTCGAGATTTGCATGACACGCTCGGGCAAAATCTTGCCGCACTGGGTATAGGACTCAACAGGTTGAAAGAAGACCTGAAGACTAATGTTTCTCTTATGGATCGAATTGCTGATCTTGAGCAGCTAACTTCGGATACGGCACAGAGAGTGCACTATTTGGCACTGGAATTGCGTCCGGCATCATTGGATGATGCTGGTTTGCTTCCTTCTATTGCAGCCTATGTAGAGCATTTTGCCGCACGTTACGGAATTGATGCCGATTATCAAAATTCCATTCACAAGAATATTTCTCTGGGACCTCTAATTGATGCCAATTTATACAGGATTGTGCAAGAAGCGCTCACGAATGTGGCGAAGCACTCGAAGTGCAGTCATGTCGATGTTGTCGTTGAGGGCTATCGCGGACAACTTATCTTGCTTGTTGAAGACAATGGTTGTGGTTTTGATGTAGATGAAATCCTGAACTCCTCAAATCAAGAGATTCGACTTGGGATTGAAGGGATGAGAGAAAGAGCAGTACTGGCTGGAGGAGAACTCTCAATCGAATCAGAAGTCGGGAAGGGTACAACCGTCATTGCTAAGGTAAGATGCGAGCAACTAACTCAATGAATTCTAAATGGAGAGTATTCGTCGCAGATGATCACGTCGTCTTGCGTGACGGTGTAAAGGCACTTATCAATGCTGAGCCCGATTTGTGTGTTGTCGGCGAGGCCGGAGACGGGATGTCGGTTCTAGAGCTATGCAGTGAACTTCAGCCGGACGTAATCGTTCTGGACATCACGATGCCGGGGATGAACGGCGTGGATGTTACGAAGCAATTGTGTACGTTGTGCCCGCGGTCAAGAACTCTGGTGCTGACGGTGCATGAGTCCTCGGCCTACCTCAGGCAAATGCTGGAAGCTGGGGCATCCGGTTATGTTATTAAGAGATCCCCTGCTCAAGAGCTTATTCATGGCATCAGAAGTGTTGCTGCCGGCGGTACCTATATTGATCCACAAGTCGCCGAGAAGCTTGCGATTGGATTGCGGACCGGAAAGAAGCAAACGGATAAAGCTCTTGATGTTGCCCTCAGTGAGCGTGAAACTGATGTGCTGAAGATGATTGCGCAGGGGCACAGTAGTAAGGAAATTGCACACGCGTTGAACATTGGAAACAAGTCTGTCGATACTTACAAATTGCGAGCAATGCAAAAACTCGGTTTGCAATCTCGCTCCGATGTTGTACGTTATGCAATGGGGCAAGGTTGGTTGACCTAGTTTCTCCACCCGGAATCGAACTTTAACATTGATCTGCTGGGGGCTTTCGAGCTTTGTCAGGCTTTTGCTGACAAATGAATAGGAAAGTCCTTACGTTTTGTTTGTAGGAAGCCTTACAGACAGAGATCGTTGTGCCGGAGATGATCTAGTAAATCCAATCCGGTATAGCTCCGATTAATGCCAAAAAATTTCGATGAGAAAGCTCCTATAACGCTACTAGTTGTCGATGATCATCCGATCGTTCGCATTGGAGTTAGGAAAATTCTCGATGGCGTGCAGGAGATAAGACTTGTTGGAGAGGCAGATACAGTCGCGGGCGCGATTTCTGCCGCTGCTGACCTAAAACCGGATGTAATTCTGATGGACCTCGATTTGCCAGACGGTTGCGGGCTTGATGCTGTTTCGCAGATTTGCACTGGAAAGAATTCT
>JAIETE010000321.1 GCA_019745505.1 Candidatus Obscuribacterales bacterium | reverse complement strand
AGCATCCGTGCCTGCTTGCATGTACTTCATCCAGTCCGCGCCGCTCTCGTCGACAGATGGTGCCACACAAGCACTGGAGGCTCCTTCCGACAACTTTCTCAGCAATCCCAAACGCGGATCACTCTCTCCAAAGGTGCTGGTGATAAATCGAATCGCTTCATCGCTCGCTTTTTTCGCATCACCAACGCGCGCCTGCTTGGTGTAGACGATAGCCAAACCGCACATGCTCTCGGCTTTGCTCTTATTGTCACCATCCTTCGAAGCAATTTCGATTGCTTTTTTCCAGTTGGTTTCGGCCTGCGCGTAATCCTTCTGCTGATAGGCAGATTGCCCCTGACGCAAGAGATCGGACGCATTGCTACCTGCTGAGGCGTGATTCTCGTTGACAGGCGCAGAATCGCTGTCGGCCATCACCGGCGCGGCGATAACAAAGAGAATGGACGCGAGAGCGAGTTTCTTCATTGAATATCCTGTGGCTTGGTTTACTTGTTCGATTTGACGGCATAGCCGGCTTCCGCCTGCACCTGCAGACTGAGACGGACTTGAAACTGATTTTCGAAAAATTCTTTCTTTTCGAGCAATGCCCAGCTTTCCGAATAGCAATTTTCGCCGGGCTTTAGTTTGACGATAATCGACAACAGCTTTCTTTCATAACCGCCTTTTTGAAAAGGCTGCATAGCCACTGTAACCCGCTCAATGACCTGCTTATGACTGCGATCGAGAGCCTCGGCCACACGCAAGATTGCAGCCATATCCGTGAGAACTTTTCTATTCTCAGGAGTTACGGTGTAATACGCTTCATGAGACTCTTTCGGCTCGCTGCCTCTGTGATAGCGTGCAATCGCAGCGATGATGCCGACTTCCTCTTCCGAGTGCCCGAGCAGACCGGAATGTTTGATCAAATAATACGAGTGTTTGTGGTGCCCATTTCTTCCGATAAACATTCCGATGTCGTGCAACATCGAAGCAGACCAAAGAAGATGTCCGACATAGGACGTGTATTCATGCAGTATTCCGCGAGTTTGAATGAAAATATCGGAAGCGATTTTTGCTACCTGCTCGGCATGATCGTAAGGAACATGATACTTGTCCATCAATTGATGGACAGAAGAGGAGCGAGGATCGCGATGCTCTTTCAAGCCGCCGTCCAACCATCCTGTCTGCAAGAATCTGTCTACGACACAACCTTCTCTCAGTGCCGCAGAGCAGACTATTACTTCGGAAACATTGAAGGAGCGCATCGCCTCGAGCAAAACTATGGCGCCGGCCAAAATCGTCTGGCTGCGGTCGGAACTGACGCCTTTGATTTTCTCCTGCTTGATCGAACTTTCTTCAATAAGAAGAACGATCTCTTCCAATCGTTTTTGCGAAATCCTCCAACCGTGCAATTCATGACCAGGTTTACCCTGTCGCACACGGTCTATCTTGGCCAGCGATTGAACTGTGCCGGATGTGCCTATGAGTTGCTGCATGCCGCCCAGCTCTTCAAGCCTGGCTGCGGCGGGACGCAAGACCCCTCTGACTTCATCATGCAATTCGCGCAACGTCTCTTGAGTGGGCTGACCTTTCTTGAAGAAGCGCTGCGTCAGCCTTGCTGCGCCGAGCTTGTACGACTCTGCAAAAGAGATACCGTGCCGGTCCCCCATGATGACTTCAGTTGAGCCGCCGCCGATATCGACAATTCCAAATTGCCCTTTCAGCTTAGGCATGCTCCACAGGACGCCGAGATAAATCAGTCGCGCCTCTTCTTTGCCCGAAATCATGCGCGCATCGATTTCCAGTTCTTCTTTGATTTTGCTCAAAACTTCAGCGCCGTTGCGCGCTTCTCGGACGGCCGAGGTGGCCACAGCAACGATGCTGTCGGCCCCTTTTTCGTAGGCCTTTTTGCGCATTATCTTCAGAATGCTAATCGCCGAATTGAGCGCCACTTCGTCAATGTAATGAGCAGTCAGCGACCTTCTGAAAAAGGGCACGGCTTCTTTTACTTTGGTAATTACTTCGAAGTGATCGCGCTCCGGACTAGCCTGGCAAACAATCATGTGAAACGAGTTTGTACCCATATCGATGCAAGCCAGAATGGGGCCGCCTTCGACCTGCACCCATGAGCCTGAGCGGCTCTGCTTTTCTTCTTGCGCTGGCGCTTGCTTACGTGCCATAGGGATGTTTTTCGCTTACTGGGATACCATTCATAGAATTATGCAGCAAGCCAGGCTCCATAAGTTGAATCTTGAAGCCTGCTATCGTAAAAATTGTAGCTGGACTGGCGGAAAGACAAATTAAGTCGTCTTTTGCAAACAATGCAAAGTGCAATGAAAACAGCAATCAAGAAAGTTGAAGTCTCTTGCAATAACTGCGGCAGCAGCACATCCACGCTGGTTACCGAGGGAGTCGAGCACGAATACAAAAATACGACATCGGACGTATTTCGCGTGGTCAAGTGCAGCGACTGCGGTCTGGTTTACCTCAATCCTCGACCCGATATATCCGAGCTCTCAACCATCTACCCAAGCGACTATTACGCCTACCATCTCAGCCAGAAAGCTGCGGAGAATACCGATTCTTTGCTCTATAAAGCTCGCCGGCACGTTTATCTCAGTCGTTTGGAAAAGGCTCTTTCAGCATGTGGAGGCTCAGATACGCTCAGGGTGCTGGATATAGGGTGTGCGGACGGTCGCGCGCTCAATTGGTACAAACAGGTGAGAAAGGCAAAGGTCGAGACTTTCGGAGTCGATTTCGACGAAAAGGCCGTGGAACTGGCGAGAAAAGCAGGTCATACAGTCTATGCGGGGCGTTTCGAAGAAGCGGATATTCCCGAAAATTACTTCGATCTCGTGGTCGCAACGCACGTTATAGAGCATGTTGCCGATCCTAAGGCTTTCGCAAAGCGAGCCTTCGAAGTGCTGAAACCCGGAGGAGTCTTCCTTGTCGAAACACCGAATATAGATGCTGCCGATGCCAGATTATTCAAAAACCGTCACTGGGGCGGATATCACTTTCCCAGGCACTGGATTTTCTATAGCCCGGCGACACTGAAAAAACTGATTGAAGAATGTGGCTTTACCGTTCAGCAGACGCAATTCCATCCGGCCCCGGCATTCTGGAACTGGACCATGCATTCCATTTTGGGTGCCATCGATCGAGACAGAGAAGGCGTATTCAGCAGGCTTTCCGATCGCCTGTTTCCGCCCACCGAGTTTCAGAAAAACAGCCTGCGAAACCTGATATTCGTGTCCGCATTTACGTTCCTGGACCTAGTTTTGAAAGCAATCACCGGTTCCACTTCCAATATGTCTTTGACAGCCCGCAAACCTGCATAAGCTGAGAGCATGTTAATCTTCAAGCCTCAATATGAGGTTTAAGTTGTCAAGTGGCGGGCATATTTATCATTGTCTGAGTTGGACTCTGGTTGCGTTGCTTGTTCTTCCGGTAATTCGGCGCTTCACCGAGAAAGAACTGAAATTCAAAAGAGTCAGACCCTCGGTCTGACTCAACATGCGCCGTTCTTTGATGAAGAGAAACAATGCTGCCGGCGTGCAGCATTTTTGTTTTTAATCGGTTGTGATTTGCAGGTGTGGAATCATTCTGCGAATACGACCAACATCGACATCACCAACCACTTTGAGTTTTGCGAATTTGGGGTGATTTCTGAAATGCTTGAACCACTGCTCGTCGAATTTCGCAAGCCGGAGATCGAGCTCTTTGAGATTCTTCAATCGTGCCAACACTTCAAATCCTTCTTCGGTCAGATCATTCTCCTTCAAACAAATATGCTCGAGACGCGGGTATTCGTCCGGGTGTTCGAAACCTTTGCCGGTCACCTTCGAAGCACTCACATCGACCATTCGCAAATTCGGCAACTGCCTGAGCAAGCTGATTGCTCTGTCGCTCAGTTTCTTTTGATCGTTGAGGCTCAACTCTTCCAGGGCAGGCATGTTAGACAGACTTCCCAGATGTTTTACATTATAGGTGCAGGCGTCCATCTCTAATTTGAGCAAGCCTTTCATTTCTCCAAGATGCAAGAGCGCAAGATCAGAAAGCTCGACACCTTTGATCTCGAGATTTCTAAGCTGTTTCAACTGGCTGATCACCAGAATTCCGCGATCGGTTAATGGATTGGCGGAAACATTCAGCTTGGTGAGAAATGGAATTGTTTTTGCTACTACGAGCCCGGTCCCATCCAGCATATTTCCTTGAAAATCGAGCGTCTTTAATCGTTGATTATTCTTCAATACGGACAGATGCGTATCCATCACATCGCCGTCCCGCAATTCGAAGTATTCCTCGCTCGGATGTTCTTCCAACTTTCGTATGACCACATTGTTGGTTATCGCCAGGTCGGGCTCGAGAGCTACCGGATAAGGGTTGGCCAAATCAACTTTGGTCCGGCTTTGTTGCGTGGTGTCGAAAGACACCCAGTAGTCTTTGGCTATCAGCACAGCCACTGCGACTGAGAGAAGTACAATGGTTATGTCCTTGCCAGTGGCAGATTGCCATAATTTACCCTCTTTGGCATCAAATACGGTGCTCTCGCCGCCGGCTTTGTCGCGCAGCTCTCTTTTAGTGACGACTTCCTCTTGCCCTTCGGTTGAGCAGGAGTCTTGTATGGACTGAAGGTCTTCGCGAACTTCAAGAACGGATTGATAGCGTTCATCCGGAAGTTTCGCAAGCAATTTCATCACTACATCTTCCAGGGACTTGGGGAATTCCAGGCCCAGGGTTGCTTCCTTCAAACTGTGAGGCTTTTGCTGAGCATGGGCCATCAGAGTCTCAACGATGCTCTTACCCATGAAAGGAGTCGTACCGGTCAGACATTCATAGAGCATGCAACCTAGCGAATAGAGATCGGAGCGCCGATCGACATTCCCGCCGGCCCCTTGCTCCGGGCTCATGTAGAGAGGACTGCCGAAGACATCGCCGGTTTTCGTCAGGGTAGCACCCTTATTTTCGCCTTCTTCCAGAACCTTGGCGATTCCAAAGTCTAGAATCTTGGCAGTGACCGCGCCATGCTCGTCCTTGACCAGCATTACGTTGCTGGGCTTCAAATCTCTATGCAAGATATTCTGATTATGTGCGTATGCCAGGCCGCTGCAAATCTGCACGAAATATCCCAGGGTCTCTTCTACGGTTAGCCGCCCCTTCTCTCTAATCAAGTCCGACAGAGACCGGCCGCTGGCGAAATCCATGACCATAAAGGGTTGACCGTCAGCAGTGGTGCCGACATCCTGAACTTGAATCAGATTAGGGTGGCGCAATTTACTGGCTGTGCGCGCCTCGCGTTGAAAACGCATGATCGTGTCGGCATTGAGCAGGTGAGGATGGAGCAACTTGATTGCGACAATCTGGTTGAGGGCAAGGTGTTTAGCCTTGTATATGATCCCCATGCCGCCTGAGCCGACTGACTCGAGAAACTCATATTTCTCTGTGAGACGATCGCCGGCTCTGAAATTGGACACCATCTCGGTGCCGTCATTCGGGCATTTAACTGTGCCAGCGGACAACTTCATGCCGCATGACGGGCAAATCGGCATGGTCAAAGTTTCGACGCTAGAAGCCGAAGGCGTCTCGTTTAACCCTGGTACTGGTGTCTTATCCAAGCTCAATGAACATTCGGCTAAAACTGAGGTTTCCTGAAAACCACGATCATATTTGAAGTCTGCCCGGTCTTGCGCTTAATCAAAACGTCAACAACCGAGAAAAGGCAGATTCTCAGAAAATTGGCAATCGAGTCCTTTTGAAAATCGACAGGCGGAAAGAGAAAATCGGCCAGCGGCCTGAGCTTCTCACTTTTCCCCACCATCAGGCTATGAAAGGTCCAGAACCAGAAAATAGCGTTGGGGACAAAGTCGATTGATTCAAGTGTAAAGCGAGTCTTCTCGGCTAACAATTTTATTGTATCTGGAGTAAAGAAAAACCAGTGACGCGGAAAGTGATAGCCGCCCCAGTGGCCATCTTTGAACCATTTTGCATCGATTGATCCGATATTCGGAGTTTCAAACCAGAAAACGCCTCCGGGTTTCAATACTCTCGATACCTTCTCGGTAAACCAGACCGGGTCTGACACGTGTTCTATGACATGGCTCGCTACAACCAGGTCGAATTGGTTTTCCCCCATCTCAGCATCTTCAAAGCGCCCTTTGTAGGTAAGATGTCCGGCCGCTGATGCCAAAACAACTGCTTCCAGATTGAAATCAACGCCGTGCGTTTCAACCTTTTCACCATGCGCTTCACGATAAAGATTGAGCAAATGACCGTCGCCGCATCCGATATCCAGAATTTTGACTTTGCTTTTCTCATCCAGCCCGGCCAGCTTGAGCGATTTCTCGACTTTGGCCCGAAAGCCCTTATAGCGCAAAGTACTAAGAATGGACTTAGGGTTGGCTTTGCGCCTGAGAATATCCTGATTGTATGAATAGTAATTGGGCGGATAAATTGTCCCCAGCTCCCTGAAGTCAGGTCGCGGGTCCATATACACAAGCTGGCAGCCGGTGCAACTGACTATGGTGAAGACATCGTCGGTTGTATTGGTATACTCGTGCTCTTTGCCTTTTGTAACGAGCGCGCGCCGAAAGGAGCCGCACAGGTTGCAGCCACTGTCCACCGTCGCAATCTTCTGCTTGGGCGGGCGCTTGGCGGCATCCTTATCTTTACGGACAACAGTTTCCATCGGACTCCAATCATAGCTTGAATAGAACCAAAGGTTCTTTGCCCAGTCCTGGTCCACGAATAATCATTAAATGGCTGTTTGTGAAACGCCTGAGAAAAGCGACCGATGCGCTGCTTCGGCCGCCTGATTGGCGTTGCGAATGCAATCAGGTATACCTACACCTTCATAGGCAGCCCCACAAAGAAAGGCACCTGCAAGACCATCAACGCGGCGCTCAATTTCTCTAACTACACTGCCGTGCCCTACGCGATACTGCGGCATCGAGTCAATCCAGCGAGTGACTATCGCTTCTCGGTATGGCAAACCCCGCTTTGGCGAAACGATTGAAAGGTAAAAACTCAGGTCGGCAAAAGCAAGATCACGGATTCGAGCATCGGAAAGTTCCAACATTTCAGGGAAGAGAGCGCCACCTACAAAGGCTCTCAAAATCGTCAGATTTTCCGGAGCCCTTCTCTTGAATTTGACGCTGGAAAAACTGCCGGCGAGTATATTCTTCCTCAATTGCGCCGGTACGACGAATCCGAAACCGTTTAGTGGGTGGAGGATTTTGTCACGCTCGACGATAAAGTTTATTACCGCCGCCGAGGCATATTTGATCGAAGCCAATAACTCACTGACCCGAGAATCCGTATCTCTCAGCAAATTGGCCGCGCCATATGCAGGTAAGCACAATACTATGGCATCCGCATCGACAGTGCTTTGATCAGCCAACCCCACACGCCACTGCTTCTCGTCCTGCTTGAAATGGAGACTTGAAACACGCATGTCGGTTCTTAGAGAAACACGTTTGTCGTGCCGCAACTGCTCTAGAAGGGCATCGACAAGTGAGCCCATGCCCCTTTCAGGCGCAATAAACATGCTGTATCTCACGGCCTCGGTTTGGCTTCCATTTTTAGCGCCGGCTTTTAGTCCGCGAATGACGCTGCCGTACTGGGCTTCATATTCGAGAAATTGCGGCATCGTGGCACGCACACTGAGCGTATCGGGATCAGCGGTGTAAATGCCTGAGAATAGCGGCTGCGCCAAACGTTCGAGCGCTTCTTTGCCAAGTCTGCGCGTCACGAAACTGGTTAAGCTCTCATCATAATCTTCAGGCAAAACTCCCGCTGACATTCGCTCATGGCGCGGAATCAGAGGCTCTGCAATGGCACGCAGTTTTCCCCAGATACTCAAGCAGGGCGATGCGGCAAGGGCCGCTATATTGGCCGGAGCGATCAGTCTGAACCCTTCCGGCATAGGCAACAAGCCATCGACGTCAGCGATGAATGCGCGGCGATTCGTCTCGTCTGTTTCTAGAATCTGCTCTTCCATGCCCAGCTCTTTCATGAGGTTAACGCCCCATGGCTTCGCCGTGAGCATGTTGTCTGGTCCGCACTCGATCAGGCACTGATCCACGCTCTCTGTTTGTATGACATTACCGAAGCGAGAACCAGCTTCAATAAGCGATATCTCTACCGGATTGTCCGCGCTTAGCCTGCTCAATCTGAAAGCAGCCGTCAGACCCGATATGCCACCGCCTATGATGACAACTTTTTTCGCTGCTGGAGTCATTTGCTGCCGAGTTCGTGAACGATTTCAACCAGATATTTTACGTTCTCATACGGAGTTTCTGGCAGAACGCCGTGCCCGAGATTGAATACATGACCAGGCCTGCCGCCCGTTTGATTGAGAATATTCTCCGCGCGCCTCTTTATTTCGTTCTTGTCGGCAAAGAGAACCACCGGGTCCAGATTACCTTGAACAGCTCGGTCGTAGCCAATCTTCTGCCAGGCAGAGGCAAGTTCAATTCTCCAATCCACACCGATGACGTCCCCGCCGGCTTGCCTCATCAGCTCGAGCAAAGACGATGTACCGGTGCCGAAATGAATCACCGGAGCATCCTTTCTAATACCGGATATAGTGCGAGCCACATGCGGCAGAACGAATTCGGTGTAATCAGATTGCCCCAGGCTTCCGACCCAGCTGTCGAAGATCTGCACTGCCTGCGCACCGGCTTCGATCTGATTGTTGAGATGGTCCGTGATTATCTGTGAAAGATGTTGCATGAGCATATCCCAGGCGCGTCTTTCCGTATACATAAAGCGCTTGGTTTTCTCGAAGTTACGCGAAGAGCCACCCTCGATCAAATAGGATGCAAGAGTAAAGGGTGCTCCGGCAAAACCGATCAGGGGAATATTCTCAGGAAGTTCGCGGCGGGCCGTTTTTACCGCCTCCAGAACATATGAAAGACTCTCGCTGCAATTGATTTTGGGCAGTTTTTCCACATCGGCTACACTGCGCACCGGATTGTGGATGACCGGTCCATCGCCTTTGACGAATTCCAGACCACAACCAAGAGACTGCAAAGGCAGCAAGATGTCGGAGAAAATAATCGCGGCGTCCACTTTCAAAAGATCGACAGCCATTACCGTCACTTCGGCACAAAGCTGAGGGTTATGACAGAGTTCAAGAAAACCGGTCTTCGCGCGAACCTGGCGATACTCGGGCATAAAACGCCCCGCCTGACGCATAAGCCAAACCGGCGTGTAATCTGACTTCTGCCTGCGCAGGGCCTGCATGAAAGGAGTAGATGCGAGTTGCTCGGCGATTGCTTGTGAGGTCACTTGCCGCCCCCACGCAGCGCAAATACTGCTTCGAGAACCTCTGCCACCACCTGATCCGGAGTGGACGCGCCGGCTGTAACACCTATGGTCAAGTCCCCGTCGGGCAACCAGTCTTTCTCAATCACACATTCGCTCGAATTCTGCGGTTTGTGCTTTATCTGATTGCCCGGCCCAATGCATGACGGTCCGTCTATGTGGAAAGAGCGAATTTTTCTGTGATCGGCGATTTCGTGCAAATGTCCGGTATTGGATGAATTGAATCCACCAATGACCAGAACGAGATCCAATTTTTCTTCCACCAGGTTCAGCATGGCATCCTGGCGTTCCTGGGTAGCATCACAGATGGTGTCGCCGGGGCTGAGGAAATGTTTGTCCAAATTCTCAGGACCATATTTCGTCATCATCGTTCGCTCGAACAATTTTCCGATTTGCTCGGTTTCACCCTTGAGCATGGTCGTTTGATTGGCAACACCAATTCGCAACAGTCTCTCGTCAGGATCAAATTCCTTAGAGTGGGCCGACTTGAAGCGAGCGAGAAACTCTTCTTTCTTGCCGCCGTTCAAAATATATTCAGACACCCAATTCGCTTCGGACAAGTTTTGCACAATCAGATAGTGACGAGCTCTGGATGAAGTCGCGATTGTTTCTTCGTGATTGTATTTGCCGTGAATAATCGCTGTGAATTCACTCTGTTCATATTTAACGACACGATTCCAAACTCGCGACACCCAGGGACAAGTGGTATCGACTATTTCGCATTTTTTCGACTCGAGAAGCTCCATCTCCTCTACCGATGCGCCGAAGGCTGGAAGAATGACTACCTCACCTTCCTTCACATGCGAAAAATCCTTTGTGCCGTCGGCATTTACCGCGACAAAATCGATATTCATTTCACGTAAATTTTGATTGACGACAGGATTGTGAATAATCTCGTTGGTAATCCAGATTCGTTTGTCCGGAAAGTGTCGTCTGGTTTCATACGCCATCGATACGGCGCGATCGACCCCCCAGCAGAATCCGAAAGCTGATGCCAGCTTGATCGTCAATCCGAAGCGAACCAAAGTATTGTTGTTTTCTCTCAGCTCGGTAATCAAAGCTGAATCATAGGCAGCCTTCAGCTCGCCATGAATCTCGTCTTTCAGGCCGAAGCCTTTGCGGTGATATGTGGAATTTGAATTGCTCATGTAAAAAGACAGGGCTCGACTTAGCCGTCCGGCGCCCTTTGCAGCCGGGCATGATTTTACAGTACACCAACAGAGTCTGTACTAATACGATGTTATTATGGCTTCGTCTCACGCTTACTATGACCCCTAGTTACCAAGAGTCACCAATCAAGGGAGTCGGAAGCAGAAAGCGGAAAACCCGCTACGGCCAGCTTTGGAGGATACGTTGTGATTAAGAAGATCGGATTATTGGCGCTTCTCGCCCTCACCCTTAATACTCCTGCTTTTGCGGAAAGTGAAGGAACCATGGCGAAACAGGCTCTCATGTTGCCTGTGCGCATGGCTGCAATCGGCAGCGGTATGGCAGTCGGTATTCCGGTAGCCATCGTGCGCCGCACAGGCTCCCGCAGCGTTGAATTTACCGAAAAATTTGCTGACAACATCGGTGGAAAAGAGCACATGATTCCGTTGGGCATGGCTTCACTGATGGGCATTCCGTTCGGTATGGTAGTTGGAACCGCAGAAGGAGCGTACTCCGGCGGCAGAAACTCAATCAACCACGGCTGGGAAAAGCCCTTCAGCCTCGAGACATTCAGCTTGGGCGATGAGCTCGATTCGCACTAGATTCGAATCGGCTTCAGCTGACTGAAAGAAAAAAACTTGATGATGGGGACGGGATATACACACCGTCCCCATTTGATATATTCGCTTCGTCTAAAAGGGAAACAATCAATGTCTGCAAACTCCCAGGGCAAATCGAATCTGAAGGGTGTCCGCGCGATAGTGTTCGACATGGACGGCGTGCTCATCGACTCCGAGCCCTTGCACTTACTTGCTTATCAAAGATTCCTCAGCGACTTCGGGCTGACTTTCCAGGAAGAGGACAATCACAAATTCCTCGGCATGAAAGATCTCGACTGCGCAAAACACTTAATCGAGCGCCACAGACTCGAGATGACCGCGCTGGAATTTGTCGCCAAGAAAGAAGCGGCGCTGCACCAGCTCTTCGTCGAGCAGTTGAAAATGCAGCCGGGGGTGCTAGACACCCTCGAGGAGACGCGCAGATTGAATGTCCCGACGGTAATCGCATCTTCAGCTACCATGCCGACAATCGAGCTTGTCGTAGAGCTCAAAGGCATACGCAAATTTTTCCGGCACCTGTGCTCGGGAGATGAAGTGCCCAACGGCAAACCGGCGCCGGACGTTTTTCTTCTGGCCGCTGAAAGATTGGCAGTTCAACCTTCCGAGTGTCTGGTAATTGAAGATACCTTCAATGGGGTTTGTGCTGCAAAGGCAGCGGGTATGATGTGCATTGCTATTCCGTGCCAGGCAACTAGGCACCAGGATTTTGCACACGCTGACCTGGTCCTGAACAGCATGGATGAAGTCGAACTCGAGGAACTTATTGCACCCAGAAGTTTGGCTTGACATTAAGAAAAGCTGCGACGGTCATGCTTGGCAACGATATGACTTTGATCGCTTTTTAATTAGTGGGTATAACGAATCGAGTAAGCAGTAAAGATCTCTTGAGAAGATTCTACTTTGGCAGTGCTGAGCGAATGAAAGGTACCAATAATGAAATCCATTGAGAAGGATAGGATTCTCAGGCTAAATTGCCCAGGCTTCGGCGAAGAGTCTTTTCTTACGTCCGGGCGCGCCAAACCGCTCGATTACTACACTGCGATCATCGTCAATCCGGTGAGCACATTGCACCTTTTCGACCGGGACCCGGACATGGTCCGCCAGGTCGAAGCAGCGCAAACCGAAGGTCTGACCTCCGTTAACACGACAAATGACGCCCTTTTGGAAGCGATCACGGACGAAATTAACAGCCGTACCGAGCAACTGGTCAAGTTTCTAGAAAAAGGCGGAATTCTGGTTTATTTCCTCAGCCGGCCTTTCCTTATTCAAGGTAAGACAACGGCTATGGACAATTACGTCTGGCTGCTCAGCCTTGCTCCGGATAAATCGACAGAACGCAATACCAGACATATGAGCGCGGTCTCGCACGGACGCAACGTTGAACTTACAGACGAAGGCAATGAGTCCGAATTCGCCTCCTATCTAGCTCAACCGGGAGTCGAATGGAGCACAATCATTCGTACGGATTTCCTGACAGAGGGATACAACGTCCTGGCTACCGCCGGACCAAAGAAATGCATCTCTGCACATTTATACGCCGGTGATAAAGGCGGGCGCATCATATTTTTGCCCGCACCGTACTCTCCGGACTTCGACCGCACGCTCATTCACTGCTTGAACCTGTGGTATTCCAAGCGAGAAGGCGAAGATATCTCTCAATATGTCAAAGACGAAACAGCTGCTCTGGTGGCTGCCTCAGTAGAGCATCAAGCTCAGGCAGCGGCACCAGATCCGCACAAATTTGTCGCCAATAAAGCGAGCACGTCGAGCACTCAATTGCCAAGGCTGGAAAGCCCGCAGATACAAGAGTCTGCGCCCGCTCCGGCTCCGGCAGGCGGCTCAGGACTGGGTGCCATGCTCGCCCAAAAATCAGTCGAGTCCACAACGGC
>JAIETE010000268.1 GCA_019745505.1 Candidatus Obscuribacterales bacterium | reverse complement strand
AAGCAAAGACCCATGCAGCAGCGCAACATGCCCTCACGCCAGCGGCGTTGATAGGCGGCGGGCTGAATGTTTTCCAGTGCGCGGGCGAATGTTTGCTCCGCCTGTCCGAATTTGCCGGCGCCCATCTGCTCGCAGCCGAATGTATAACGGCACAGGAAGAGTGCTTCGTGACATTCCGAGCGTCGCCTTTTCAGATTGTGCGCGTCGATGACCCGCAGCGCCGCTGTCCCGCAGCGCTCTGCTTCCTTGTAGCGAGCCATGTTGCGATAGCAATTGCTGCCATGAATATTGGTGTCTGCGTAGAATTCAAAGCTCTTCTTGTGATGTTTTTTCAGCCTGTCGAGAGCCGCTTTCAAATACACCGAGCAGGCTACGTTTTTTCCTTGTGCCGATAGCAGGCTGGCCAGGGAAATATCGGTCGTGATGCGCAGAGAGTTATCTTCTTCCAGTTGTTCGGATAAATTCCGGCACTCTTGCAGCAGCTCTTCCTGTCGCTTTTCGTTTCCCGACTCGCGCGCTTTGGAAATCTTGTCCCATATTTCGTAGCAGCGCCGCTCGATCTGTAACAGCTTGGCAGCCTTGCGCTTTGCCGGTGACTTCTCAGCTGCTGTCTGCTTGACTGCTGTTCTCTTTTGGGCTGCTGAGATTCGTCTTGGCTTTTGGGTTGGCATTAGCTCATTGAATTCCGTCGTTCCTGGTCAGATCTTATCCACTTGTTAGCCTTCCTTCGTGCCATTTTCTCCCGCTAGTGTTCACCGTACCGCCTACCCCTTTATTGCTTGGCGCTCAGTCCTCGATTGAGAGTTTTAAGTCCCCCAAATTTATGGTTGGGTAAGACACCGCCTTAAAGACTTGGGTACCCCAATTTTAATTTCGATGAGAGACGTGCTGTTATGTTTGATACCCCCTTAAATCAGAGGAGATCTAATCGACGGATTAAGCTTCCTCTACCCCAAAATTAAGCTCGATTTCAAATCTGAAATTGGTTTTTTTTTTGATCGGTTTGCTACTTCCGGTATTGGTGAGACTACCGCAATATGCCGGTTTCGATGCCGCCGGAATGAGCATGCCTTGACTGAGACCCTTATTTCTGGCTGTATCTGCTTCACCTTTGCTGGAGATAATTGGGCGAATCCGATGCCGGTTTTAAATCAATTCCATTTCCCGGAACAGCGACTTGAATTCTATTCTACGATTTCAGATAAAAGATAGTGCCTGCTATTTCTCTTATTTGGATTACTACTACAAGCCATAAGACGACTACAACTAACACTTGTAGTAAAAGTCGATTTAGGTGTTTTTCCTACTCAGAGAATGCGTTTCAAATGAATGTGTTTCCGGTAATTTTCTAGCTGCTCACAGCGGCTTGATCTTTCTTCTTGTTGAGAATTTGCTGCGCTTTTTCGTAGATTTTTTCGGCTTCGGCGACCCGACCTGTCTTGCGCATAAGTTTGGCTTGGCTTGAAAGAGCATCGGCTATGTCCGTGTGATCGGCTGGCAGATTGCCCTGGCGCAAGCTAAGTGCTTTGCTGACGGGGGCTTCAGCTTCGGCGAACTTGTCCTGACGGAAATAGATTTCGCCCAGCATGCTCAATGCATCGGCCAGGCGCAGAGGCGCGGGCACCTCGGCGTTTTCCAATATCCAGACGACACGCCTCATGAATGGCTCGGCCTGGTTGAATTTCCCCTGTACGCAAAGAACGGCGGCTAGATTGGTCAAATCGGTGGTCAGCTCGACGCTGTTAGGACCGAGTTCATTGAGTCTATTGACGAGAATTCGCTCAAAGACTTGCTGAGCTTCGACATAATTACCCTGGTCGCAATAGCTCTGCGCAAGCCGCACAAAGGCGTTGGCGAGAGCGGTTTTTTGATCCGAGGCTTCTTCCTCTTCGTCAAAGTCATCCGGTTTTTGTCCGCTAATGCCTTGTTTGACCAAATTAGCCAATTGCATCGCCTTGGCGTCTTCAGGCAGAATCGTTTCGCTGAATTTACGCCGTTTTTCGACTTCGATCTTTTGCTCAGGCTGCTTGTTGACCGAGATTGCGCCTTCCAGCTCGTCTTCTACCGTGGGCAAGGAAGGATTTTCCGACACCAGTTCGGGAATTGCGGCTGCTTCTCCATCCATGCGTAAACGCTTGTTCGGGCTCCAGCCAAGTTCTTTCACGGCCTGGTCGAAATTGATTTTCTTGTTCTGCCTGTGGTGGAGGCAATAATCCAGCGCCGCTACTGCGTCATCCTGCGAAATCCAGCCTTTGGCCAGGAGTTGATAGCATCTTAAAGTCGCTTGCACTGTCGGCGCATCCGAATAGCCTGTCAGTACCAGCACCTTGCCTACGATTTGTGGACTTTTCGAGCTGAGATCGAAGGCTGCTTGTATGTCCTCCTGATTGACGACGCGTGCCAGAGTGAGAAGCTTTTCGTAAGACAAGGCGGGTTTTATGTCGGGTCGCTCGACCTTGGAATTTTCCATCGCCTCTTCCAGCGAAACCTTCGACTCGTGAATTTGTCCGAGGCATTCGGCTGCATTCAAAGCATCGAGTTGGCTTTCGTCGACGAGTTTTTGCAATTTGAGCGCAGCTTCCAGAAGTTCGCTTGTGATCAACGCGCGATTGATTAGCACATTGCCAATTGGCTGCTGGTTTACGAGCCCCCACTCGAGTGCGTTCATAACATCGGTCTCAGTCAGAACACCCGACAACACAAGCAATTCGCCCAGTCTGATGCCGCGCCTGCGAGGACCGTCTGTCTGCGTTTTTTCCACATTGGCGCTTTCGGCCGAACTGGATGGCAAGCCGGCCGCCAGCCTTACTGCATTGACTGCTTCATCGCGTGAGAGCATCTCATCGCGCAGCCGCACTTGGATGTCGAGGACAGCGTTGAGAACGGCGTCTGTCAAAACCTGGTGTAAAACCAGCATTCGGCCGAGCGGAAGTCCGGTCTGCAAGCTTTGTTCCATTGCCTTCGACAGTTGTTCCCACCTAAGGACACCTGCCTCCAAGAGCAGCTCACCAAGCCTGCCTGTCGGAGCTTTTCTGGTCGGCGCTTCTTCGTGGTTGTCCAAAACCTCGCTGAAGGTGGAACCCATTTTGAAGGCGATTTTCAGACAACGGATTGCCAGATTGAAGTCTATCGACTTGTCTCGAATCATGGATTGGGCTGTCAGAACCGATTGCAGATCGCGTGGTGTCAAGAATCCGCACATGACGAGAATCTGTCCAATCTGAAGGCGCTTGCCTTTTGAATGGCGAATCGCTTCCTGTAGCTGATCCTGTGTCAGCATGCCCGCCTGCAGGCAGATTTCGCCCAGGCGAATACTTGTGTTGGGTCTGCGAAATACTGAAGTCACGCTTGAGTCCTGATCCTTTGCCAGCCTTAACCCGCCGGCGCCGATTGTGCCTGTTGGGCGCATTGCATGCGCCCCTACACAGGCCACTTATTTCGCTTTACCCCGTAAGAGGGGCCGGGTATCGCCGCTCGCCGAGACATTGCGCCGATGTTGAATAGGAGCGACGCACTGGCTGATAACGCTCCCTTCTGTAGCCCTTTGCTCCGGGCCCTGCACGACGGAGATTGGCGGACCAAGAGTTGAAATAACAAGCACCGCTCACACCAGCCGCCAACTTAGTTGCGCAGCTCGCGCGATCAACGGCAAGAAAATGGTGGTCGTGGTTGTCACGCGAAAGTTTGCCATGACACTCGCAAAACTAGCGCAGCAGCCACTGCCTCATTGCTTCCCTGCCGTCTGGATGAGCTGCGATTTGCGCGGGTTGCGATAGTAGTAAAAGCACCATTCTAAGCGTGTTTTTACAAGCTGGTGCGTAGCCGGAGCGCGTGAATATTTGGCGTTCTTGCTTCTTCCTTTTCGGGCTGAATTACCGAAAGTCTCATGGAAAGACGGTTTTCGCTTGAGACCCGTCGTTTTTTTCGACTCCGATGATTGGCGCTAGCTGCGAGCGTTCTTAAAGAGCCCAAAGCGGACGCTCTGTACGGGCGTGATTAGTCTCAACTCATTTGCTTTGTGTGGTCATGAATTCTTAGCCTGAAGGTCCATTAAACCCTCATTGACCAGTCCAAGGAAATTCTTTCCACGTAACCCCAATACATACGCACCGCTAGAACACGCGTACTGCGCTCGCCTTCTTGGAGAGCGATGGGCTGGAACGGTCATGAGATTCGCAACTGTAACCATCTAACTCACTGTTCTTTCGACGACCGTTCGCAAAGGTCTTCGGAAAGTTCAGCGAAAGGAGAACAACTATGAGTTATCCCGTAATCTTCGCGATTCTGGGTCTCATTGCGCTTGCTGCTGTGCTCGTTCGCATGGCTCTGCGCAAGGATCCCAATGCCAATTCGCACCAGGGTCACAACCATGGCACCGGCGACGGTCACAACCATGGCGACACCGGCTGCGGCTGCCACGATGAAGGCGATGCTGCCAACCTCCGTGCCGACAGCTCCGAGTTCCACGCTGTTCACCACGGCAAGGACACTCGCGGCGGCTGCAAGTTCGATCCGGCTGAGGAGAAGCGTGCGCGCTTCCTGCCGAAGCCCAAGATCGACACGAGCAATCTGCCGGCCCCGGACAAGCGCATCCTGGCTGCTCATCAGGGCGTCACCATCGCCGGCATCACCGACCACCTCAACGTCCTCTCGGGCGAAGTGGCTTCGGTCATCCGCGGCAAGAGCGTGACCATCAAGTCGCGCAACAGCTACGCCAAGGATCTCGAGCTGGCGCTCGCCTATGTCGAGGACTACTACAAGGCCCTCGGCATCCCCGTCAAGCGCGTGCCTTATCAGGTTCGCGGCAAGACGTACTACAACATCGAGGCTGAGATTCTCGGCACGGTCGACCCGAAGAAGGTCGTCATCGTGTCCGGGCACCTCGACTCGACCGTTGGTTCGCCGTGGTCCGTGGAGAACGTCGCTCCCGGCGCTGATGACGATGCCTCCGGCACCGTCGGCGTCATGGAAGTCGCTCGCGCTCTGAAGGACCACAAGCTGGGCTACACGATCCGCTTCGTCCACTTCACGGGCGAAGAGCAGGGTCTGTACGGCAGCTACAAGTACAGCGATCAGTGCGCCGCTGCGAAGACCGACATCGTCGGCGTCTTCCAGATGGACATGATCGGCTACTGCGGCAAGCCGGGCAACCGCGTCGACATCCATGACGGCGAGGACCGCAATGGTTCTCACGATCTGGTGGTGGCGTGCGTGCGCGCGGCGGCTCAGTACAAGCTGGACTTGAACGTTGTCGACACGCACAACCACGCGGTCGACAACCGGTCCGACCACGCCGGGTTCCAGGACCACGGCTGGAAGGCTGTGCTGATCAGCATCGAGTTCACCGACGACGGCTTCGATCCGAACTACCACACGCGCGGCGACAGGGTTTCGGCCCTGAATCTGCCGTACATGGTGGAAATCATCCGGATGACCATCGCTGCCGCGGCGGACTACGCCAAGATCCAGAACTAGGCAAACGCAAGACGCGTGTCGTTAATCTAGCGGTGCGACAAGTGCGGGTTGCGTGACCCTTGCCTGGATCGAAATTGGCTCTCGGGTCGGGGGAGCGAAGTGGAGGAAACTCTGCTTTGTCTTCCTCGGCTCGAGACCAGTTTCACTCAAGCAGCCCACAAGGCTGTTTGTTTTGAATAGGCTTCTATTAGAAAAGATAGTTGACATTTTGGCAATGAAGAATTTTGGAATAAAAACAAGGCTAACTTACGAGTCAGACCAGTAGCTGCTCTGATGTTTGAAGGCTAAATTCTTTGAGTCGCGAAATTGTTGGCAGATCAGTCGGCACTGACTGATGACGATTGCGAATGTCTTGCTCCTAAAGTTTCCGGGTGTTCGAGCCGGGAGTTTCGGCCCTATAGCACGCTGAATTCGTTGCAGGAATTTGACCTGTCAGAATGACGAACGCAAGCGATTTCCTCCGGCGTGATCGGAGTGTATGTGGAAGTCAGATGCTGAAGTCGAAGGTCTAAGCTGAAAGATAATTTGATTTTGAGCCGCTGAAATCGTGAGTTAGATCAGGTATTCCAAGGCACCTTAAATACCTCTGTTTCCTTGCGATTATTGGGGTACTTGCTACCGCTTGGCGAATTTCTGCTCTACCACTTGATTTGCCTGCTCACTGTCAGAGGCTTGCCAATGTATATAGAATAATTAGTGAGTCCCGAGTCTGGTCAGGCCTCCCATTTTGTGCCGCCTGACGATAGTGTTGATAGATGCCTTCATCCGGCGAAGAAACAAACAAACAGCAAGAGCAGATCGCCGTAATTATTGGTGCGGGGCCTGCCGGGCTTACGGCGGCGCTGGAGTTGCAGCGTCATACCAATGTAAAACCGATATTGCTGGAGCAAACCGACTATATCGGCGGATTGTCGCGAACGGTCAATCATAAAGGTAATCGGATCGACATCGGCGGGCACCGTTTCTTTTCCAAATCAGACCGAGTCATGCAATGGTGGCTCGAAATAATGCCTATGCAGGCTACACAGGGAGATACTCTGGTCACTTACCGAAATGCCACGACAACAGTCTCTTCGAGCGCCAACCCACCGGACCCGGAGAAGACGGACATCGTCATGCTGATTCGCAATCGTAAGTCCCGCATTTACTTCATGCGTAAACTGTTCGCCTATCCAATCAGCTTGAGCCTTCAGACACTTTCGAATTTCGGCTTGCTCAAAACGATCCGGGTTGGAATGAGCTACATGAAAGCTACTCTATTTCCGGTTAAGCCTGAGAAGACCTTGGAAGAGTTTCTCACCAATCGTTTTGGAAAAGAGCTCTATCTCACATTTTTCAAGTCATACACGGAGAAAGTCTGGGGCGTTCCCTGTCACAAAATCAGCGCGGCGTGGGGCGCGCAGCGTGTCAAAGGACTTTCGCTCTGGAAGGCTCTCTTCCATTTTTTCAAGAATCTGTTCAATTTTGGCGATTCGGACGTCAGTCAGAAGAAAACGGAAACATCTTTGATCGAACAGTTTCTCTATCCCAAATTCGGTCCCGGGCAGATGTGGGAATGCGTCGCAGATCAAGTCAAAGAACGTGGCGGTGAAATCCACATGGAAATTGCCGTTCAGAACTTGCTGGTGGAGGGCAATCGCATCGTTGCTATCGAAGCACGGGATATGAAAACAGGCGAAATAAGTCTTTTCAAAGGAGACTATTTCTTCTCGACGATGCCTATGCGCGACCTTGTACGCGGACTGAGAACCGAAGTTCCTGCGGACGTAAAGGAAATCAGCGAAGGGCTTGTCTATCGGGATTTCATCACGGTCGGACTGCTGGTCAAGAAGATGACGCTCAAAGATGAGTCCGATCCCGCTGGGAAGCTGGTTTCTGATAATTGGATTTATATACAAGAGCCGGACGTGAAACTAGGCAGGCTGCAGATCTTCAACAACTGGAGTCCCTATATGGTCGCCAATCCGGACAAGGTGTGGCTGGGGCTCGAGTACTTCTGTGACGAGACGGAACCAATTTGGAGCTGGGATAAAGAGACTATCGCGAAATTTGCCGGTGAGGAGCTGGAGCGCATAGGTATGATTGATCGCGCCGATATTGAGGACTGGACGGTCATACACATGCCCAAGACCTATCCGGGATATTTTGGAACTTACGATCGCTTTGACGAACTGCGCCGCTGGATAGACCGTTTTGAGAACTTGTATCTGGTCGGTCGCAACGGTATGCACAAATACAACAATCAAGATCACTCGATGCTTACAGCCATGGTGGCAGTGGAGAATATCGTCAATGGTGTAAAAACCAAAGATAATCTCTGGGAAATCAATACAGAAGAAGAGTATCACGAAGGCAAGAAAGAACCGGCTAAGACCAGTGCTCCGCAGTGACGCCGCATTGCCTCAGGAAAGAATGCGCAAGAGATTCAAGATGCCAGCTTTCGCCTTGGATTTGTGCGCTGACACCCCGTGCGCGTTGTTAATCGCCTCGTAATTGTCTTGATAGTATTTGTAAGCGTCGCACAAGATCTGAGTGTTGGTCAGCGTCGGTGCCCAATTGAGATCGCGCTTCAACTTCGAATTGTCGAAGACAAAATTGGCTGCCAGCATGCGGTAATGATAGGGACCGAGTGGTGACAGGTTCAACTTGTTCAGAACTTTCATCGCCAGTACTGACGGTCCCTCCGGGATACACCACAGGCGCGGCTTCTTGCCTGCATAGATCATCAGATCGCGATACATTTCTTTCATCGTAGGCACATCGTCTGAACCGATGTGATAGATGCCCGTGTGATTAGATTGCAAGGCCAGCAAGCAGGCATTTGCCAGATCTACGGCGTAAATGAACGAATATCTGTTGTTCCCGTCGCCGACCAGATAGAGCTTGCGGCCTTCGATCACAAAGTCGAACAATATTGAAAGCAGTCCCAGCCGCCCGGCAGCCATGATAGTCGGGCTGCGCAGAATGAGAGAACTTATGTCGTTGTATTCGGCAAAGAGCTTTTCCCCGGCTAATTTGCTTTCCCCGTACTTCTCTATGGGATTTACCGGCACTGATTCGTCCACCGGTTTGTCGAAGCCGGTGCTGAATACGCAATTTGTTGAGATGAAGACTACTCGCTTTATCTTGAACTGTCGCGCGCATTCGAGAATGTTTTTCGTGCCGTCTACATTGGAAGCCCAGAGGCGATCGAGATTTTCTTTGTCATGAGCAAGCATTGCCGCGCAATGGACAATGCCGTCTATTTCACCGAGGCTGCCCAGTTGTTCCATGAGTTTGGCACCATCAGTGATGTCAACTTGGATGCTCTTGTATTTGGGACTTTCTCCAGGCAGCCGGTCTATAGCAATCGTTTCATGTCCGTGATCGGCTAAATATTCCGCAAGAACGGATCCGAAAAAGCCCGCGCCGCCTGTGACAATGATTCTCATGGAGACTGTGTTTCCTTCTGGTTCCGCGCATAGATGAAGCTGTGCTTGTCAGAGTATAGCAGCTGCCAGTTTTCGTCTTTAGCCAGGCGCTCCTGCAGCTTGGTTTTCGGAGGCAGGAATATCCAGTCGATTTTGTATTTGTCCAGCAATTCACCACAGTTCTGATCATCGTTGACCATATGCCAGTAGTTTTGTAGTAATTCGTTGCCGTACAAGTTATAGCGCGGGTCTATGAACACAGGAGGATTCTTGCGCATTTTGTAGATCATCGTGGCGCCAAAATGGGGATCGTTTAACAGATTGCCCTTCGGGGGATGCGCCTCTATGTACTCAATGGCTTTGAAGGGGGGCTTAAAAGCAGCGCTTTCCTGTGGCACTTGTGGAACGACCGCAAAGGTGCAAATGTAGATACCAAAGCAAACAATGGCGAGGCATGTCGCTACCCATCCATAATTAAATGGATTGGCCATCCTCGACAGATAAGTTTCGGCGGAGTTTTCTGTTCCACTCTCTTGGTTTCCCTCGTTTCTTGCCGTTTTGTTGTTTTCCATCACGCGCGAGCGCCCGGAGACAAGAAAGAGTCCGCATAATGGAATTGAGCGAATGGTTTTCAATCCGCCCGCAATTCCCAGTGGGATCAAGCCGCGAAAGAAGAGATCGCCCTGACGAAGCGGCACGCGCAATGATTTTATGAGGTCTAAGAGTCCGCTTGTCAGAAGAATGTAGAATGGGATGAATAAGGGATTGGCAGCGTTACTCAGCTTGATCGGCTGCATCTCATTGTTAGTATCGTTGAATGGCCCAAAGACGTTCGGAATGTAGGTCCACAACCCTAATCCATAAGGATTCACCAGGCTGGCCAATAGGCAAACCATCGTGATTATCGGGGCGGTCCAATTGAAGGGTTTATCCTTTGTGCCTGGCAAGAAGCGCTCGACGATTGCACATACCGAATAGAAGCCTGGAATAAGGATTCCGACCATGAACAGAGTGTGGAGATTGCTCCACAAGCACATGAGAATACCCAGTATGGCGACGAAGTCCCAGCGGATCTTGGTGTTGCCGGAGGTGGCAATATTCATCCGTACCATCACTTCAAACCATATTGCTGTAAACAAAAATGAGAATATTTCCGGTCTAACAGCCAGGTGACACATTGATGTGGTCAAGCTCAAAGCCGCGATTCGCATCGACGCACCCCCACGCATTCCGCACAGATAAGCAATTCTGTAAGGAATAATGGCAAATGCCAGCGTCAGGATTATTCCGTCGGCAAACAAAAGCCCAGTCAAGCCAACTTTTGCCTCGAGACTGTAGAAAATCACTTCAGTCAGCCATTTTTCTATGACGTACTGAACCGGGTGGTAATGCGTCGTGTAGGAAAAAGGGTCTGTCGCCGGAATTTGCCCGTGCTCCACAATCCAACGCCCTTGTCCTAGGAGAAATGCAATATCTGGTTCTTTGAATACAACGCCTGTAATGCAGACTCCGTAAAACAAAAGCAGGAGAAGGAAGGCACAGATCGAGATTTGACCGACAATCCTCAGAAAATATTCTTCTGCAGAATTTGATTGAGACTTAGTTTGAGTTTCAGCTGATTCTGTCATGCTTTGGATTTTTGCATTTGACTCTTTGCGACTAATGCCATCTTCGGTGGCTAAAGGCGATTTCGTGCTGCCTGCGCCTCTCCACACTGCCTGGCGTCCACACTACGATAGCAGAATTCCGGCGGGCGACCTAGGCTAATCGGCTCTTTCCACCGTTTCACACTAACTGATACTTGTCACGAATTTTACGCATAATTTGGTGTAAAGCGGGGATAGTGTATATCAAGCAGCGAACTGACCCGCATTCGAGCAACATCAAGCTTCCGTTTTCATCGAGGCGAGCATGAAGGAATTGACTAAAACAACCAGACTGGGGGATTTGCTCTTACAGTTTGGAGTAATAGGCACGGCTCAGCTTGCAGAAGTGACTACTCAAGCAGCAAAGATGGGGATTCCACTGGGCAAGACACTGGTTCTTTCCGGTCTCATGACGATGACCGAGTTGGAGAACGTGCTCAAAATGCAATCGATGGTAAGGTCTGGACAACTCTCTATTGATATTGCAGCCGATGCTTTTCGAATTTGCCGGACCGAAGGCCGTTCTTTGGGTGATGCATTGAACAAGGCTGGTTATGAACGCAAGCTGCAGAGTTCCAGCCGTCTGGGAACCTTGCTTGTCGAAAGCGAAATCATCACACAAGCGCAATTGGATGAGACTCAGGAAATGAGTTATGAGACAGGCATTCCGCTTGGCCGAATGCTTTGCCTTAATGGAATCATCTCGGAGCAAAGACTAGCACTTGCGCTCGAATTGCAGCGACGTTTGCGCGATCACGAAATCACCCATGAAGAGGCTGTCGATATTCTTGCTAATCGCAAATCGAAAAACGCAGCGCTTGTTGACACTCCCAAGCTGGCTGTCGAAAAAATGGACAGCAATGAGCGCAAGTCTCTCAAGAAAGTCAAATTGGGAGAGATGCTTCTATTGTCGGGTTTAATCACTGAATTAGATGTGATGAATGCTCTGGAGCACAGTTTGACCCAAAGCAAGCCAATGGGAGAAGTGCTCGCCGAGCACGGTCTTGTCGATCAGTCATTGATTGAGCTGGCGGCTGAATTGCAAGAGTCCGTCAATTCGGGCGATTTGCCGATTGCCGCTGCCGCCGATACGTTGAACTATGTGGCGAAAACCGGCACCAAGCCGAAAGCGGCCGAGGAAGCCACGCCGGATGCGGCGCCCGACACGATTCGTTTGGGTGAGCTTCTGCAAATGTCCGAGTACGTGAGCGCAAAGGATATTGACTATGCGCGAGAGATTCTCACGCTGTTTCCTTCTCTTTTGGGCAAACTGCTAGTCGTCGCCGGCGCCATTGACGAGCCGACCTTGTTGTCCGCATTGCGCGCCCAGTTCTTCCTCAGGCACAATCATGTCAGCCTGGACGACGCCATTCGCGCCCTCAAATTCTCAGGGGATCATCGAGTTTCGTTTGACGATGCACTCGAGTCGCTGAACATTCAGAATCCAGGCGGATAGTCAGATCGTCATTCCGCTTGATGCGTTCTCTTTATGCGGCAACGTCCGAGAGATGGTTGAGCACTAGCTGGGCATGTATAGCCTCCGGAGTATTTGAAAGAGCTACTTTCAGTTTGTCAGTACGGAAGCTCGTCTCGAAGATTTTGTTTTGCCTGAGTATGGCGACCGCCGCCTGAGATAAGCATTCTTCCTTCTTTGCAGAAGCGCATACACGATCGCAGATGCTTTCGGGCGCGAATACACCAAGTTTTTCTACTATTTGTCTCGAGGGGGGCGAAGGTAATTGTTTGTCCAAAACGGCAAATGTTTGAAAGAGAAAGTCAAGCAATTCCGTTCCGCTACTCGCTCCGCCCAGGTCTAGCCCGATTAAAAAGGTCAAAACAACTGCTAATTCCTTAACCGTTGTATTACTAGGACCTGTCGAGTGTTCGCTGCTTTTCTTAGCTCGTTCTACCGCCTGTTTGCACGCTCTCACAAGAGATTGAGCTAGAAAGCGCGACCTCAGCGCAGCGTGCTTATCGATACAATCGAGATACCTTTCAACTTCAGGCTTTGGTTCACGGACTTTCGATTCGTCCGCTTGAAGCGACGCAGCCTGGGTAGGCTGTGAGAGGGGATGTATTTGCATCATTTTGTCTGAATACCTCGCAGTGGGACGGGAGGCGCTAATTTTTGCAGCCGCATGTGGAAAACCGGTGACAATCGGATTGTCACTAATATTCCATGAATTTTTGGCAAACTTTGACCGTGCCCTGCCAGATATTAATGCTATAGAGGAACTCTTTTAATGAGAGATATCGAAAGGCTTGCAAATAAGGTTACTGAGAATGTCAATTCAACGACTCTGAGCGAAGTCGATGCCGATTTGGAAAGCAGCCAATCGTCATACGAAGAAAAACTCAATCAAGCCCGCGCTCTGACTGAGCGCCTCGTCGATAACGGTGCACTTCCTGAGCTGCTATTGAATAACCTCAGCG
>JAIETE010000291.1 GCA_019745505.1 Candidatus Obscuribacterales bacterium | reverse complement strand
GTCGGCGGTGAGACCAACAACGCGGCAATTGCGCAGATTTGATTTGTCATCGGCAACATCGAGATCGGGCAGAACCTTTCGTGCGATCAATCCGTCGGTGGCGCCTCTCAATTCCGCCCATTTTAGTGCGTTTTTTTGCGGTGCAGGCAGGCTGTTCAAAGAATTGAGATCCTGAGCAAAGTTTTTGATGCTGTCCTGGCAAACCGAATGCTTTTCCGCATCCCATTGCTCAGCAAACTTCATTCCTTGCTGCGTAGCTTCTGCTCTGGTAAGCATGTCGAAAATCCTCCTGCCGTCCCTGTAATTGGTCGAGTCGGCTCGTGCCGCCGATGCCTCTAAGTTATTGCTGGCGGTGGGCTTTCAGAGGGCGTTCTTATGACAGTTTTGGGTCAAAGCATTAATTAGCTGTTCAATCTCGTCCTGCAGGTGGTTCTGCTATTTCCCAAGCAGGTCGATGACATTGGCTGGTCCATAGAAAATCTGCGCAGAGGTGGATGCTCTAGCAAAACCATTCAAATTAGGGACTTTCATCTCATCGTGTTGCTCGACGGCAATCTTGATCGTGGAGAGCTGATCGCGTGGGCGACCAATCGCGTAGGCTGTTTCCATCTTCAGCGGTATGCCGCCCAGTACAGGGTTGTGTTCTAATTTCTTGAGCAAAGCGCAAAATGCCTTCGTTACCTGGGGGGTTTGCAAGCAAATTACCCTGGATTTGACAGTCGTTTCCCCTTTCTTGCCAGGGATATATGCCATGTTGATGCGTTCGTAAACTCCGACCGTGCCTCTATATCTGTATTCGTCTGCTGCGAATCCACAGACTTCCGTCTTGGCGAAAAATTTCCAGAACTTCGGATCCCAGTCCATATCGGAAATGGTGTCCAGCGTAGAAGCAAGACCATATTCGAATTTTGAAAGCGGTATCTGGAAGTAAGTTTTTCTCCTTGGGCAAACGAGCGTCACATTCGGATCTTTCTGTCTAGCGTCAATATATGCAGTGCAGTCCATTTTCTCAATTTTCACAACTGAAAAGCCCGTGGACGCGAAAAGATCAAGCGGCCCGAGTACATGATGCGCCTGGCTGATGTGCAGATAGGTATTCTTCGGGGTCGGCCAAGCCGGGAGGCAACTGCTTGCGCAGGTGACTGCAAGAAGAGCTATATTCAGGAAGCGCCGGGGGAGTAATTGCATCTTGATATGTTTTTCCGCGTCACTTTAACTAGCTTTGCAGATATTCTCGATTGTGTCATTATTGACCGGAAGTTAGATTCGTTTGGTCTATCGGCAAGCGCGTCGGGAAAGCACAATGGCCAAGATTCTTTTGATAGAGGATGACCAATATCTGGCTGCGTCGATCAAAGAGCAGCTGGAGAATCTGAAACATGTAGTCGAGCACGTTATCGAGGGTAATGAAGGATTCGACCGACTCAAACTTTATTCTTACGACATAGCGATTCTTGATTGGACGTTACCGGACATTTCAGGCGTCGACGTTTTGAAGAAATTTCGTGATTTAGGCGGTGTCACTCCTGTGTTGATGCTGACGGGAAAGGCGGATGTTGATTTTCGGGTGGAAGGTTTTTCATCCGGCGCCGATGACTACTTGACCAAGCCTTTCGATTTTCGTGAGCTGTCATCGCGAATCAATGCCTTATTGCGGCGACCGGCCAATTATTGTCCGAGCAACCTGACCATCGGGGAGCTGGAAATCGACTTGGCTGCTAAAGTGGTTCGCAGAAGGGGCGTAAAGTTGAAATTGTTGCCCAAGGAGTTTGCCGTCCTTGAATTTCTCGTGCGTAGAGCCGACCACTTTTTCGATACGGAAGCTTTGCTCGCTTATGTTTGGAGTTCCGAATCCGATGCATCGGAAGCAGCGGTATGGCAAACCATCAAGAGACTGCGCAAGAAGCTTGATGTAGAAGGAGCGGAGTCAATCATTCTCAATGTCAAAGGCATGGGCTACAAAGTTGAAAAAGAGAGACTACAATTTCGAGATTGACCGGTCCGTGTCGGCTGCAGGCTCCCCATGAAACTTTGGCACCGCCTTGCGCTTCTGGCTGCAATTCCACTTGTCCTGCAGTGTTTTCTGCTGAATCAAATCAGGGTCGCACAAGAGGAACTTGATCGCGCTTATGCGGATGAGCGCAAGCAAAAAGACGTAATGATATTAATCGGAAAGGCCGTCAAAACCGGCATGGATTCACTGTCTGACCTTGTCAGCTATAAGTCTGCTCATCGTCCTCTCAAGAAGGAGCGAGCGGCTCAGCATGTGCAAGAGATGAGGAAATTGAACGAGGAGATTGCCTTGCTGGCAGGTTCGGAACCGCATGTGCTGCGTGTTCAATCCGTCCTATCCGAAATTGAGGAAACTGTTCAGTACGCTATGGAAGAAGATGCCAGCGCCGTAAATTTGCGTGACTTGAGTAAGACTCTCGCATTTACCAAATTGGGACGCAAAGCCTTTTCAATCATGGAATACGCTCAACTCCAGCAAGAAATGAAATACAAGCAGATGCTGGTAATCTTGCAAGCTAAGCGGCGGCACTTTGATGCAATGGCTCTGCAATCGGCTCTTCTTTGTGCGTTCGCAACCTTTGGATTGGCCGGGTATGTAATTTATTTGACTTCAAAGCAGCTGCAAGTGTTGAAGAGAAACTCTGAGAATCTGGCTCGGGGCGAGGCATTGCTGCCGCCGATGCGAGGATCTGATGAACTGACCGACGTGGATCGCACGTTTCACCTGATGGCTAAGTCCATTCATCAGTTGAGTGAGCGTGAAAGAGCGATATTGAAGAACTCAAGCGAGTGGATTTTTGCCATCGACTCCAAACTGCGTTTTTCATTTGTCAGCGATGCTGTTGAAAAGCTGTTGGGCTTAAAGCCTGATGAACTGCTGGGTCAGCATGCCGCCAATCTTCTGGGCGGCTCAATTGAAACAATCGAGAAAGCTCGAACGGCTCAGGTGGATCAAATATTCGAGACGAGTGTAAATCACAAACTAGAGCATGCGATAGAAATACAGGTTTCCGTGCACTGGTCGCAGACAGACCAGACATTTTTTTGTATCGCCCACGATATCGGCGCGCGTAAAGATCTGGAGCGCATGAAACAGAGCTTTATGGCGATGGTTAGCCACGACCTGCGCACGCCGGTATCGGCGAATTTGCTTACTTTGGATCTTCTAAAGAGCGATCCGGCGATTGGCACCTTGAGCGATAGAGGAATCAATCTGGTGGATCGATCCATAGCAAGCAATAACAGACTCATGTATATGATCAATGACTTGCTTGAGCTGGAGCGGCTCGACAGTGGGCAGATGACCATCGATATGGAACTTGTCACTTTCAATGATTTGATTGACGAGACATTGCCCGGCGTTGAGATGTTGGCAAAGGCGAAGGAAATCACAATCGAGCGCGATGACAGCGATCAATTTATTTACTGTGAGAGTGGCCGGATTGTTCAGGTTCTAGTCAATCTGGTAGGCAACGCCATCAAGTTCTCGCCTCATGGAAAGACAGTCTATCTGCGCTATGCCGGGCAGGAGGGTTGCAGCAAAATTCTTGTAATTGACGAAGGACCAGGCATCGACAAGGATTCTCTGCCCCACATATTTGACAGATTCAAGCAGGTAAAGGGAGCATCCGGTGCGCACAAGCAGGGTTTTGGTCTGGGCTTGGAGATTTGCAAGAAGCTTGTTGAATTGCATGGCGGTTCGATTTCTGTGATGAGCGAGGTCGGGGCGGGCACGACTTTCGAAGTTAAGTTGCCGGAGAAGCGCGCGTAGGCGGTCTTCTTTCGAGAAAAATGCAATCTTGAGACTGTCCGAAAATTGTCAGTCAAATGTCAGTCACTCCGGGTAATTTGTTGAGCGTGAAGAGCAGCCCCTTCCAACTCAAGCAAGGCGCCGAGAACACGAAATGATCCCCTCGCACTGCACACTCGAGATTTTGCGCCAGCAAGCAACGGAGGCGCTTGAATAGCAAAAAGGAAATGACCTCTGAATTTTTTCAGGCGTCTCGGTTTGCTGTGCAAATATCCCCTGAATTTACCTGTTTCTGTCACTTTTCAGATCGGTGGCAAAGGAGTTTTACCATGGCCCTAAAGAACATAGATAAAGCCGAAGCCTCATCGCACAAATTCGTTGACTACGCAGAGTCCGGTCGCGCCAGCGAAGCGCTCTGGCAAGAATGCAGCGATGCCTTGGGACGAGCGATGAAAGACCCGCAGGAGCGCCGCCGGGTGGTGGGAGAACTGGAAGAAAATGGTGTATTGCCCCGCATGTTGCTTGTTTGCGGCGGAGCGATAGACCTTGATGGAGACGGCATGACCAAAGAGGAGATCGATGCTGCTCTAAATGACAATTCCGGTACGTACAAAAACCAGACGAAACTGTCTGCCGCCTATGCCAAAGAGCACTTCTCTGAAATCGACACTTCAGAAGATGGAAGTTTGAGCGCAGAAGAGATCAAGGTTTGGCAACAACAGAATCAGGGTGACGTTCACCCTGGCGAAAATTCTCCGTATCAGGAAAATTCCGATCGCCCGGATGATACTGTTCCTGAAGACCAGAAGCATTGGGAAAGCCGCTTGGTTGATCCAAGAGCCTCTGCGCAGGAAAAACTCGAAGCAGTCGAAAAGCTTCATGAAATGGGCGTTGACAAAGTTACGCTGACTGATGAAGAAGGAAACGCTAGAACCTTTCGAATTCAAGTAGAACCAGTCAGTCCCGCAAGCAGCAAGCAGTATGTTCATCTCTATGATGAGACCGGCCGAATAGTGCTGCGTGGCATCGGTGCAGACGGCAACTATGCCCAGGAAGTCGACCGAAAAGCCCAGAAAGTCGGCTACGGCGGTGACATTTTTTCGAAGAATAACAAAGATTCTGGTTTGGTTCGCTTCGATGATTTCGGAGACGATGACTAATTGAGAAAAGTGGTTTACGCCGACACAAAGAGGTCTGGAAGAACCTCGAGGAGTTTCTATGACAGCTACGGTAAGAGGATTTTGCGCTCAGGTATATGAGTATGTTAAGAGCGATATGGAGAGCGACACGCTTGATGAAGACGGCTACAGCAGCTCTGCATTAGAGCACAATGCAGAGATAGCCTCGGCGCGACTCGGCTTGCAGGATGACCCGCAATTGCGCTCGGATTCAATGCGAATGATGGAGAAGACAGGGGTTCTGCCCGTGCTCCTTTTCAAAAGGCAGGGTGCATTGGATTTGGACTCTGACGGCGATGTTACCAAAGATGAGTTGGAGCAAGTGTTAGCCGGGGATGGAGCAGGGATTTTAGACAGAATTGCCGCTGAGTACGCGCTCACTCATTTCGACGAAATTAGAGACGGCTTGGATCCCTTTGACTGGTATGAAAACCTGGAGCGAGGCGAAATTCTTGCCAATGCCGATGAGGCGCGTGAGGAGCCGCCTATGGAGCCGGACGCGGTCTTCTATGGTCCAGTAACTGAGGCTCCGCCGATTGGCGAGAAAGTATCCGAAAGAAATCGAACTCAGTGCGCCGAGGATGGCGATGCGAACGGATAGAGATTTTTGACAGGGGGAAGCTTCGACGGCGGCGAGCATTTTCTCGCTGCCGCTTGCTTTGCTTAGAACTTGGTGCTGAATCCCGGGTCTCCATTCAAAAATGAAATCCGGTACTTGTGCTGTTTGCTCCCGGTTTTAAGTGTGTTTCCACCAAAACCAGTCGGGCTCAACGAATTCTCGCCGCTGGAACTTCAGACAAAGAGTCGATTTTGTAGTTAAACGTGTATTTGATATCTAGGCAGTCGGCTGCAAAGTCAGCCGGCAAACCCTTAAACGGGGCGCATGCAGTTATGGCATTGATTGCCGATTCGTCGCAATCTGAATTACCTGAAGAACGAACCAATCTTATCTGTTTGAGTTTTCCTTCTTTGGTGATGCGAAAGAGAATTTGAGCGACGCGAGGGTCTCCATTTGGTGGTGACCAGGCTCGTTTTATACGCTTGTGAAGCTGCTTTAGATATTCCTGCAGGGTGGAGGGGGCTCCCTTGCCTCCGGAACTGCGACCACCTGATTGAAATATTTCGATGCCTGCATCGCCTTCATTGTCGACCACTTCAAATAATTCGACCGGCGAAGATTCTTCCATGAACATCGATTCGTTGCTCGCTCTGGACTGCTCCGACCTTACACCCGGGCTGGTGTTATTTTGGCGTGTGAATGTCTGATCCGCTTGAACGCTTTTCCAGCCGGAGGGCAACTTTACCTGAGAAACAAGACGGGCTTTGGTTTCCGCTTTTTGTTGCTGTGCAGCAACGACTGCATCCAGTGAATTGACCGCTGATTGAACTTGCACTCCTTTGAGAACCATTTCTGTCGGAGCTGCCGTAATTCGCTTGGGCGCAACTGATTGCAGTGCACGCTTGCCAGCTTCTTCAGTTTTCTTGCTGGTCCTGTCTGCAGCCCTGCTCTGTGGTTGCACTACTGGTGGTGTCATTGAAATTTTGTCCGTGCTGCCGCTTCGCTTTCTTTGACTATCTTTCTCTTCAGTGCTGGCCGTGAGCGAGTTATTGTCTTTGAAATCTGCGAAAGAAGTGAGTTCTATGTCAATGAATTGTCTCTGGGAAACAACCGGCGTGGGCACCTTGAATCCGTGAACGTATAGCCACGCGAATAGAATCAACGAAACGCTCAAATATGTAGTGGAAAAATATCTGGCAAAGCGACCCTCTTCAGGAGTGCCTATTCGGGACGCAGCAAATGCATGCATCTGTTTTTGTTTTCGGGTTGTAGACAGCGCCCAAAATGCGACGGCAGACAGGGTTATAGACCAGGGCAAGCTGATGCCTGCCACGCCGTTAAAAATGAATACCGCTATCCATGTAATTGATGTGCATGCGGTAAGCAAATTGGCTGGAAGCGTCCAGGCCGTTGTTTGTTTGACCTGCACAATAGTCGTGCTGTCCGAACTCTCGTCGGCCGTTTCGCCTGGCGATTCCGGACTTTCTTCTATCTCCTTGGAATCTAATGACTCTTCTTCTGGTTGCCCAAAATCCTCGGCTGGCAATTCCGGCTTTTCGCCGTTGGCAGTCGAGTCTGGGCTTGTATCAGTAGATTCTGTTTTCTCGGACAAAATTGAAGTCTATTTCTACATTCCAAGCGCTCTAAATCGTAACACGTGGCGGCTGACCGACCCTTTTTATGAGAAAGAAGAGAGCTTGCCTCTTGACAGCAAGCTCTCAAATTTCAGTCCTGGGACTTTTGATTCCAGAATTTCAATTGATATCAATTGAAATTCCAGGCGTCTGGCATCGTGAGCGATGTCCTCTTGGTTACTTGCCCATGGCGGCAAAGTAAACCGCGCAAGCGTGGTCGAGATACTCTCTTGACAGCCGCGGCTCGGTTTGGAGGAAGGCGCAGAGGTTAACGACTTGATCGACAATGTCGCGCGGGTGGCAGCAACGCATGTTGCGCTTACCGCTGCGGTACTGCGATTCGATCAGGTAATTTACGGCTTCTTCGTTGTACGGAACGCCGGTGCGCTGACAATATTGCAGGAAGATCCACTTGAATTCGTCTTCGGTCGGGTTGGTGATGTTGATCTTGTACGGAATCCGTCTCAAGAACGCTTCGTCAACCAGGTCAGCCGGGTTCAGGTTTGTAGAGAACACGATTAGCTGTTCGAACGGCACTTCCAGTTTTTTTCCGGTGTGCAAGCTCAAATAGTCAACGCGTTTTTCTAGGGGGACGATCCAGCGGTTGAGCAGTGACTTGTGGTCGATTCTCTGTCTGCCAAAGTCATCGATTAGCAGCAAGCCGCAATTGGACTTGAGCTGAATCGGAGCTTCGTAGAGTTTTGTACCGTAGTCGAATTGCAATTCGAGCATGTCGATTGTCAACTCACCGCCTACAACTACGCAAGGGCGCTGAATGCGAACCCAGCGGTGGTCGTAGTCTCTGGGATAGTTGGCGGCAGACACTTGTTGGTGGTTGTGCGAGTCATAAACGCGGATAATCTGTCCGTCAATTTCGACTGCGTACGGGATAAAGATGTGACCTTTAAAACTGCGGACGATTCGCTCGGCGATTGATGTTTTGCCGTTGCCAGCTTCGCCAAAGAGGAACATCCCGCGCCCGGAGTTGATGGCCGGTCCGACCGAGTTGATGGTGCGGCGGTTGACCATGATGTCCGAGAAAGCTACTTCCAAGTCGCGCGGTGTTACAGACTCGCGACGGATAGTCTGATATTTGAGGGAGTCTACGTATCGTGACCACGGTACCGGGCAGGCACCGTTGTACGCGTTGTGGTCGAAATAGGACCGAGCTCTGTCGCGACCCTTTTCGGTAGGTGTGTATTCATAGTCAGCCAATCCGCCGGCACTACGGACTTCGATAAGGAGCTGACGCTTCAAAACTTCGAGAATTTCTTCGATGATCTTGAAGGGAAGCTGGGTTCTAGCAGCAATTTCGCGACCCATCGCGAAGTTGACCAGATAAATGTCTTTGAGGATCAGTTCTTCCAGAAAGCCTTCTTTCAAGCCGGTTTCGGCAATTGAAGATGGATACGGAGGAACGAACTCCTGTTGTTGTTGGGTTCCTGTCTTGACCTGTTGAACCATATTTCCTCGCTTTTTGCCTCTCTTGCCGGCTTCTTTTTATCCAGACGCTTTCCGAAACGCCTTTTTTCCGCTTGGGCAGCGGGGGCTACATATACACTTTACAGCTATATAGCCAGAAACGTAAGCACCTCAACTAATTGCGCTGTGCACTTGTCAGGGTACTTTCAAGCACCAACTCGTGTATTTTATCTCCGATCTCGCCAAGTTTGTTGCATTCCTGCTCGGATTCCTCCTTGTAGCTGAAACGATCCAGGTAATAGTGCTCTATGAAATTGTCTACCAAATCGGGCAGTTCGGAGCGTAGAGCGGGAGGAAATGCCGGATTCTCTGCTGCTCTGCTGCGCACTGCCGTGGCTATGTCGTTTGGCGTATCACTTGTAGTTTTGCTAACTGCGACCTTCTCCAGGTCTTTCAGTAATCGCAGATATAGTGCCGTCGACGGCTTCATGTTCTTGATTTCGTCCGCGGCCTTCTTCTGGGAGCGCAAGAAGACGAGCCCCTTTTTGACCATTTCAAAGACTAGAAAAATGCCAATGGCAATCAGGATTGCAACAACATAAGGGTTTGTAGACAGCTTCTTAGCCCAGCTCCAGGACTTTTGAGGGTCGCTCTTCTGCGTTGCTTTGGGCGCGGGAGGTGGACTGGCCTGGTGGGTCGACTTCAGCACCATGCGACCGCCCTGGGCGTCCTGAAACGGCTGTATGGGCAGCGTGCCGTTAGGAGTCGCGTCGATCGGCACCCATCCATGTGTCGGTATGAAGACCTCCGCCCAGGCATGTTCGTGTTTCTTGCGAACGAGGGTGGCATCAGACTTGGGATCTTTGTCTCCGGGCATGTATCCGAAGACAACTCGTGACGGTATTCCTTGGGCACGCAGAAGAATTGCCTCAGCTGATGCAAACATCGAGCAGCTGCCACTCTTTGTCGTAAGCAAGAAGTTGGCTACCGAATCCACATCGGTTTCAAGTTCATTGTTGCTGTTCAGGTAGCTGCAATTGGCCTTCAGGTAATTGGAGATTCTCTCGGCACGCACAAACCAATTGCCGTCTTTCCCGCCAATCTCTTTGGCCAGCAATTTGATTTGCGGATCGTAGTTCTTTGGTAATTGCAGAAAGCGCGCCGATCCCAGTCGGATTTCGGCCAATTGCTCCTGATTTGGCATAATCGCCGTGCGCAATTCATCGAGGTCTGCAGAGGGCACCATCGAGACTGCAGTGTAGAAAAGTCCGGGTTTTAAATTGTTTTTTGCTTCCAGAGAACCGTCCGTAGCAACTCTAATTTCATCCGGGAAGTGGACGATCTGAGGTATCCAGCCGCATGGAATGGTCAGATCCATCGTGTTTTTCACTTCGATTCTCTGCTCGACTTCGGAGCCTCTGAAGTTGGCGGGTAAGCGCAGCGAACGCACGCTGCCGATTACGTAAGCATCATCTTCCATCTTCTGTGCGATGGCCCACTGTTGGCTCTTGCTGTTTACCCAGCGCTGTCCTTCATATGTATCGAAGGCTGTCCCTCTCAAGTAGACGGGGCGATTGCTCGTGACGCTCATGAGAACGACGTCTTGAACAGCCGGGTCGCGCTTTTCAGCCAGACCCATCTGTTGTCTGGGCCTCTCGGGCTTGCCTTGAGAGGAGAGCTGATTTCCGGCATCCGGTGCTCCAGTTCCATTCGGTGATGGCGGGGCATTCTTGTCCGGCTTGCCGTCTTTGCCGGGTTTTCCATTTTTGGAATTGGTGCCTGGTTTGTATCCAGAAAGTTTCTCCTTGGGTCCGTCTCGGCGTTTACCGTCACCGGTGGAGTTTCCTTTTCCGGCGGCGCTCTTACCACCTTTTCTTCCGGGATCCGACTTCTGTCCTTTGCCTTGACCGCTGTCCGGCGGTTTGGGCGGGCTGTTTGCCTGAGTGCGCGGTGGAATAGGAACCATCGCTGTTTGTCTTGGGGCTTGCGGTGGGTGCATACTTTCGTATGCTTTCGCCATGAGAATGCGCGCTTGATCGGCGATCAAATCAACTATCGAGGTGCCGACCCGAGGCATCATGCAGAAGATCAGCATTGAAACGACAGGCAGACTTACTACCGCCACCAGCGCTCCGCCGGTTGCCGGACGTTTCCAGAGCGGTTGGGGGACATTCAGTGCTTGCGGTTGCGTCGGTCTGGTGGAGGCTGAAACCTGCGCAGGGTTGCCTTCGCGGCTATGCGAAATAGCGATGAGATAGAGAAAGATCGCGCCACCGACGATAAATCCCATTGGAAAAATGCCGAAAGCATTGATTTTGCCTGTTTGGGATGCCACACAACCCATAAGACCCAGAGACACTGTCGCGGCCACGTAAATGTCGGTTCTCTGGCGCAAGTCAAATGTAAGCACTATCAAAAGACCGCACAGGACCTGCATAAATGCAGGCAAAAATTGACCGCCACCGAAAAACTGCTTGATGGATTCAAATACGAAGTGACCAAGAACAGCGCATGTGCCGGCAAGAATGAGCACATTGACCAGATGCGACTTGCGCGAGCGGAAAACATAGCTCAGATAACTGCCCAGTCCTGAAATCAGGATACAGCCTACAGTCACGACAAATGGAGCCTCTGAATACAGGCAATAGCCGATGATCGTGATCGCAACCATGATGTAGTTCATGATGCGCAGCTCGACCGAGTTCTCCACCTCTATGACTTTGGCTTTGGCGGCATCTTTGCTCATAGCTTGATGATATCCTCGGCGCCTGAGATGATAGAAATCTGCTTGCCGACCCGAGATATGTCGTCTGGTTCGTTGCGCATGTCGACGGTACTGGCTAATTTGGCTCTGTCTTCGGCGTGCCGCAAGGACTCGGCATCTTTATGCGGTTGGTCCGATTGGCTCTGCTGACCTTGCTGGAGCGATTGCCACTTGTCTGCATCGGTTTTGCCGACCGGTTGAACTAGAACGAGCTCGACCTGCGCCTTTTCAGTCCTGGGCGCCAGGAATATCAGCGCACCTTCCTTGGCCTTTCTTATCAAGTCGTCCAGCTTGTCGACGCGTCTTCCTCGCCGGGCTGCCACCTTTGCAATTTCTTCCGTGCGTTTGAAGGGCTCCAGCCTGGCCAGCATTTCAATTGAAGCGGTCAAACCGGGAGCCATCGGAGGCGGTTCTATGACCAATACCTGGTTTCTTACGATCAGTTTGGGCGCCAGACCCCATCTATGACCCAGGGTGATCAATGAAGCCGCCGCAATAAGCGCCAGCTCGTACATCTCCTCTGTGCCCCAGTCCCACTTTGAGTCGATCAGCAAATCAAAGGCCGGTAAGCCTTCCGCTTCAAATTCGCGCGAAAGAAGTTTGCCTGTGCGCGCGCTTGAAGCCCAGTGAATTATCCTTGGGCTGTCGCCTCTAATATACTCTCTGACTCCTCTTACAATGGCTGTTTGCTGGTTGAAACTCGATTTGCGAGACAAGAGACCGACACTGGGAGTCACCACATTCAGTTGCTGTAGAAAATTACCGCTGACTGGATAAACCTTAGGATAGACGACTGTTTCAGGCGGTACCTCGGAGCTTTCTTTGTCATCGAAACGAAAGCGAATTTCTTTCTGGCAAAAGACAAGTCCGAAGGGAAAGCAGGAACTGAAGGTGATGCTTTGCACCCGGTAAATGCCGCGTCTCAGGGGACCGGCCAGTAGTTGCAAAGTTTCTTTCTCGCCCATGCTGGGAATGAGCAATGGCTTGGAGAGCGGAGACTGCGAAAGAGAGCCGAGGCGCATGACATTGACGGTCATGCGCAACCAGCGCAAAGGAAAGAGTATTTGAAAAGTACCGACTCCCAGGATGCGTTCCAGAGAAATCTTGATGGCGATTTTTTCGCCGGCCCGCGCATTGGGCGGAAGGGACACTTTGACTCGCACATCGGAAACTTGCAATATCGGCAAGAGCAGGCTCAAGAACATAGTGGCGATCATGCCCGACGCCATCAGGTACAGCCACTGGCTGTTGCTTTCGGTCGAGAACACATAGAGCAGAATCGTCACGAGAAGCGAGCCGAAGAAGCGGGCATTTAAGATCAGCACCAAATCCGGTGACACTCTCAGCCTCCACCCTTTCAAATTGTCGACCGGAGGTGGCAGTTTTGCGGCGTTGCTGATTACGAACGGCTCGGGCGGATCGCTCTTTTTAAGAGACGGCGGACTCTGGACCGTTTGATCCTTCTTGTTATCTTGTCGCTCCTCCGGAGCACTAGACAGGAACTGAGACATCCTCTAGCACTCTTATGATCAGGTCGGCGTGACTGACTTTGTTGTCCTGCATCTTTGGAATGATGCGATGGCCTAGAATGTACGGCGCAAGCCCTTTTACGTCGTCCGGCTTGACGAAATCCCGCCCTTCGAGAAATGCTGCAGCTTGAGCTGCTCTCAAGAGAAGCTGCGTTCCGCGAGGAGACACTCCCAGCACGATGGAAGGGTGCCGGCGGGTGGCGTGCACGATGTCGACAATGTAATTCTTTACCGATTGCTCTACATAAATATGTCTGACTGCTTGCCTGGCCATGATTACTTCCTCG
>JAIETE010000072.1 GCA_019745505.1 Candidatus Obscuribacterales bacterium | reverse complement strand
GCACCGATGCCGGGATTTCCGGGGGAGTGTTTGTCAGCCATCGCTTCCTCTACCTATGTATGACAAAGACAATGTGCCACACGCGGGATGTCAAACCGATCACTGTCCCACATTAATTGCGGAAAAAATCCGGATTGTTACTTCTTGGGTACCGGTGGGGCTTTCGTCTCGATTACGGTCGTCTTCGGCTTTTGTTTTACAGAGAACATCATCTCGTCCACGCCTGAGTTCGACCCGTCCATATCGGAGAAGAAGAACAATGCCTGGTCCTTTTCGAGGCGATAGTCTTTCGGTATTCTCAATGCTTCAGCAACGGCATGCGTCTTTGTTAGATTGACTAGCTCGAATATCAAAAGTTCGTTCTTTTCCTGCTCTTTTGATATGAGCGCTTTGCTGGCAGCGATTGGTTTTGCTGCAGCATTTGATTTTAGACCTGACTGAAACGGCATATTCGGGGCTCTGCTTGCGGCTTTGTCCTTGCTTACGAATTCGATTCGTACGGGCAATCCATAGCCTGTCGGAACCGCGCAAACTTTGCATAATGAATCAGTCAAACCTCGTTGTAGCCTAGGTTCGCTGGTAAACCAGGCGTCTACGTGGATGCCTCTTTGATCTGTTGCGCTTATATAGTGCTCGCAGTTCACACCAAACATTTTTGCGCTTCCCACTTTCTTGAGCGACGGATACTTCAGCGGGCGAGACCATTGCGATGCATACGCGGCAACAGTGGTCTCTATGTATGATTTATTCTCCGGGTTGGAGACTCTAACCTTCTCAAACGTAGGACCTTCGAGGCTATAGTTGAAGACTCCGCTATCTGCTTTTATGGTATCGGATGTGGTGACAGCTTTAAATCGTCCAAAAGCCGCCGTGTAGGCCATGAAGCTCCATGCTTCTTTTCTCGCGTCGGCTGCGAACACTCGTGATGGAGCCGTCGCCAAGAAGAGTACCAGCATGAGAGAAGGCATGAATGTCCGACTGAATGAAGACATCGTCATAGTATCGGCTTACCTCGGTACTTCTTCAATTATATTCGTCCGGGCCGTCTTGATGCCAAGTGGATACCGGATTACTTTTCCGGCACCTACTGCCTCAAGCCAGATTAAATGCCGTTTTTCGCAAATTAATCGGCAAATTCTGCAACAAATTGCCCAATTGGAAAGAGATTAGTACAAATTAGTTCTAAAATCCCTGGATTGCCGTTGGGCGAGACCCAATTCCCTCAACGACCCCTTAACGAAGAACGGAAAGAAGATGAAACTCAAACAACTCCCGATAGCCCTCGCACTTGGAGGTGCACTTATGGTTTCAACAGCTGCTCTGGCAGATACCGCAAAACTGGAATTCCCCGCCGCCAGCCCGCTTTGCACAATGAAGCAGCGCGTTGGTCTGACCGATGTCGAAATCTCGTACTCGAGACCCGGAGTCAAAGGACGTGAAATCTTTGGCGCCATGATTCCCTACGGCAAAGTTTGGCGTACTGGCGCTAATGCCGCTACCAAGTTGACCTTCAGCACGGACGTCAAACTCAATGGTCACGAAGTTCCTGCCGGCACTTATGCGATGGTGACTATTCCTGGCAAAGACGAGTGGACCGTTATCATCAACAAGGGCTCCGACCAGTGGGGCACCTATAAGTATGATGAGAAAAATGATGTCGTCCGATTCCAGGTGAAGCCGGTCGACATCGGCTACTCTCTCGAAACTCTCACTATCGATATCGAAAACATCAAGGATGAATCTGCAGATATCAGATTGGTCTGGGATAAAACGAAAGTACCGATCAAATTGGAAGTCAATTTCGTCGACAAGTTGACGAAGCAAATTGCCGAAGAAATGGCTTCCGACAAGAAGGAAAAGCCGTATTTCCAGGCCGCGAACTTCTGGTTCAACCATGACAAAGATTTGCAGCAAGCTAAGAAGTGGGTCGATGCAGCAGTAGCCGAGAAGGATGCTTTCTACATCGTTCACTTGCAGGCGAAAATTCTTGCTAAGTTGGGCGATAAAGCCGGTGCATTGGCAGCCGCTAAGCACTCAACGGAACTTGCACAAAAGGCAAATGACACTGCTTATGTGAAACTCAACGAGACGCTCATCAACAGCTTGCAATAAGGTGTGATGCGGTTGTCCATTAGTTGGTCACTGAAATCGAAAGGGTGGCGTTGTGCATTCATTTCAATGATGTGCACGACGTCACTCTTTTCAGCTGTCTCGAGTTCTTTCGCTGCGATATCGGAAAAACAATCTGCCGGCGCCGCGACAGAATCTAGTGTTGCTCCTGAGTCTAGCTCCGCTTCTAAATCTAGCTCCGCTTCTAAATCTAGCTCCGCTTCTAAATCTAGCTCCGCTTCTAAATCTAGCTCCGCTTCTAAATCTAACTTTGCGCGAGGAGTCCGTATGAAGAGTGATTCTCCCCAAGCGATTTTGCATCAACTGGAGAGCTTTCGGCAACTGGGCAGTGTGTTGTATATCGCTGCTCATCCCGATGATGAGAATACTGAGCTGCTAGCCTATCTCGCGCGTGGGCGCAACTACAGAACCGCCTATTTGTCGCTCACTCGAGGCGACGGTGGTCAGAATGTTTTAGGGGCTGACCTTGGTGTAAAACTCGGCGTTGCGCGAACACAAGAATTGTTCGCTGCAAGGCAGATTGACGGTGCGCAGCAGTTTTTCTCGCGCGCCAAAGATTATGGTTTTTCCAAAAACTACTTAGAGACGATGGAAGTTTGGGACAAGCAGGAAGTCTTGTCCGACATCGTTCGAGTGATCAGAGTCTTTAGACCCGATGTTTTGATAACCCGCTTTTCCCCCAGTCCGGGTGGAACGCATGGACATCACACTACATCTGCCGTGCTCGCCATGGAGGCTTTCAAACTGGCTGGAGACGCGAAGGCTTTTCCGGAACAGAATCTGGAGCCGTGGCAACCAAAGCGCATCCTCTGGAATGCTTCTATTTGGCAGAAGGACAAGATTACCAGTGAGCCGGTGTTGAAGATCGACGCCACGGGAAATGATCCTGTCTCTGGGGAAAGCTTTCATTCAATTGCCGGTGAGAGCCGAGCGATGCATAAAACGCAGGGCTTCGATACATTTAAGATGCCTGGCGGCAATGGCGAGAAACGCTTGGAGCAGTTCCAATTGCTTGATGGTGCGCCGGTCGAGAAGGACATCATGGATGGTGTCGACACCAGTTGGCACCGGGTCAGCGGTGGCGATGATATTGAGAAATCAGTCAGTAATATCATTTCAAACTTCGATCTAAATGACCCTGCAAAAAGCGTCGGCTCTGTTTTAGAACTGCGCAAACGACTCGGAGATTTGATTGCCAAGCCTGCTAATAGCAATTGTGCGGTTCTTGCTGAGAAATCAAAACTGCTAGATCGCATTCTGCGTTCGTGTATCGGCTTGAACGTGGAGACGACAATTGCGAATTCGGAAGTGGTGCCTGGGGAAACGATGAAGATGCACGTCAAGGCTTCTCTCCAGGCAAAGCTGCCGGAAGATTTGATTGTGAAGTGGATTGACGTACAGTTTCCAAAACTCAGCGGAGCGGAGCACACAGAAAAGGTAGATCAACTTCTCGATCAGCCTAGAAGTCTCGACATTACAAGGGTGCTGCCGCCGTCTGCGCCATTGACTCAACCCTACTGGTTGACTGCAGATGGCACGCCGGGAATGTTTCACGTGGATGAGCCGGAGTTGATTGGAACCTCGGAAAATTCTCCCGCGTTTCCCGTCTGTCAAACCTTCAAAATCGCTGATCAGACACTGGTTGTTCAGGACGAACCTTTGCAGGTGAGTACAGATTCGCTGGGCAATCACATTCGCCGAAGGCTTGACGTTATACCACCAGTCTCGATGCGATTTCTTTCTGATGTAATCGTAATGACCCCTGCAAGAAGTCGTTCCGTTGAATTAGAGGTCCGAGCTTCGAGGGCAAATTCGAAGGGTACTTTGGAGCTCGAAGGACCTGCGGACTGGAAGATCGAACCCCGTAAGCATAATTTCAATTTGTCTGCAGTCGGCGAGACCGGCAAATTTACTTTTACTGTAACCGCGCCAAATAAGGCGTCTGCAGCGAGAATAACGGCGAGCGCCAATATCGACGGTGAGCGCTACCACAATCAACGTCAAGAAGTCAGTTATGCGCATTTGCCGAGGCAACTTTTGCAGCCACCTGCAGAGATGAGTGCTGTATGCTTTGATTTGGCGACTCGGGGTCATACGATCGGCTATCTGCCTGGAGCTGGTGATACTCTGGCAGAGAACCTGCAGCAGATGGGCTATGCAGTGAAGATTCTGGATGACGCAAGTCTCACTGCCAAGGATCTCGAAGGGATCGACGCTGTAGTGCTTGGTGTGCGAGCCTTCAATGTGCGCAATAACATTGAAAAGGCTATGCCGGCATTGTTTGCATATGTTGAAAATGGTGGCACCGTGGTTGTGCAATACAATCGGCACGATAAGCTGAAAGTCGAGAAGATTGCACCTTATGACCTGCACATATCGAACGATAGGGTTACGGATGAAAAAGCGCCGGTGACTTTTCTTGCTCCCGAAAGTCCGATATTGAACACGCCGAACAAGATTACGAGTGCTGATTTTGACGGTTGGGTGCAGGAGCGCGGATTGTACTTCCCGAATCAGTGGGATGAGCATTTTACGCCGATTTTGGCTTTCAGCGACAAGGGTGAGCGTCCGCACTCCGGAGCTTTGCTTGCTGCCAGATACGGCAAAGGCTATTACATTTACACTGGTTTAGGCTTTTTCCGGCAGCTTCCGGCTGGGGTGCCTGGTGCGTATCGATTATTCGCGAATATGGTTTCTTTAGGCAAATAACGATGAATGCGCTGGACATCTTCGTTCTCATAGTGTCCATTGCTGCAATCGCATTGTATGGAGTTTGGCACACCAGAAATCGCCGCGACCTGGACAGCTACCTGAAGGGCAGCGACCACACACCCTGGTGGGTAATCGGAATTTCGGTGATGGCGACGCAGGCTAGCGCCATTACATTCTTGTCGACACCCGGACAGGGTTATCTGGGAGGGCTGAGTTTTCTACAGGTGTATTTCGGTGTGCCCGTAGCCATGGTGATTATCGCGCTCTTCTTCCTGCCGATTTTCCATAAGTTGCATGTTTATACTGCATATGAGTATTTGGAAAACCGCTTCGATCGCAAGACCCGCTTATTCGGCGCTGGTTTGTTCCTCTTGCAACGAGGAATTGGCGCAGGTCTAACTATTTATGCACCGGCCATTGTTTTGTCGACAGCCTTCGGCTGGTCGTTACAAGCGACGATAGTCACATGCGGATTGATTGCTACTGCGTACACCGTATTTGGTGGAACAGATGCGGTCACGGTGACGCAAAAATATCAGATGGCTGTCATCTTTCTCGGGATGGCGACGGCTGCTGGAATCTTGCTTTCCAAGCTTCCTCATGGACTGACATTTGTCGATGCGATGGGGGTTGCAGGTGGCTTTCAAAAACTGAATGCGGTCAATTTTTCGTCCAGTCTCCATGAGCGCTATACCTTTTGGTCGGGGCTGCTTGGTGGCACTTTCTTGATGCTCTCTTATTTCGGAGCAGACCAGTCGCAAGTGCAACGCTACATCTCTGGTGACTCGTTGCGTGAGAGTCGACTCGGGCTCATGTTTAATGCCGTGTGCAAGATACCTATGCAGCTTTCCATTTTGATGCTGGGTGTGATGATGTTTGTTTTCTATCAATTCGAGCGTCCCCCGCTGTTTTTTGACTCTGCTGCAAACCAATATCTCGAGTCTCATCGAGCTGATCCTGTGAAAGGCAAGCAATTGACTCGCTACGAAATTGAGTTCAATCAGTTGCATGATAAGGGCAAGCAACATCTGGAAGGATGGTTGGCAGCAAAGCGGCGCGGAGACGAGGGGGCCGCAACGACTGAATTTGTCGGTGCTGCGATGGCGCAACAGGAGGGGGAGAAAATTCGGTTGCAAGCTGCTGAGGCAGTCGCGAGCGATCTGACTTCTTCTCAAGAAGTGAAACTACAGAATGCGAGTAGTCCTCGGAAGTCTGTCAATGCGACCAGTGCCGACTATGTATTTATTACGTTCATTCTGCGCGAACTCCCTCATGGCGCGATTGGTTTGTTGGTCGCTGCATTTTTTGCGGCAGCCCTCTCTTCGAAGGCGGCGGAACTTAATGCGCTGGGAACTTCCACGACGATAGACTTCTATCGATTACTTGTGAAGCGCGACGCTACCGATGCTGAGTGCTTGAAGGCGTCCAAGTGGTTCACGGCATTTTGGGGTGTGGTTGCGGTCTTCATCGCACTGTATGCACATCTTGCCGAAAACTTGATTCAAGCAGTCAACATTTTGGGTTCGATTTTCTACGGCGTTCTGCTTGCATTGTTTGTCGTAGGCTTTTTCATCAAACGGGTCGGCGGCACCGCACTTTTCTGGGCTGCACTGATAGCACAAACTTTAGTGTGTGTCTTATACTTCAATCTGACAATTTCGTATCTCTGGTACCCTCTCATTGGGTGCGTGGCGTGTGTACTCCTTAGCCTCATACTGCAGACTATCTTGGGAAGCAAAAGCAAGGCTCACGGCATCACGGTTGTCGATGGCAAGGCAGTGGAGGTGGCATGAATTCGCCGATTATTTGTTTTGGTCAACAACCCTGCGGGTTTTACCCTAAGCGGTTTTTGGTCTCCAAAATATTCACAGCTCGCCGACTTCAGAAAGAGATTGGCGGCAAGATTGTTTTCTTCTACCACGACAGCGATCACGACCCGCGTGAGACGCGCACGATTTTGCGTCACCGCACTACCAACGATCCTGCACAACTGAATTTCACCTTTGAGAATAAGATTCAGCGCAAGTTTTCACCTCTCTTCGCCAAGCGCATCCCTGCGGGCTGGCAGGAGAAGACAATTTTGCAATTGCCGAATTACATAGACCATTCGCTTATCGATCTTTTCAAAGCGACACATGAAACTAACGTCGCTGATTTTTGTTTGCAAATGTATCGAGCGATGGGTTTGCTAGACGGAATAGAAGTTGTGCGTTCCGGCAGTCCGGAGTTCCGGCGCCGCGCATGTGAAATTTCCGATTTTTACGTTGACGTAACCTACGACAAGGAGATTGTTCGGGCCCGTCTTGCCGGGGATGTTCTAAAACTGCACGAGGGCGGCAATGCCTTCATCGAATTGCCTATGGTCGGGTTTTCCAAGGAGCAGATTAGTCCTACGCGAGATACGCGCCTGCGCTGGATGCAGTCAGTAATTAATTGCACGCACTACATCGCAGGGGCCGGTGAACAGGATTATCTGCGCAAGGATGAGGCGCCTGAGATTGAGTTCGTTACCCGGGATGAAATAGAATTGTCGGATGAGGCATATATAGAATTGCCTTCCCCTGCCAAGATGGAGGAAAGAATTGAGCGACATTAGTTCTGCTCCGGTATTGGCGTTTGGCGCTCACCCTGACGATATCGAGTTTGGTTGTGGAGGTGTGCTTGCCGTGGAGTCACGGAGCGGGCGCAGTGTTCACTGCGTCATCTGCTCTCTGGGCGAGGCGGCTTCTAACGGCACTCCGGAAGGACGCCGGGCTGAATCGGTTGCGGCTACAGAATGCCTTGGTGCGTCTGTCGAGTTTGTAGATCTCGATGGCGATGCCAAACTGGAAATTCGATCTGCCCATGCGCTTAAGCTGGCGGAAATCATTCGCAGGGTGAAACCTTCTACAGTTCTGGCGACTACCTGCTTTGAAAACCAGCACCCCGATCACTGGCGTCTAGGCAAAATCGTTAGAGATGCGGCTCGCATTGCACGATATGGCGGATTGAAAGAGCTGTCTGGTGAGCCACATTCGATTAGTCAATTGTTTTACTATGCCGTGACGCCTGAGGGCGAGCCGAATGATGTTCATCCCATCTTGATAGATGTTTCCTCGCCTGATGTTGTAAGTGCATGGACATCTGCTATGGGTGCTCATGTTTCTCAGGGAGCGACACGCAACTATATCGATTTGCAGTTGAATCGAGCTCGAGTCTGGGGAGCGCGAGCTGGTGTCGAATTTGCGATGGCGCTCTTCTCCAATGACCCAATGATGTTCTATTCACTCGCTCATGCGGGTAAAGGAGCGCGAAATTTCTAGATGTCCGGCAGAAATTCAGACAATTCGAAGAATGGTGCCGCTCCTGGCGATACGCGAGATTCTCAGGAAAATAGACTGAGAATTGGCATAACATGCTACCCCACAGTTGGTGGCAGTGGGGTTGTTGCCACCACTCTTGGAATTGAACTTGCGCAGCGCGGACACGAAGTCCATTTCATCAGTTACGAGCGACCCTTTCGCCTGCCGGAAAACTCTTCTCGCATTCATTTCCATCAGGTGTGCGTCAACGACTATGGTTTGTTTAAATACCCTGATTACACACTGCCTCTGTCAGTGGCGATGGCGAGTGTAAGCTGCAAGCACAACCTTGATATTTTGCATGTGCACTATGCCGTGCCCCACGCGACGGCTGCATTGCTTTCGCGCTGCATGTTGCCTCAGGACAAGCAGCCGCGTATCGTCACTACATTGCACGGCACTGATACCACTCTGCTCGGTGCTGATCCAGGTTATGGACCGGCGATTCACCACGCATTACTTCAATCTGACGCGGTGACTACTGTTTCTTCTTGGTTGAAAGCTGAGACGAAGCGCGTGATTGGATTTGAAGGACCGATGGAGGTCATTCACAACTTCTATGAACCCGGCAGCCCCTCGCGCACTAGAGAGGCTGTGCGCAAAGATCTTGGGGTGGCAGACGGCGAAGTGTTGTTGATTCATTCTTCGAATCTGAGGCCCCTGAAGCGTATTGATTTGCTGCTTGAGTCTGTTTCGAAAATCAGAGACAGAAACTCCTTTAAGTTGCTAATTCTTGCTGGCGGCGACTTTAAACAATTTAGTGACGATGTGAAACGCCTTGGACTGAAAGAGCGAATCATCGTTCGTGAAAACGTGCTGGAAATCGAGGAGTATTTGCAGGCTGCCGATCTGGCTCTGTACACGTCCGAGAGTGAAAGTTTTTGCCTCAGTATCTTGGAAGCTATGTTCTTCGGCTGCCCGAGTGTTGCCACAAATGTGGGCGGAATTCCCGAAGTAGTTGAAGATGGACTGACAGGGCTGTTGGTTCCGTCCGGAGATTCCGAGTCAATTGCGCGGGCATTGAATGAACTGATTGCCGACGGGGACAGGCGTAAGCGATTGGGCGAGAACGCCCGCGTTGAAGCGAATAAGCGATTCTCGTCTGATGCGATTATTCATCGCTATGAAGAACTTTACCGTCGCTTGATTGATGAGCCGCCCAAGGTTTCTGTCGGAGAGATTGCCGGCGAAATTGTCGAAGGGTGTCGTTAGGTTATCAAAAATGGACGACGCCTCAGCCGTAAAGATAGATGTGATTGCCGCGGTCGTGCGTCGTGATGGCAAGTTCTTGGTCTGCAAGCGTCCGCCTGAGAAGAGGCACGGTAATCTCTGGGAGTTTCCAGGTGGGAAGCTCGAAACCGGTGAATCATTTCTTTCAGCCGCTCAGCGAGAACTTCATGAAGAGTTGAACTTGACGGTCAAAGAGATTGGCGAGATACGCTTCAAGTCGATCGATCCGGGTTCTAACTTTGTCATCAACTTCCTGGATGTGGTGGCAGAAGGAGAGCCGAGTCCTTTAGAGCACAGCAGCGTTGATTGGTTTGCTGCAGATGAGCTCCTCGAGCTGCCCCTCGCTCCAAGCGATCGTCAATTTGCGGAATTCCTCGTGCGGGAAAAACTGTATTAACGTGGGGGCCCATTGCGTGGGGGCCCATTGCGTGGGGGCGCGTTGCACGCGCCCATTTACATGTTGCCGCCGCGTGGTGGCGCGTTGCACGCGCCCATCCTAATTTTCAACCGGCTGATTCTATGCGTAGGGGCGCATCGCATGGCGGCGCATTGCGTGGGGGCGCGTTGCACGCGCCCTTCTACAGTTGAGGTTCCAACGGACGAGCAAATATTATTCCGGTGAATTTATTCGAGCGTTGATTTGCGTCACTCATGTACTGGCTAATCGACCCTGCCTCAAGCGTGACTTTCATAATGCCCTTCTTCGACGATGCGTCCATGAAATGCGGAACGCCATCCTTGTCGCGAATAACTAATCCTGTGTGTGATATGTCGAGTCCGGGGACATTCGTGCAAATTCCCACGATGTCGCCTGTCTTGAGAAACGATTCAACGTCAGCGAGTTTATTCAGCGGAACATACTGAAGCGTTCGAGCATTGATCTTGTTCTCATGTGCTTTCATCTTTTCGACAAATTCCGTGTTCGTGGCCAGTCGAGGGTATGAACTCGCATGTGTGGTCATAAAGTTGACCTTTTGAGGGAATACTTCTGAGCCCGGTAATTCAGTCAGAATTCTTATAACGTGTTTGACTTCGTTGTCTGCGAGCCAGTCGCTTGTGTAGTGCAGGCGCGATGGATAATCTTCGACAATGCCACCACGGTAGCGTGTCCATTGAATTTCAGCCAGCAAATCTTGTTGTGAAGTGCCTCGCTTCTTGATCATCCGCGCCAGGTCGAGCGTCGTTTCGAAGAATGTTACACAATCTAAGCCGTCGAGATTGGCCGAACATAATTCTCTATCTTGTGTCAGCTCAAGTGTGTTTGCGACGTAGGGAGTTCCCGAAAACTCTAATGCAATTCTGCCCATCAACTCGCCGATGGGGAGTGCCTTCCAGTCATTTTCGTTGGCTTTTCTCAAAATCGCGCGCAGTTTTTCCTCGCCGATAAACTGTTTTGGCGATTCCTTATGTGCTTCTATCGAGCACACTGATGTGCCCGCAAATGACTTTGGTGCCGAGGCAAATGAAAAAGAAATCGATGCCGCTGCGCAGAAAGCGACACCTGATTGCAAAGTTCGGCGTAAGTGGTGTACTGACATTACTGAGCTGTATGAGTCTTTGAGAAAACTCTCGTCCTAAATGAAAGTTTGAGCCTAGAGAGAGCTCTGGTTCTTGAGAAATCTCTGTTCCTTGAGAAAACTTTGATCCTCAGTTTTGTTCTATTTAGGACATAATTGAGCTTGCTATTGTCAGTTTACAGATACCCGTTCGAGGATGCACGTGTAATGAAAAAGATTGTTGCCGCAACACTATCAGTATTTGCCCTTTCCGCCGCTACGGTAGCCCCGGCGCTTGCTGGTGACGACAGTCCGGTGATGCAGGCTTTCATGTTCCCGGTCAAAGTAGTTGCATTCGGAACGACGGCTGTTGTTGGAACGCCTGTGGCAATCGTGCGCATGAGCGCCAAGAACTCCTGCGAATCGACCAAGACAATCGCTGGCGACAAAGGCAATCCGCTGGTTACTGGTATGGCTGCCCTTGCAGGTGTCCCGTTTGGCATCTTCACCGGCACCCTCGAAGGTAGCTATTACGGTATGAAAAACGCTGCCATGAACACCGATAAGCCGTTCTCCAAGGATGCCTTTAGTTTGGGCGATTTGGACGAGTAGGCTTCATTTTTCGCTGATTTCGGTAATTCGCTGAGGGGCGAGGGGCTCAAAGCCTTCGCCTCTTTGCTGCTTCTATGACTTCCGTAGCGATTGGGCTGTTCAGCTTGACAGGTTGGCAATTCGGCCAGGTGAAGGCTGCGAACCGTTGGCGCTTGCGGGAAGACTTGTAAGAACTGCCCAAGGGGAGGGAAAAGTCCCGCCCGAATAGGTACCGAGGGACCTATCGCCAAGTAAGGCGCTGCACCGCCCAACCTCCACTTGCGAGCTGTTCGCCCTCCCCCAAATGGGTGAATTGCCCACCAGTTGAGCCTCTCGGGGATGGAGTATATAGGGTGGGGCGTACTTTTATATAGGGAAGCGCCCATAAACACGCGGTAGGCTGTCTCCGTCTACGGGCAATCAATGAGAACGAGTCTATTCAGATTCAATCTAATTCGTTCAATCCAATTACGTGCATTGGATGGGAGTTTCTCATGCTTACAAAGAATCGAAATGAAGTCCTGTCGCTGCTGCTTACAGGCGCACGTTTAATCGATATGCCGACCCTCGAGCAAGGTTATGCATCTTCCGCGCGGTTGAGCACGCCTCTCCACAAAGTCCTTGTGATGCTGGGATACGTAAGCCAATTCAAAATGGATCGTGTTTTGCATGCTGAGACGATGATTCGAGTCAACGAGCTGTCACCGGAGATCGCAGTCAAGGCGCTGCGTATGGCAACGACCCAGCAATTGACGTTCGAAGAAGCTCTCAGCGCGCTAGGCGACGAGCACAAGAAAACGCAATTGATGCCATCCGCTTCCAACGAGATCACGGATCTTCTGGTTGAGGCTGGATGCATCAACAACGAACAAATCGGTCGTGCGCTCAAAACTTCCCTGGAAAACGGCATGCAAATGGGACGAGTGCTTGTGTTCCACCGCGACGTAACCAGTCAGGTTATGAAGGCCGCGCTTTCTTGCTGCATGCTGATGCAGGAAGAGAAAATTGGTTTGGCATCAGCTGTTGAAGCAGTTAAGCATGTGCGAAAAACAAACATGACAGTCGAGCAAGTTCTTTTCCAGCATAATATCTATCATGAAGAGCCCGGTCAGGGACCAAGAGTTCATGAGCTTTTTGCGATGGCTGGATTTGTATCCGACACCGACATGATGGAGTGCCTCGAACTGCACATTTTGCGCGGACGTCAGATCGGTCAAATCTTCATCGAACAAGGTCTTGTGAATAGGGATGTACTCGAAAATGCAATTGTATTGCAAGGTATGATAGCCAGCGGCGCAATCAAGGCTTTTCACGCTGCAGAAGCGCTGCGCACTGCATACAACAAAGAGATTTCAATCTATCAAGCACTCGGAGAACTGAATCCGCCGGCGTGCCCTCCGACTCCTTGTCTCACTTTTGGCGAGTTGCTGTTGGGGGCGAACCTGGTAAAACCCGAAACATACGACAATTATTTCGAGGGATTGGAGCTAACATCGCGCCAGATCGCTAAGAAACTTTTGGCAGCAGGAACACTTAGCGACAAAGCATGCGTCACCGCATTGCGATGCTTGTCGCTGAACAATGAAGGTTTTCTCTCCAACAAAGACACGATCGAAATCCTTAGACATTGCGTGTCCTATGACGCCAATCTCGACGAACAACTCGCCACCTGGGCTCACTTTGCTCCAACCCGGATGCAGTGGATCTGGCG
>JAIETE010000324.1 GCA_019745505.1 Candidatus Obscuribacterales bacterium | reverse complement strand
TTCCGAAGTCAGCTTCAAAGACCGCATGCGATCTGATTCTAGCCAGAGCGCGAGCTCCGCCTGGTTGCTGGGCAGCTTTTCAAAATAGTTGGTGAAGTCTGGGTGAGTGGAGCCGTTCAAACTGCCGCCGGCGCTCTCAACATACTTAAAGTGCTCGGTCTTGCCTACGTTCTCCGAACCCTCGAACATCATGTGTTCGAAAAGGTGCGCGAAACCCGAGCGACCTTTTTTCTCGTTGCGCGCGCCCACGTCATAAAGGATGGCCACTGCCACGACGGGCACCGAGTGATCTTCGGAGAAAACGACGCGCAGTCCGTTCTCCAATTTGAAGTCCGCATGGACAGGGATCAAAGGTTTCTTGCTGTCGGCTGCAGTCTTAGCCGGAGCTTTGGCTGCGATCTTTTGATTGCTCCTTGCCGCACGCTTTGCGGCAATTTTGTTTGCACCTCTAGTGGTGCGCCTGGACTTACTTGACTTCGACGCCACTGATTTTGTCTTTGCCTGTGTCTTGGCGGCAAATGCAGCCGTCGTCGCGGTTTGTCCGCTCAAAAGAAGGCTCAACCCGACCACAACCGTTAGACCAGTTTTCACCGGCTTGAAGGGGGAGAAACTAACTATCTTCGTCATCATCAGCTCCAAGCAAGACCGAAGTCCAAAAAATCGAAACTACCAGAATGGAAAGTATTGCCGAACCCACGCAAACCTTATCCGGAAGCCCGTACCGTTTCATCATCAGATACGTCGCTGCGGACAGTATCAGAGCTAGAACTGCTACCAGATGGTTGACTGTAAGTGTCGGCATTCGCGAGTCTTTTGCTACCACTTCCATTGAGCCCCCGTGAGGGTTGACCTCTAGTCGGGGCACAAGTGCCAAGCATAACAGGTGCAGCCTTCCCAACCCTTAAAAGGGGCGGGATTGCAAAGTTTTCGCTGTAACGCGGTACAGTACTGCCGGTTTCAGGAGCTAAATGCGAGCGTGCGAGAGGGTTTCCGAGCACTTGCAGCCCTTTCTTTCGGGCTTGATCTCTTCGATCAGATTGACCAGAAGAGCTTGCAGCTTGGTGATATTCTCTCCGAAGACCTTCACTACTTCGCTGTGCGATACCGGTTCTACATCGCCTACCAAGCCGGAATCATAGTCGGTAATCAAGGCGATATTGACGACGCACAATTCCAATTCCTTGGCCAGGTGTGCTTCCGGATACTGAGTCATATTGATTACTTCCCAGCCCATGGAGGTAAACCATTTGGACTCGGCTTTCGACGAGAAGCGAGGACCCTGGATGACGACAACCGTTCCTTTCTCGTGCATTGTGATACCGGCTTTGCGTCCGGCGGCAATGGCAAGCTGGCGGAGTTCCGGGCAGTATGGGTCGGCCGCCGATACGTGAGTGGCGATGGGACCGTCGTAAAAGGTATCGATGCGACCGGAAGTGCGGTCTACATATTGATCGCTGACCACAAAAGTGCCCGGGGCAACGTTGGTCTGCAGGGAGCCGGCGGCGCAGGGCGAGATGATACGCGTCACCCCCAGAGATTTCATGGCGTACATGTTGGCTCTGTAGTTGATTTTGTGAGGCGGGATTTGGTGACTGGCGCCATGTCTTGGAAGAAATGCCACTTTCTTGCCGGCCATGGTGCCTATGACTAGTTTGTCGGACGGAGCGCCGTATGGGGTTTCGACCGCCCGCTCTTCGTACTTGTCGAAGAGTTTGTAGAAGCCTGAACCACCAAATACACCGATGTCTGCAACCTTTTCGTTTTTGTCAGTCACTTGAGTCTTTACTCCAATCTCAAATCAGGGGAAACCACATGGCAAGTCAAATTTCGACAAGGTAGCCTATAGTATCACCCCCGCGTTTGGGGAGCGGACGGGCCCAAAAACCGGCTGTAACCGGGCTGGAATCCGCTATATATGTCTAAAAATTCGCACAGGTGGGTATATAACGAGGGCTGAATGTGCCCCTGAGCAAGGCTTTGCCGGATAACTAAGAGCAATAACCCGGCAAATACGCAAAAAAATTGCACAATCAACTGGAAATCAAAGTCATGGAAACAGCACGGAAGCATTTTTTCTTTTTCTCGTTGTTCGCGTTGATAACGCTGATTGGCTCCTTTCCGTTTCTGCAGGCGGGCGCTAGCGACCGGCAACTTGTCGCCTATCCCTTTGATGCATCCAGAACTCTCGGACGTGCAAAGTCCGATGATAAGCCGGAGCCCGATCAAATTTACTACAAAGTCTGGCGGCTGATAAAAGAAGACTATGTCGACGACAAGTTCAACGGTCAGAATTGGGATATCTGGAGACATCGCTACGATGGCAAGTTGAAGACTACAGACGACGCTCACAAGGCGATCGAAACTATGCTTGCCAGTCTGGGCGACAGATATACACGTTTCTTGGACAATGATGCTTTCGATGATGAGAATTCCCAGATTCACGCAGAGCTCTGCGGCATCGGCATTCAGATTGGTTTGAACAAAGTTCAAAACATCATCATCATTGCCCCGATCGAGGATACTCCGGCTCAGAAAGCGGGCTTGCAGTCTTCCGACGAAATTGTCGAAATCGATGGTGTTTCCACCAAAGGCTATTCTGTAGAGGAAGCCGCCAAGCACATCCGTGGCTCTATCAACACGAAAGTGAATCTCACGATTCTGCGCAACAAGCACCGCCTGAAAGTGGCTGTCATGCGCGCGCGAATTCCTATAAAAGCCGTTCAGACAGTCAAAATGCTCGATGGCGACATCGGCTACATCCGGCTTTCCAGCTTCATCTCTCAGCAGGCAAATCGCGAAATGAGAGAAGCGATCAGCAAATTGGGTACTGCCAAGGGCTTGATTCTCGATCTAAGAGAAAACCCGGGCGGGCTGCTCACCAACGCCATCGAAATAGCCAATATGTTCCTCGATCATGGCAATATCGTTTCGACTGTCGACCGTGATGGATATAAGACCGCGCAAACTGCCGACGGTAATCAGTTGTGCAAAAAGCCGCTCTGTATCCTGATCAATCGAGGCAGTGCTTCTGCATCCGAAATCACTTCCGGCGCACTGAAAGACAATGGCAGAGCCATTCTTGTCGGACAGAAGACCTTCGGTAAAGGTCTTGTTCAGGGCATCAACAGGCTTGAAGACGGCAGCGGCGTCAACATCACTATTGCAAAGTATTTGACTCCTGCCGACATAGACATCAACAAGAAAGGCATTACCCCTGATCAGGTAGTTGAATTGAGCGACGAAGACCTGAAGGCAGGCAAAGGTTGCTGGTGGAACGACCCGGAAGGTCCTCAAGTTAAGAGGCAGCCGGAAGACTTCAAGGACAAGCAATTGAAAGCCGCTTTCGACCTTCTCAAAGTCAAGGTAGGCCAGTCTGCGTCGGTTGCGATAGGCCACTAGGTAAAGCTTCCGCGGAACCACCCTTTAGTGTCTTTTCGCCAACCGAAATAGGTACTATAGTTGCTTCATGCCTGAGAAGAAAAATAGCGAAAAATCTCCACCGGTTCGCTCGGGAGAGCTCGAGTCAGCCGCACAGTTCAAACGTGAATTCGCTTCTGGCGTGGCGGTTTTTGGCACGGAAGCCGGTTGCGGCAAAACCATTTTCATGACCGGCCTTTCAGCCGCCTTGCGAGACGAAGGGTTTCCCACCAGGGCGATCAAACCTTTCGTGCTTGCCTCTCGCCGAGACGCAGAAAACGAATTGGCCTTCATCAGCGCGATTACTCACACGCCGGTGAATTATCCGATTGTCATTATGGATAAGGCTTCTTCGGTGCAAGAGGGCAACTGGCAGCAGGCTGCCAATATGATTACTTCTCGTCAACACCTCACTTTTGTCGAGTTGCCCGGCTCGCCGGCCACGCCGATTTTGTACGAGCACACGAGCGCAGGAACTGTTGGAGCGGCATGGAAAGACGCTGCCTCTTTTGCTTGTGATCTCGGTTTGCCCTGCATTTTGATTGCAAAGCACAATAAAGATGCTCTTGAGAAGATAATGCTGGCTGCCTCCTTCCTCCGCTCCCGGGATGCAAATTTGGTCGGAGTCGGTACTGTCGAGACCAGCGAGTGCAGCTCTCAAGACGAGCTGAAGCTGACGAAGTCGGAATTGGAATTGGCCATCATGAATAACGCCAAGACGCACTATCTCGGTGCCATCGAGTACAGCCCCTCGATCAGCGTGCCCCGCGTCAATCAGGGCAACTTGATAAAAGTCACATCAGCCGGCGTCGATCTTCTGCATGTATTGCGCAGCCTCGGTGCTTCTGCCTCACTTTCCAAAAGCTCCAGCTAGCCTCGATCGTTCTATCCGATTCCGTTCCTTAAAGATATAGATGCAAATGGCTCTTAGCCGGGTCCGGCATGCCAAACTTTCACATGCGCCCGAAGTCCGGAATTCAGGAGCTTGACCTCTCTTGTTTCAGGAGCAGAAGGCGGTCCGGGCTTTTGCTCGAAGCCTGAAAGACAGGGGACACCCGGGCACAATTGGCTGGCAGTTTTTATCCTGGAGCCTGCATTGGAGAACACCGATTCAGCCGTTAACGAGACCAAGACACTGGCAGCGGATGCCAGAGAACTGGTTGTCTTCACCCTTTCCGATTCGTCCGGCGAGACCGCGGAGGCTGTAGGACGCGCTGCACTGGTGCAGTTTCCCCCCGGCCGCGCTTCCATTTATCGTCTGCCGCAAGTGAAAAGCTGCCAGCAATTGGCAGGTCTTGTCCGTGAATGCGCAAACGGTCGCGCCGTCATCGCCTACACTCTGGTTTTGCCTGAATACAGAGAAACACTGGAAGCTGAGGCAGCGAAATTCAGTATCCCGACCGTCGATTTACTCGGTCCACTGATTTCTCGTATCGCCAGCATCACCCAGACAGCTCCACTTTCTCAGCCCGGACGTCTGCACCTCTTGGACGAAAGTTATTTCAAACGAATCGAGGCCGTCGATTTCGCTATTCGGTTTGATGACGGTAAAAATCCTGATGGCATAAAGCAAGCAGATATTGTTCTCATCGGTGTTTCGCGAACCAGTAAAACGCCGAATTGCATGTATCTTGCGCACCATTACGGATTGAAAGCGGCAAACGTTCCTCTGGTATTCGGGGTAGATCCGCCTCTGGCACTGTTTCAAATCAACCCGAAGAAAATCTTCGGGTTGGCGATAGATCCATACTTATTGCAAGAAATCCGTACCACCAGAGCGATTGTGCTTGGAATGCGTGGTGAAAATGATTACGCGGATCCCGATCGCATCCGCCAGGAAGTTCGCTACGCCAAAAAGATTTTCCGCGAGCTCAAGTGTCACGTGATTGATGTTTCAGCAAAAGCAATCGAGGAAACATCCAGCGAGATTTTCTTACAGCTCAGACAATAAAGGCATCCAGACTCAAGTATCCAATTGAGCATCCAACCAAACCAAAGTTAAAGCGTTCGTTGCAGACAATAGGGAGAAAACGAAATGGTAAGCACCAAAGGACAGACAGTAGACTTGAAGCGAGTCTTCCTCTTCCATGATGCCTACAAGGCACTCAATCATCTGGGCAGCCAAAAGATGCGCGAGACCCTTGGCGGTAAAGGCGCCGGACTTGCAGAGATGACCTCTTCCGGTGTCAACGTTCCTCCCGGTTTGACTATTACAACCAACGTCTGCCGCGAATACTACGAGAACAACAAGAAGGTTCCCGACGGTCTTTTCTCTGATGTAATGAATGCCCTCAAAGATGTAGAGGCGAAAGTCGACAGACGTCTGGGCGACTTGCAAAAACCCCTTCTTTTGTCTGTTCGCTCCGGCGCCAAGTTTTCCATGCCGGGAATGATGGACACCATTTTGAATCTCGGATTGAACGACCAGACCGTTGAGTCATTAGCCAAACTCAGCAACAATCCTCGTTTTGCATACGACAGCTATCGTCGCTTCATTCAAATGTTCAGCAACGTGGTCCTCGATGTCCACAAAGACAAGTTCGAAGACTTGCTGGAGGATATGAAGGAAGAGATAGGCAAATCTCTCGATACCGATCTGACTGCAAACGACTGGAAAAAACTGGTCGGGGAATACAAAGCTTTGGTCAAAAAAGAAACAGGCAGCGAATTCCCTCAAGACACTGCCAAGCAATTGGAAGGTGCTATCGAAGCTGTATTCCGCTCTTGGAACAACAGTCGCGCCATCTATTACCGCAACCTCAACAAGATTGACCACAATCTCGGGACTGCCGTCAATGTTCAAGCCATGGTGTTCGGCAACCTGAACGATGAATCGGCAACCGGCGTGTGCTTTACGCGAAATCCTTCCACCGGTGAAAAACTGCTCTACGGAGAGTATCTGGTCAACGCTCAAGGCGAGGATGTTGTCGCCGGAACCCGCACTCCTAAGAAAATCGCCGACATGCAGAAGGAGATGCCGAAGGTCTACGACGAATTACTTGCCACCACTGCAAGACTGGAAAAACACTATCTCGAAATGCAGGACATTGAGTTTACGATTGAGAGCGGAAAGCTCTTCATTCTGCAAACGAGAACAGGCAAACGAACTGCCGCAGCCGCCGTCAAGGTTGCAGTCGACATGGCCGAAGAAGGTATTATCTCGCGGGACGAAGCTCTCGTTCGTGTTGAGCCTACTCAGTTGAATCAGTTGCTTCTGCCATCCTTCATTTCCGCCGATAAGGACAAGGCGAAGAAAGAGGGACGCTTGCTGGCCACCGGGTTGAATGCCAGCCCTGGAGCCGCCATTGGGCGTATTGCCTTTGATCCCGATGTTGTCGAAAGCGCCACGCAAAAAGGCGAGAAGGTAATCCTCGTTAGAATTGAGACTTGCCCCGATGACATTCACGGCATTGTGCCTGCGCAAGGTGTGGTCACCAGTCGCGGTGGCATGACCTCGCACGCAGCCGTCGTCGCTCGTGGCATGGGCAAACCATGCGTAGCGGGTTGCGAGTCTTTGAAGATCGACCTGGAGAAAGGCGAGATGAGGGTTGCAGGCAAGGTTCTCAAAGCCGGCGATTTGATCTCAATTGATGGCTCCACCGGTGAAATCTTCGAAGGATCAATTACGACCCAAGATCCGAAATTCTCTGAAGAATTCGGTCGTCTTCTGAAGTGGGCTGATGAGAAGCGTGTCCTGCGTGTTCGCACGAATGCCGATACTCCTGAGGATGCACGGCTGGCCCGCGAATTCGGAGCCGAAGGCATTGGTCTGTGCAGAACCGAGCATATGTTCATGGCTGCCGACCGCTTGCCGGCTATGAAAGAAATGATTATTGCCTCTGACGTAGAGGAGAGAAAAGCTGCCCTTGCGAAGTTGTTGCCGATGCAGATTGACGATTTCAAAGGCATCTTCAAAGCCATGAAAGGCTTGCCGGTGACGATTCGCTTGCTCGACCCGCCTCTGCACGAGTTTTTGCCGAAGCACGAAGATCTCGTCGAGGAGATTGCCAATCTCAAGGCTAAAGGTGCCAAGGGTGCGGAGCTGCGCGACAAGGAAGTAATGCTCCAGAAGGTCAACGAGCTGAAGGAGTCCAACCCCATGCTAGGCTTCCGCGGTTGCCGGCTGGGACTTATCTACCCTGAAATCAACACGATGCAGGTGGAAGCAATTTTCACCGCCGCTATCGAAGTGCAAAAAGAAGGGCATGAAGTTTTCCCCGAAATCATGATTCCTCTGGTCGGACATCCGAACGAACTGAAATTCGCCAGACAACATCTCGAGTCCGTGGCAAAACAAGTAATGGATAAGCTGAAAACTGAAGTTAAGTACAAGTTCGGCACCATGATTGAAGTGCCCAGAGCCTGCGTCGCAGCCGATCTGATCGCCGAGCATGCGGAATTCTTCAGCTTTGGCACCAACGATTTGACTCAGATGACTTTTGGTTATTCTAGGGATGATGCGGAAGGCAAATTCCTGCAAAAGTATCTCGAAGGCGTCACTGTAGATGGTGTGCAGCAAAAGGTAATGGTTCACAACCCATTTGAAGTTCTCGATCGTGGCGGTGTTGGCAAACTGATGAAAATTGCCGTCGAATACGGTCTGCAAACCAGAGCTGATTTGAAACTCGGCATCTGCGGAGAGCACGGAGGTGAGCCTTCTTCCATTGCTTTTGCTCACGAAATAGGACTGGCTTACGTAAGCTGCTCTCCGTTCCGTGTTCCTGTTGCCAGGCTGGCCGCAGCTCAGGCGACTGTTGCCGGTAAGGAACGCGACAAGTAAATCCGCAGTCAGAGGTTTTCTTGTTTGGTTTTGCCTATGCAAGAGCCCACTTGTTTGAACGAATTATTGAAGATTGCGCGAAATCAGCTGGAGAAGGATGAGCGCATCCTGATTTTAGGCTGGGAAGAACCCATTCCAAAGGGCTTTACCCTCAAGCTGCTTCTAGCACTGTGTGCGGGATTTGTTTTGTGGGCTGTATTTATGATCTTTTGCAACGCGGCTTCGTTTGCTTTTGCATTCTTTCCAGCCTTTATCGTCCTGATCTGCGCTGCAGCTCGACCTTCCCTACCTGTGAACAATTTCTCTCAATTGATTGTGGTCACTAACTTTCGTGTGTTCATGGTTGAGTCTGAAACCCTGAATGTCAGTGCCATATCAAGCAAGGCTGAATTGAAAAGGATTCAGAGTGAAAAGGACTCCATCATACTTACACTCCCTGACGAATCAAAGAGGAAAGTAAGAGTTATTGAAGGGAAGAGTTGATACACCCGCTCTTCACTTTCTCCAACCTCTATTTGACGCTTTGCCCTATGGCTGAGTCAATCAGCGCTTTGATATCGTTTGCCGACTTCACGTCATGGATGACGAACAGTTTTACTCCGTGATGTATGCGAGGTTTCATCTCCGGTTTCTTGAGATTGCGCGCTTCGTATTTCCCTGATTCCTTCAATAGTATTTCCACGTTGCTTGAATCGCCGCGTGCTTTCGACACAAATACTTTATCGACGTCCTTAAGCCATCCATAGTGCAGTGAGATTCCCGGACGCACTCTTAGAAAGCGTTTAGTCGTGATTGCGTCGATAACTTTGTAGACCTTACGAAACAGCAAGAGAAAACATAGCCAGACCATGACAAACAGAATTGCATTGCCCAGGGAAGGGGGTTGATGATGTTTTACATAAATGTCGAAGCCCACAACCAGGAGGACTGCTGCCAGCAGCGCTTTTGACATGGTCAGCATTCTGGGCACAGGATCTTCCAGTCGTGCAAAGAGAAGCTTTTCGTCCGGCATGAGTTCTTTAAGAACCATGGACTCTGACAATGGGTCGAGCGACCCTTGTTTAAGTACCTCTGTCACCTAACTTCTCCGACGACCACCAATGCAAAGACTGACCTGATTGTAGTCGAATCTATTTAATGTGCAACAGACTATGGAGTTGCCGGTGTTCCTAAAGAGCAACAGTTGAAAAAGTGTTGGTTTTGGGGGCGGAAACTGGGATGGGCTTATAAACTGAACGCGTCGGAGGCGTTTTTTTAGGGCTTATGGCGTTGTTCAGAAATTTTGCGATGTTTGCCATTCTATTGGCTCTCTCGTGTCCGTCCGTTTTGGGCTCGCCCATACCTGCCGCACAGTCCTCGCTGCAGATTTCCACGAATGCGGATTCGGCAAGTAATTTCGATGTTGCAAAGGCGAAGCGCTGTGTCAAATCAATTAAAGTGGGGAAAATCCGGCGCAGCTACGTCGTTAACACGCCGGCTGGTTATGGAGTAAAGCCAGCGCCGCTAGTCTTGGTCTTGCACGGGGCTATGGCTAATACTTTTGCGATGGCTTGGGATACTAGAATGACCGAGAAGGCTAATCAGCACGGATTCATAGTCGTCTATCCTCGCGGAATAGGAATTGCAAAAACACTGATGACTTGGAACGCCGGTGATTGTTGCGGCGTTGCTAAGCTTCGGAACATTGATGATATTGGGTTCCTAAAGGTGTTGATCAAGCAACTTCGCGAAGACTATAACGTCGATTCAGATCGCATTTACATTGCGGGTGCTTCGAATGGTGGCATGATGGCTTACAAAGCAGCTATCGAATTGTCAGATCAAATTGCTGCTATTGCTACCGCCAACGGCACTATGATGACCAGTGAATTGAAGCCTGGCGAGCCTGTCAGCGTATTGGCTTTTCATGGGACAAAAGACCACATTGTTCCTTATCAGGGCGGACCGGGCGGATTGCCGTTCTGGAAAATCATTGGTACTAAGGCGGCTGACAATGTGAAGTTCTGGGTTGAGCGCAATAAGTGCTGCGCTGACGTTGTGCGTGAGAACACCGGAAACTATGTAAAAGAAACGTACAGCAAGGGAGCTAACGGAACCGAAGTCTGCATATATTTAGTAAATGGTGGCAAACACAATTGGCCGGGAGGACGCGGCACTATAGTTAGCAGCGACACTGCTATGAGTAAACTAGACGCTACCGATATAATCTGCAAATTCTTTTTGGATCATCCCAAGGTGCGGTCGACCATAGAAGCTCGCAAGCAATAGGGTCTTAGCAAGCTTGCCGACCTTTAAAGATGCAGTCATTTTGTAGTCTTGAAAGTAACTCTTGGACAGAGTCTTTTTCCTTCGGCAATGTTTTCTTTCGTTAGAAATTCCGGTTCGACAATAACACTGTGCAATTGCTTGAACTTGTCGAGAATTTCCAGAGAGAAATTTGAAATCTTGTCATTCGTAATCCCAAGCTGCCGCAGATTCGGCATGACGGACAATTGCTTCAGTGAATCATTCGTGATCCCCTTGCAATTCTCTATGTTTAGCTCGGTTAGACTGCTTATGTTGGATATGTTTTTGATGTCTTGCGGCCCCAGCTCACTGTATGTAAAGCGAAGGTATTCAAGTTTTTTCGAGTTTTTCAATGCCTCTGTAAGTTTGCTGACAGTCCTCAACTCGCCGGTTCGTAACTCTCTTAAATCCAATAGTCTCTTCAATTTGAGCAGTCCAGCTTCAGTTATTCGATTGAAGCCGACATTCAGATTTTCCAACTTTGGAAGACGGTTCATCGTGTCAATACTGCGATCTGACAGGTCGTTTGAAGAGACATCGAGATATCTCAGACCTTGAAAATTGGTTATGTCATTTATGTGCTCATCGGATAGAGTTGAATTATCTATGGTAAGTTCCGTTATGTCATCGTTTTGAAACTGCAGGAAATATCCTGGTGTTTGAATGAATTCGATGCCTGACGACCTGAAGTGAATACTGTTCTTCGCCGGGAATTCGTGGAGACCATGCGCCACCTTCCTGTCATCGTTGCCTACAACGTTGAATTCGCCTGCATTCATGAGGAAATTGATTCGCCTCATTTTCTTGCCGTCGTTGTTGAAAATAGTCGAAGATTGAACTGAAATTTTCGGACTGGTCAGGTCCGCCAATTTCGACGCATCAATGGCCGATGCTTTCACTTTTGCATTCTCTCGTCTGAGATCACTCTGGAATTGTCGAAAGTCTGCCTGCTCTTTGAAGTAATAAACAGCAAGTGCAACCAGAATGCATATGATTAAACCGATGATGGATGCGAATAAGACGACGTCCTTTGTTTTCTCTGTTTTTAGATCTTCGCTTGTGCTTGGTAATTTTTGCAGAGACAGCGTTGAATTGCCTTGTTGCAGGAGGCTTAGATCGTGGGCTAGCGCTCCAAGAGACTGGTATCTTGCATCTGGTTCTTTTTCCAGCAACCGAGAAACAATTGCTTGAATTTCAGCTGGAAATTCTTTCCCGAGCGTTGCCTCTTTCAGCGTCGGAGGCTTTTCGGTTTGATGCATCATCATGGTCGATAGTGCACTGTTAGTCATGAATGGCGGCAGTCCGGCAAGTGCTTCAAACAGGACGCATCCAAGGGAGTAAATATCGCTGCGATGATCCAACTTGCTGCCAAGGCATTGTTCGGGACTCATGTAGAGCGGGCTTCCAAAAATTTCACCGGTCTTCGTCAAACCTTGTACTTCGATTCCTTCCGGTGATTTGAGTTTGGCGATACCGAAATCCACGATTTTTACAGCTGTCATTCCATCTTCTCGGTCTGATTTTAAGACCATGATGTTGCTTGGTTTTAGGTCTCTGTGCACAATGCCCAGTTCGTGCGCATACGCCAGACCGAAGCAGACCTGTATAAAGATTGGAATTGCTTTTTCGACACTCAGAGGACCATTTTTTGAAATCAACTGACTGAGAGTCGCACCGTCCACGAGATCCATGACAAAAAAGGGATGTTTTCCATCGATAATCCCGTAATCGTGTACGCTGATTAGATTTGGGTGATCCAGTAAGCTTGTTGCTTTTGCTTCCTGCTGGAATCGCAGCCATGTTCCATCGGAAATGTCGGTGCCGTCAAGAGTTTTAAGAGCCATTTCCCGACCGAGCGCAACCTGTTGAACGCGGTAAACAACTCCCATACCGCCTCTGCCAAGCTCCTCAATGATTTTGTAGCGTTCGTTGATGACCCGCCCGACCGGCAGGTCAAGTCCGACGCTGAGGCTTGCACTGACCGTAACATCGTGCTTGCCTGAATTTGGGGTATTAACTGGCGCTGCTTCTTTGGACACAATCACCCACGAGGTTCCTGGACCCTTATCCAATCAATGGACGGGCGGCCCTTTCTAGATTTTCACAAAGTAGGTGGAGTTAAAACTGGAAGTAGATAAATTTCGGTGTGATATCCGGAGAAAAAGCAATCAACACACAGATGGCGATTGTTAGATAAACAATCTTGAGCGGGCGATTGAAGGGCATTATGCCACCAATGCAATCCTTGCTTTCGCGGAATTTTGTGCAAATAATCTGTCCGACCAGGATAGCCAGCAACATTAACGGCAGGAAGAAGTAGACGCCTGGCTGATCGACGTTGGGCAGTGTTACTTGCCAGAACTTTAGATTAGGCAACTGGTCGATGAAGAGCAGCCGTTTGATGATGCCTACACCAATCGGAACATTGTCGGCTCGGAAAATTACTTCTGTAAGACAAACGCTGTGGAAGGTCAAGAAAATAGCGAAAACGTGGAAAATCTTGTTTGCCGTCAACGTCTTGAGCAACTGTGACTTCTCGACCAAGACGCGCCATTCGCGATGGAGGACGAGCAGCATGCCGTGCAGCGTCCCGAACAAGATGTAGTGCGTAGCAGCTCCGTGCCATAGACCGCAGAGCGTGAATGTGATGAGGATGTTTCTATAAGTCATCCACTTGCCGGCGCGGCTGCCTCCGAGCGGAATGAAAAGGTAGTCTTTGAGCCAGGTCGAGAGCGATATGTGCCAGCGTCTCCAGTACTCTGTGATCGA
>JAIETE010000094.1 GCA_019745505.1 Candidatus Obscuribacterales bacterium | reverse complement strand
TTGTTGGAAGCCGAACAAACCCACATCGATGGAAGAATTCGAACCCTTCGCCATGGCGATATGCATGGCGAGCAAGGTGCCATGAGAATTCCGGCTGATCACGATTTGACGAGATTTTATATAGGCGAAATGGGTTTGTCGCTGCGCGAATTCGTTCAAGTGAATGGCAGTGCCTTCCTTAGAGCTCGTGGCAGAAAAGTGAAGATGGCCGATGCGCCGCAAATTCTCAACGAGTTTGACTTGACTCCTCAGGAAAAAATAGATGGTGATGTCAAACTTTGGACAAGTACGATTACTGAGCTTGTGAATGCGTTAACGACCGAAGAAATGGCTGACTTATGGAGTGACAGTCCAAAGACGGAAAAAATGCGGAGTTTCGATCGCAAGTCTTTGTATTCATTATGGGCGGAACACGGATTCAGCAATGATGCAATTCAATTACTGGCAAGTACATGGAATCTTGAGACTTCGATGCATATCAGTTTGACTGAGCATATGCGTGAGGAAGTCGAAGGCGTCTGGATGGAAAGATTCGATGAAGTTGTAGGAGGTTTGGATAAGCTCCCTCATTCTCTTTCGAAGTCTCTGCGCATCAAGTCAGGATGCCCTGTTATTGAGATAGAACAAAACAATGAACGTGTAGTTGCGCTCTATGTAGAAAACGGAAAAGTGGAAAACATTGAAGCCGACTGGATTATTTGCACGACGCCATTGGGGGTTTTGCGCAGAATTAAGTTCTCGCCATCACTTTCTGCAAAAAAAATGGATGCGATTAGAAGAGTTAATTACGACAGCTCCACCAAAGTGCACGCAGTTGCAAAGAAAAGATTTTGGGAACTAGACGACGGAATTTTTGGAGGCGGCTCGGTGAGCGACGGCTCTCTAGGTTCTACATGGTACCCGTCGGACAATGCAGTCGAGAGCAACCCGGAAGTTTCAAATTCGCAGTCAATTTTTCTTGCTTCCTATTGTTGGGGTCAAACAGCAAGACGGATGTCCAAGCATACGGCTTCCAGTGTGTTGGTTCAGGAATTGGCTGAATTACATGATTCGTTGCATAAAGACAGAAGTCTTATCGAAGATTATGTGCATTGGTCATGGGATGACAACGAATGGAGCCGCGGTGCCTACGCATTTTTTCAGCCAGGTGAGCATTCGGAATTGTTTGAGACATTAGTCGCACCTGAGGGACGCATTCTTTTGGCTGGCGAGCATTGTTCGTATGTCCATTCCTGGATCCAAGGAGCAATTGCCTCTGGTTTGAGAGCCGCGAATTACATTGCCGAAGCGTCCAGCACATCACCTTCCGCAGCAGCCTCAATCATGCAAGGGGCAGGAGGTCCGGGGGCGTGAATGTAGCCAAATATGTGCTTCGTCGTCTGGCAGAAAACGGGGCGCGAGTTCTTTTCGGGATACCCGGCACCTCATGCAATGCATTATTCGACGAAGCCCCCGGTGAAAACGTAGATCTTGTAGTGACAAGTTCGGAATTAGAAGCTGCGTATGCCGCGGATGCTTACGGTCGCCTGCGAGGTCTTTCTGCTGTTAGTGTTTCGTATGGTGTTGGAACGTTGAGCCTGGTGAACGGGATCGCCGGCGCGTTGGTGGAACGCAGTCCGGTTGTTTTGGTCAATGGAGGACCGAGTGCAGAAGATCTCTGGGTCGAACAACATCGAGATGTGCTTTTTTCCCACTCGACAGGACGTATGTTGACGGACCTGGAGATTTTTAGATCTGTGACTTCCTATGCTAAGCGAATCGAGAGTGTCACTGAAGCCTCTGCAATCATCGATGAAGCGATTGCAACTGCGTTGCGAGAGCAAAGACCTGTCTATATCGAAGTGCCAAGAGACCTGTGGCGCATATCTTGTCCGGAGCCGAGTGGAAAAATCGAAACTGCAAGAGGTGCTACGGGCAAGGAAGATGAGTTAGCTGAAAAAATATTGCAATCGTTGCGTGCGGCTACCAATCCAGCACTCTTGCTGGGTGAAGAAATCTCACGCTATGGTCTGCAACCAGCTATTTTGGAGTTGCTGACTTCATCGAGTTTGCCGTGGGCTACGACACTTCTTGGGAAATCGTGTCTGCCAGAAGATACACCGGGATTTGTCGGTGTGTACGACTCAGACCTGGCACCGAAAGATGTGCGAGCAGTGATTGAGAATTCTGATTGCTTGCTTGCTCTAGGCAGCAAATTCGGCGTTGACCACACATTTTTGGTTAAGCAGTCCTATTCTCGAATCATCCATGTTTTGGACGGCATGGTTCGAATCAAAGAAGATGTTGTTCAACGTGGTGAATTAGCTCCTATCATTGATGCGCTTGTAAAGAAATCAGGCGCCTCCCGAGGAGATTCAACGCGCGAAGGGAAATTGGCAAAAAAGCCGTATGTCTTGCGCAGAGGTTGGGTAAGTGCTGCAGATCAACGGTCGGCGAATATTTCTTATGAAGACTTGTTTGAAGTAATCGACAGTCATCTGAAGGACGGATGGTTGGTAGTAGCAGACACGTGTTTGGGTAGCTATCCTGCCGCGGACCTCAACGTCGTTGGAGCAAACTCGTATATTGCCAGTCCGGTATGGCTATCCATAGGACATTCAGTGGGTGCGGCTGTCGGAGCAGCATCCGCTGGTACAAAGCCGGTGATGGTTATTTGCGGCGACGGCGGCTTTCAAATGACTTCGCATGCAGTCTCAACGCTTGCAAAATACGACAAACACGCTCTCGTTATTGTGATCGATAACGGCACATATGCGATTGAACAATATTTGATTGATACGAAGCCTTTTACAGATCCGCAATATCCAGAACTTCCATATGTAGGTCTCAATCGATGGGATTATCCTAAATTAGCTGAAGCTTTTGGCGCCAAGTTCGCACAGCGTGTCGAAGATCGCGAGTCCTTAAATAAATGCCTTGAAGAAGCACTGAAAAATGGCGGCACAAACTTAATTTCAGTTCGCGTTAGTTCAAGAGAATTGCCACCAGAAAATCGACAAGGACTAGAAATATCTAGAGGTACGGCAATGGACACAAAATCCATGGAGAAAGAAATTGCTCAGTTCGGAGATGCCAAAGTTGTTTGTACGCGTGGCATTTCTGACTTAACTGCGTCCGACAGAGCGAGGAATGGCGTCATACATTTGAAAGATACAGGCAATTTACGTGTCGTTGTTCAAAAAGGAAGAAGCTTTCAAAGGCTAAATCCACACGTACCCGTCATTGTCGATCGCGGACGTTTTCTGGTTGTCGACTTACCAAATGATCAAGATGTTAAAGCGCATTCTAGTTGCTACGGGTTGGTTCCAAAGGGAGCTCCTGAAGCTGGATATAGAGTTCAAACAAGCGTTCCTCAGGAGAGAAACGAAACAATTGTCGAGGTGCTGCAGAGGATTACGGCAGAGAATCTTGAGAGCAAAGTGAAAGGTCTTTCCGAAATTCATTCACGTTATTCGCTCTTGCCGAATTTTGAAACGGCGCTAGCATTGGCCGAATCATGGCTATTGAAAACAGGAGTTACCATCAGCAGACAATTGGTGCCAATGGCTGGAGGGCAGACAGCCAACTTAATAGGTACCAAGACTGGTATGGGGGAGAACAGAAGCCTGTTCATCATCTGTGCCCATCTAGATTCGGTGAATCACGATGATGAACCTAATGGTCGCGCTCCCGGTGCTGACGACAATGCAACCGGTTCAGCAACGGTTATCGCCATTGCTGAAGCAGTAGCTGACGTTTCACTCTTGCATGACGTCAGATTTGTGCTTTTCGGAGGTGAAGAACAAAACCTTTTTGGTAGTGAAGCTTATGTCAATGAGCTTTCTGATGAAGATAAGGCTCGATTGCTTGGTGTGATTAATATCGACATGGCCGGTAGCAATAACGGTCCCGTGCCAGCGGTTTTGCTGGAGGGCTCGGAAGTTTCTCGCAGTGTTATGGAGAAGCTCGCGCAGGCAGCGGCAACCTATACGAATTTGCAGACGAAATTTTCGTTCGACCCTTATGCAAGTGATCATGTTCCTTTTATCAATAAAGGACTGCCAGGCGTTTTGACAATTGAAGGCAATGACACCGCTTATGCGCATGAACATACAGATAGAGATACGGTAGACAAACTGGATTTTGAACTGCACAGAGAAATTACCAGAATGAATTTGGCTTGGTTGTTGGAACAAGCCTTAGCGTCGGAATCATGAATTTCCGAGCAAATCAGCATCGCGGAGATAGGAATCCCAGGGGCAATCGCGAACGCAACATTGGATGAGGAGATCTAAAAAATGCCGAGAAAAGACCGTGTAGAGCAGCGACTGCTCAATCTGACAACTTTGGATCGGGTGATGCCTACGAGCAAGATGACAGCAGTCTCTACTGACGTCAGGAGCACTGTGGCTAAAAACATCATGAATGAAACTCTTGATGTCGCAGCGGCAGGACTTGATGATGCGTTTATGTCAAATGTATCCAACGATGCCATGGAAACAAATGCTTTTAGTCAGCTTGCCCGGTCAGAAAGACTAAAGGTACAAATTGCAGCTTTTGCTGAGGCAGGCATTGGATTCTTTCAAGCAACGCAAAGTTATGTCGACAGTCCTCTAGATACAAGAGCGGCTTTGGGCGGCAGCGATACGGTCACTAAAGTTCTTTTAGACGATGAGCATCTTCTTCTAGAAACACAACGGCTTATTATTCAGTTTAAAGACGATGTGACCGAATCAGAGATTCTTTCGTTGTTAGAACGGAACAACTTGATTCTTATCGAAAAATTGAGATACAAAAACAATTTGGTTAAGGTAGCTACCACTGCGCCCAGTTCTGTAGAAGCTAGTTTGCAACTAATGTCTAACTCTCAGATTGACTATGCAGAACCGGATTTCATTGAATATATTGGAGCTCGCTATACGCCTTCAGACCCTGATTTTGGAAATCAGTGGCATTTGAGAAACAGCACGACTGCAGGCGCTGATATCAGTGCAGAACTGGCTTGGGAGATCACAAAAGGAGAGGGTGTCAGACTGGCCGTGATTGATAATGGCTTCGATATTAATCATCCGGATCTGAAATTCGGCTCCAAAAGCGCATGGTTCAGGGCCACTCCCGGATTGGATGATGCGGATTTTGTTCTGGGAACTGTCGGCATGCCTGATCAATCTCATGGAACAGCGTGTGCTGGAATGTCGACAGCGGTCGAAGGAAATAACAGAGGTGGTTGCGGGGTTGCATTCCGAGCTGAGCTTATGGCAATTGCCTGCCTGGGCGATCAAATAGGACCACAGAGCACCCTGGCGCGCGCAGTAGCCTATGCGGCAGACCCGAGCAGTGAAGACGGCAACTTATCGCCAAACGATGGAGCACATGTAATTGCATGCTCACTTGGACCCAATGGTGCGAACTGGCCGATCAGTCAGGTTTTATCGGATGCAATTGATTTTGCGGCAACCAGTGGTCGCGGTGGCAAAGGATGTCCGATATTCTGGGCGTGCACAAATGGGAATTATCCAATCAGCGCAGACCAAGTTTGCTCGCATCCTCAAGTAACTGCTGTTGGTCGCTCCACCAATTCAGACAGCGATAATGGCAGCGGCTTCGGACCGGAACTAGCGTTTCTTGCGCCAGGCGTCGGCGTCTACATTCCTCAATCCGGCGGCGGCTATAAGAGCCAAACTGGGACAAGCTTTGCTGGTCCGTGTGCTGCCGGAGTGGGTGCACTGGTTCTGTCTGCGAATCCGGAATTGACGAAGCAGGAAGTAGTAGACATCATGAAAGATTCCTGTAATCAAGTGGGCACGTTACCGTATCATGGAGGGCGAAATGATAGATTCGGCAATGGTCGAATCAATGCAAAGGCAGCTGTGGACATAGCAGTTCAGAGGCTCCCTGCCCCAGTAAATTGAGAGTAAAAATGGATAGTCGAGAAAAGGTTGAGGCGGAGCTAGCCAAAGTCAAGAAAATTGATGGTGTAAAAGCCCTGCCTCCGTCTTCTTCTAGAAAGGAAGATTTGATGAGTCAGGGCGATTATCCAGCGAAACTCCAAAGTATTTTGCACGAAGCGCCTGATGGAGAGTTTGCAGCATTTCTGAAAGCGGGTTGGTCATTCGTTGAAGAATCCAGCAACAGAGCCGAGGCTGGCAATTCGGTTTATCGCAGGAGTGATGGTCAAATCGTCATTGCAGGCCCAACTCTGAATGTAAGACTGGCTGAAAACCTTTCTGATGAAGAATGTAGAAATTTCTTGTCGGAATTAGGGCTTTCAGTCAAAAGACAACTGAAATTTGCACCGAATCTTTTCGTGGTGGTTATGGACGAAGAAAGAAGCGAAGACCTTGTTTCTCTATGCCTCAACCTCATGTCCAAGCCACAAGTGCTGTATGCAGAACCAAGCTTTATCGAGAATCTGTCCGGACGTAACTCAGAACAACCTTGAGAGATCAAACTAGTGGAGATAAATCATGAGTGAGAACGAACTGTACAAGATAGAAATTCAAGCAGCTTCGTTGGAAGAACTTCGGGAATTTGTAAATTCAAATTCACTGGATTTAGGCTGCCGTCCGACTGCTCAAAAGGAAAAAGACAGGTTTTTAGCGATTGGTTTTGCTACCAAAGAGCAAATTGAAAAAGCTCAAGACGCAATGCGCGCTGAATCTAAAGTATCAGTCAAATTCCTGGAAAATGTTTCGGAGACTGGGAAGACTCGGCAGGCGGAAGTGAATAAGAACAATAGATTCGAGCAGAGAGCTGTCCCTTCAGGCTTGGGAATTAAGGAGTAGGATTTATGGCATATCTAAATGTTGATGAAATCGAATCAGCCTTGGTAAATCTTGCGCAGGCATATCCCAATGAATCAAAGTTGATTGAACTACCACACAAGACAATTGAAGGCAGAAAAACGCATGCAATTAGCATAGGTAGTAGAAGCGCAAGCGCAATCAAAACTGTTTTGATTGTAGGAGGTATTCATGCTCGTGAGTGGGTGCCGCCGGACGCGTTAGTTTATCTGGCCGCAGACTTGCTTGAGGCTTTTGGCTCTTCAACTGGCTTGCGCTATGAAGGAAAATATTTTTCCAAAACAGACATCAAGAATGTTTTCGATAACTTAAAAATCGTTCTTTATCCCTGCGCCAATCCTGATGGAAGAAATTACAGTCAAAACACAGAATCAATGTGGCGTAAAAATAGAAATCCCAACACAGGTGCACCGTGCAAGGGCGTCGACATCAACAGAAATTTTGATGTTTTGTGGGATTTTCCTACATATTTTGCTCCAGGCTCTGTTTCCGCATCACAAGATACGTGCAAAGATATCTTTATCGGCTCAAGTGCTGCATCTGAGCCGGAAACCAAAAATGTAGCCTGGCTAATTCAGCAACCGAATGTCGGTTGGTTTATTGATGTTCACAGCGCAATTCCTGCCATATTTCACAGCTGGGGAATTGATGAAAATCAGAGCACCGATCCAACTATGAACTTTCAAAATGCGGCTTACAACGGTGTCAGAGGGAGAACTGGAGACTCAAACTACAAAGAGTACATCCCAGTTTCAGATTTAGATGAATGCAAGAGACTTAGCAAGGCCATGGCTGAAGCAATCAAAGCGGTAAACAACAATGACTATTCAGTTAGTCAGGCATTCGATCTCTATTCGACTTCTGGAGCCAGTGATGACTTTGCTTACAGTCTTGGCTTCAAGAATGGAGGACAGGACCGCATTTTTGGCTTTACGATCGAGTGCGGAACAGAATTTCAGCCACCATGGAATCAAGCGCAGATGGTGATGAGAGAAGTGTGTGCAGGACTAATTGAGTTCATGGTATCGACTCTTACACCGAGTTCATTTCAACCACTGGTCCATGAATCACACGCCGAATAGTTGCGTGTGATCAGAACGAATTTTGTTTGACCACTGAATAGAATGTTCAGTTTTGAAGCTGCGGAAGCGCTGTTTGTAGGGCGCGGTCACGAGAGGAGACATACAGATGTCTGATCTAAAGTCAATTACCCATGCAAAAATATTTCCTCCTATTGGTATTGCCAGAGTTGGAAATAGCAGAGAGGACGATGGTTATTTCATTGGTCCGGAAGTCCCGGATGAGCCCGGTTTGAAGCTGGGTCAATACAAAGACAAGAAGGGCTTCCTCAAAAGACAAGCTTCTCGATTCCACATTTATGGTTATAACGCCGCTGGCGAAGTGATTGCCGAGTTGAATGCAGGAAATTCGGACATACAGTGGACTGTCCATTTGGCAAACAAAAAAGCTGACTGGTATCAATTCCAGTTGGCACTGGATATAGCTGAGGCAACATTGCCAGACACACCAAAGAGTTTGAAGAGGAATTTGTTGATTGCTGGGTCTGAGCGCTCCAAATTGATCATTGATCCGGGCCCTAGGACAATTAGCGGAAAGAGTTCGAAAGGACAGAGTTTCGACACCGGGAAGTTCTTTCATCTTTCCGTTAATCTCGGCGAGTTGCGAACTGATGAAGAAGGACGTTTGCTGGTTCTCGGTGGTTTCGGGTTATCTCAGTCATATGTTGATCAGCCACCGCTTACATTTGCAAACAACGATGGTTGGCATGACGATGTTTCAGACGGTCCGGTTGATGCGAAGCTTAAGATTGACGGAAAAGAAATTCCTGTAGATGGCGCATGGGTGGCTGTTTGCCCTCCGAATTATGCTCCGGAGTTGAAGACTGTCAGGACATTCTATGATTTGCTTTTTGATCGAATGATTGCATGGGGACTGGAACCGCGTCCATCTGATGTAGACTTTGAAACAAACATCAAGCCGATTTTTGAGCGATTAACTGGATTGCAGTGGGTGAACATGGGTTTCGCTTCGATTTTCGGCTATGGAGCTCCTTTTGAAATGTCGGCATTGTTGCCCCGATTGAAGGATAAATCTCCTGCCAACAGAGAATTTCGGCAAAATATTCTTGCTCAGTTCAGGAGCGTACGTCGCAAGCAACTGGGTAAAAATCTCTGGCCGCACTTCTATGGAGATGCGCTTGACAGCCTGGTCGCACCAAACGATCAAAACCCAGATTCGAGTGTCAATGTAAAGCAAGGTCTGGCCTCGCTCTCTTCGTATCAAATTCAATGTCTCGAGCGCTGGGCTGCTGGGGATTTTATAGATTCAGGTCCGCAAAAAAAGGCTGCTGCTCTCTCAGAAGTGGCCCTGAAAGATCAACCACGCGCACTGCTGCGAGCAGCGCTCGATTTTTGCTTAGCCGACGCATTTCATCCAGGCTGCGAACTGACCTGGCCAATGAGAATTAGAACAATGTATGAATCGGCTTTTAGACTAAAGCGCCGCGAGACAAATGTGCCGGTACCTGATTTTGGAGATGTATTAACGCAGGAAACTGTCCTTTCTCCAATGGGACCGCTCAACGGTGCAGCTGCCGGAGACTTAACAAAATGGATGGCTGTGCCCTGGCAAACAGACACGGCCAGCTGTTTGTCTGGATATAGCTTTTTCAGTACATCGGCGAGTCTACCGACATTCTGGCCGGCACGTGTGCCGAATGATGTGCTCATAGAGGCAGATTTCAAACTCTTGATGGATTCTTCAAAATCAGAAGGTGAAAGAATTGAGGCATTTTTGAAACGTGAAGACTGGTTCAGAGGCTTCGTTGGTGACAACGACATCGAACAAATGATCGACAATTTTCACAAATTGGGCATTGTCGAAAAGCGCGAAGGACCCAAAGACCTGAGCAAGATTCCTTCCGCAGTTTACGTTGAATCCAAGCCGGATTTGGAAGAGCCGCCAGAGTTGAGCGCATCGCGAGGAACAGGTGAAATTACTGCAAGCGCAATGAATTCACAGCCTCAAAGAATGACATTGCGTAAATTTGGAAAAAAACAAAAATAGGCAGAGCAAGAGCTTTTTTATGATTCGAAGTTTTGATGCAGCGATTATTGGAGGCGGGCCAGCCGGCAGCGCGACAGCAGTTGGCCTGGCAAAGCGAGGCTTAAAAGTTGCGCTTTTCGAAAAAAATCTTGGGACGCCTTGGAAAATCGGTGAGTCCTTACCACCCGAGGCACGTCCATTGCTTCAAAAGCTCGGAGCTTGGGAGCGGTTCTGCAAGGACGAACATCTATCTTCGTCAGGAATAGTTTCTCAGTGGGGTGGTCATAATCCTGTTGAAAAGGACTATATTTTCAATCCAAATGGAAGCGGCTGGCACGTCGATAGAAGTCGATTCGAGTCGAATTTGTTGGAACTTGCGCAACACTGTAGTGTTGCGATTTTTCAAGGTAAAGAGCCAGAGAAATTCGATTTTTCAAATAGTGGGCACTCATTCTCAGTAGGTGCAGAGAGATTTCAATCTGACTGGATAGTCGATTGCTCCGGGCGCAAAGCACAATTCGCGACCAGCGTTTCAGGTCCTTATCAAAAACTGGACGCCATGGTTTCGATTTTTGTTCTTTTCAGGTCTAAAGATAAAAGTGATGTAGATGCAAGAACCTTTGTTGAGTCATGCGAGGATGGATGGTGGTACTCGGCTCTTATGCCCAGCGGGGTCAGAATAGTTGCTTACCAGACTGATCAAGACCTGCTTCCCGAGCAGGAGTCGATTACGAATAATTGGATTGACCTAAAACTAGAGCAAACTTCAAAAATATCCAATTTGCTTAGCCAGCATTCTTGCAAAGCAGTATCTGCCCCGCGAATAGTTTCTGCGCATGCCGGCAGATTCGATTGCTTCGTCGGAAAAACTTGGATTTCTGTCGGCGACTCAGCAATGACATTCGACCCTTTGTCGGGGCTGGGTTCATATAAGGCACTGCTTATGGCTAGTGCTGCTGTAGAACATTTGACTGGTGGACCAGATTATCAACAATTCTGTGAGCAGCTTTGGACTAATTTCCTAGAACAGCGATTGTCGTATTACGAAAGTGAAAAGCGCTGGCATAAGCATGCGTTTTGGAAACGAAGAAGATTGAAATAAATGCAATTTTTCTTAAACGAAAACGGAAACCTTGGACATGCTCACGAAAGAGGAAAAATAAATGAGATTTGTTTTCAGGCTTGCAGTTCCGTTCCTACTCAGCATAACCGTTCAGCAAACAAGCATTGCAGCAAATTTCAAAGACTCTCATGATGATATTCCGGCAGGTTATTCGGGCCCTGCATTTAAGTTAAGTCAGAACTATCCGGAAACATTGCCATCAAAGCAAGAGTTTCCTTGGAAAACGGTTGACTTCAAAACGCAGCCGGATAAATATCTCTCGACGGTATTAGCCTATTGTTTTGAGGGAAATACAGATTGTGACTTCTATGTTGAAAAAAATACAAAAGGAAGAAAGTGGTATGGTGCCCCTTGGCTGCATGTTGGTCCGTCGGGCAGGGAATTCATTCATGGCATGACTTCTGAAAGAAGCGCCAGAAAAGGCGAACTCTCCTATCAGCAAGCTGACTCATTTCAAAATTGGGCGGTCGGTTTCTACAATGAGTTTGGCGGTTACACTTTTGGAAAGGTTTGGAAAGACCCGAATAAGCCGGACATCAGCCAGGCGAAATTTCCTGAAGGAACAGTCGCGTTCAAGCTTCTATTCACAGCCACGCCTCTCGAGCAAGCACCATTTCTCAAAGACTCAGTGGCATGGACGGCAAACATTTATGACCTGAAGCCGGGCGAGGCTCCACCGTCTCCGCCGAAAGACTTGCCTAGAAAACCTCAACTTTTGCGATTATTGCAAATTGATGTGGCAGTAAAAGATTCAAACGCAAAAGAGACAGGTTGGGTCTTCGGGACATTTGTCTACAACAAGGATGCACAAGGCAAATCACCATGGGAACGCATGGTGCCGGTAGGATTGATGTATGGAAACGATCCGACTCTTACAAAAGCGAAAATTCAAATAGGAGAGCAATTGAAAGAGACAATAATCTCCAAAAATTGCAGACCTTATCAACATTTAGGCTGGGCAGGAAGGTTGAACGGACCGGTAGATAATCCCAATTCTTCGTGTCTTTCCTGCCATTCGACCGCTCAGTGGTGGAGTAAGGAAAGCAGCATTCCGAAAGACATGAAGCCTCCTGCAGAAATAATGCCGACGTATACGGTGTCACTACCAGGACAGGAGAAACCTGTTCAAGTTGAATACGATTCAAGATATTGGATGGATTGGTTTCGCAATGTACCGGCAGGTGTTCCGTTCAATCGAGGCTTGCCGTATTTGAGCCAGGACGCTGCTTCGCTCGACTATTCGCTCCAGCTTGCAGCGGGTGTGTTTGCTCAGTATGCTGCAACACATCCAATGGAAGCAGACCATATGGATGCGCCTCCTGGACGATTTTTTGATTTTACGAATTTTTTCAACCGAGAGGGGCATTAAAGCAGCTTGCTCAGCTCGGTACGGCAAATTTTTGAGGTGAATAATGACAGCGATTTTCAAGCAAGAAAGAGACACGATTGCAGGACTGGGCATGCTTTCGGCAACCTATGTCCGTTTCGATCCGGAATTGATAACAAACAACAGCGTAAGCCACGCAAGAGGCTATAACGTACAATCGCTAATCATTGACAATGCTGATGGCGACGTTTTGGCAATTGAAGGAAATCGCATTCATCAAGATGGAAATCCGCTGCAACATGCAGAACAGATGGGAGTGAGGGCGGCGATAGCACGGCTGCACGAAAAGAGACCTCGAGATCCGTCAATGTCGGTAGAGAGTTACTACAAGACGCAACTTTTCATGGCTCCGGGAAAGACCGAGTCAGACTTTGAAAATAAGGGCTGCACGCTCTATAACACGTTCGATCCCTGTGGAATGTGCGCAGTTACTCTGCTTGTGTCTTACATGAAAAGAATTGCTTATCTCTTTGATGACGCGACTTTTGAAAAGGTCTATGAGGACATGAGATTTTATTTTAAGAATCGAGACTCGGTGAAAGAATCGCTCTCGCTGGTTGAATTTACGGACGCCGGAAATCCTCTTGTGGAGGGAGCGCAACTGATCTCAGGGTTGCGCACAAAAGTGAACACCTTGAAACAACAAGGGACAATGCTGGTTATGACTCTAGATAAATGCTATGACGATTTGAAGAAAGCTAATGAGTTGTTCCTGCAAGTTACACCGTCGCATTTCAAAACGACTGATGCTGAGAAGGTGCGGAACGAAAATACTCTGGTTGGGATTCGAAGACTTTTGAATCTAAATTAGACAAATTAAGTGCCTCAAGAAGCGATTTTCTCAAGCAACAAAATTTAGCCTAATCTGCAGACTAATCGATAACCCAGCCTAAACCAAGAAATGAATAGCTGCCGGGGCATT
>JAIETE010000062.1 GCA_019745505.1 Candidatus Obscuribacterales bacterium | reverse complement strand
AGCCGCTTCGGTCAACCCCGACAGTTCTAGTTTCGGCAATCAGTTCCACTCAATCGATTGCAGGCAAGCGTCTATAGATTGCGCGTGCCTGGAAAAAATTTGCCGCGGCGCGGAGAATATAATTTCAAGAACGGTGCAGCCGTCATTGCCACCATTGATGAATATGGTTCGATTCTCCAGAGAAAATTCAGGGAAGTGCCCTTCCACTTTTAGAACATTCATGCCTGAGAGCGAAATCGTGCTTGCTGCTTCCAGGTCATAGAGATCGGGCTGCGCGCAATTGCCCAGAATTTCACTTACGCTGAGAATCGACTCAGGACTGAGATCATGCGGCTCTTTCTTGAGAATTCGCTCAAATGTCTTACCCGAAAGAGAAGAGACGAGCATCCCTCGGTAGAAAATCGAGAGCTGCATATCGGGTGTATCGTCACGCCCGAAATGATACAGATAGCTATTTCCGAACTGTCCAAGCAAATGACGTGTGGACGACCAACCCGCAGGCAGGGGCATACGTCTAATACGTCCTATGTTTTCAATCTCAAACAAGCAGAAGAACCCAAAGATCAATCTTGAATCAGCAATATCCGGCTTCACTCATATTACAAGCTCTTGTTCTCTTCGGTGATCTTGAATTCTTTGTTTGCGTTATATATCTCTTTCGTGCTCACGTTATTGAGCAAATTGCCCCACGGATTGAATACGGAAACCAGCCTGGAATTTCTATCGTAGGAGCGAACGGCTACGAAATGCCAACCGACTTCCGGAAGGGTATCCAATCCGTAGCGAAATAGCGGATGCCTGGCATCGACAGTGATAATCACCGGCAAAGCGTCTTTCAATTGCCGAAAGCGAAGAGTCCTTTCAAAAACACGTTGCGAATGAAGTTTCCACGGCAGGGCGATGTCACCATTTGCGCCACCATTTATCTGACTGTGGATATCATTCAAACTGTCAGTGTCCATTAGAGGATCTGACAGATCATCATGCAATTCCTTCGGCAATCGATTATGCACCGGAGCTGCAGGTCTATTGCTGAAATCAAAAAGCCTGTAGGGAATTTGACTTTCGGGATCCGTAGTGTGTCTTTGATATCGGACGGCACCGCGAATGATACTGTTGTCTATCCCATCTCCTTTATGCAACCATGGTTCCAGATTGCTCTTTCTTTGCCAGTGAACGTTTACTGCCGTAGTTTGGAAAAGTTGATTGGCAAAACTCCTATCCCAATAAAGCTCGGGAATTATGTTCAAACCGTTCATTATTATTGTTGAACCATCCGTGCAAGTGTATTTTCCTGTGCGAGCAACCTGCGAAATCAGGTTTGCCGCATTTTCCGGATTTTTCACATAAGTGCAATACTCCAGAGCTGCCGGTCCGCAGGTCGGGTTTGCACCTTGCGAGACTTTCTCCGGGTTTGCTGTAAGGCGCAAAGTTTGCATAGCAAGGCGATCCAGAGGCAGTTGAACAGCATTGTCGCAGCGGGGGTTGAGAAACTCGTTGACATGCTTGAATACTTGTGCCACCTGCTCGTCTTTCAAATCATTTCTATCGATTACCGAATCAATTACTTTTCCTGCTTGCCGCTGCCCTCCCGACAGACGAAAGTGCAATTTATTCGCCTCTTCTCTGATGTCCTTATTAAATCGGCATCGAGAATAATCGGCTTGCGGTCGGAATTTGCCGCCGGAGCGCATGAATTCTTTGAATTCAACACGCCATATCGTAATGTATGGAACACCACCCATGGCATCAGACCATGGAATTTCACTCTTCAGTTTCGCAATGATTTCGGACTTGCCGATCGGGCCGGCCGCGTGACGGCTGGCTAATTCCGCACGGACCTCCTGCGCGAGCCTTACAGAACTGTAGATTTCCCAAGCCTTATCAAGGTCTCTATTCTTAAGAACATCCGCAGCACGAAGAAAACCCGGTTCGGCTATTCCACTGAGAGCTTCCTTGCGATGTTGAAGTTCATGAAACAAAGTTTGCTTGGAACTGCAATCTCTCAATGTGACCATATCTCGTTCAGGCAAATACGAATCGAATTGAGAATGGGGCTCGATGCGGGCCCAGCGGTTTTGCTCAAAAAGAGCCTTTGCGATAGAACCCGACAGCGACGGGCAGTCGGCAGACTTATTAGACTGCATATATCTATCAATCGGCACCCCCAAACCCATTTTCAAAGTCGCCTTATCCTGCAGAAGACGAATGCCTTCTTGAGTGCCGGGAAGAAGTACATTCATCAGCCCACCCGTCATTAGAAGCTGAGGCGTATTGAGCTTTACTTGAGAATTCAGCGACAGTGAGTCAGGTCTGGATATGCCAATATGGGCAAATGTACCGGCAGCTCCGGCGAAAAATCGGTCCATCGAGCGACCCACAAGAGAGCTCTTCGGATTGACTTTCCAATATTCGAGCACCGCAAAATTAGCCGCACCGGCCAATCCATTACGCAAGTGCGTTTCACCGGCATGTGTTTCCTTCATGCCGTCATACAACCCGCCGCCCAGAATCTGCGCGACCTTCTCATTTTGTGCAAGCGTAGCCAGCGCACCCTCAACCTTCAAGGAAGCCCCTGCAAAACGCATCGCATTAGAGGTCAGGCGACCGGCAAGCGCATAAGGCACGACCGAGCCAATAGCACTGGCAGCGCTTTGACAAATCATCTCTGCTGACGGGTGCTTCTCGTCAGTTGAGGGAACCGGCAGCGGCTCGATTCGATGACAGGGAGGTTTTCCCGAAGCTCTCTCCAGCGTCAAGCCGGCAGCATTGGCAGGCTCAATACACATGGTGTTGAGCAGCGGATTGACAAAGTTTGAGCCGAACCAATCAAAAGCATGGAAAGATTTCTTTGCTGAAATATTCTCTTCCCTTTTATCGATCCTGCTCTCGTCTTTTTCCAATCGCGGCATCGCCATACTCCCGGCTTTGATGCCGACATGATATGGCGTTAGGCTATGGCAAACACTGTTGAATTATGCAGAGTTTGCCGAGAGAGCCGGATTTCAATGGCGCTGAGATTAACTCGCTCGCGTCAGCACAGTGCCGTACTTGTCCGGCGCGGAAAAGCCTTTCAGCAACGCATGGGGAGCGAAGCTGTTGAGAATGGCGATCTTCTCCACCCCGTTGTCGAGACACTTCAAACAACTCTTGATCTTGGGCAGCATGCCGCCGGAAATAGTCCCTTCTTCCAGACAGATTTGAGCCTGGGCAGGAGTAAGGTGACTGATTCTCGTCGACGGATCTTGCACGTCGCGCAAGACACCCGGAACATCCGTGAGAAATATCAGAGCGTCGGCATTCAAATAAGTTGCTACAGCAAGAGCGGCGTGATCGGCATTCAAATTGTACAGCTGACCGCTTTCATCTTTTCCAAAGGGAGAAATCACAGGCATCCAGCCAGCCCAGAGCCAGCGGTCTAGTTTGGTCGAATCAACATCGACGATTTCGCCTACCCATCCAAGATCGACATAATTTCCCTGCTGATCTTGAAATTCCATTTTCTTGCTGACGAACGGATTTATAGACTTGGAACAAAAACTGAGGGCTTGTGCTCCTTTCGCCAAAAATTTGTCAGTCAACTTCTCATTGATGCCGGTGAAAACATCAACGGCAATTGAGAGAGTCTGATCATCGGTGACCCTCAATCCGCCTACTTTTTGAGTCTCCTTGCCGACGGACTTGAGCGCATCATTGACCGCAGTGCCGCCGCCGTGCACAAGAACGACTCTCACGCCTTGATTGATCAGCGAACAAGTGTCCTCAATGAGCTGATCGAGAACCTTGGGATTCATTATGGCGTTGCCGCCGAATTTTACGACAACAATAGGATCACCGTCGGTGCTCAACCCAAAAGTAGAATTAGGGAGGGCATCATAATTTTCCTGCAGTATCGTGCCTTTGAAAGTTGCCAATGTCATTTCGGTCACCTAAGTCCTGTAAGAGCCATTAATCCGCACGTAGTCATAGCTGAGATCGCAACCCCACGCGGTAGCTTCCTCGATTCCGGAATTCATGTTGACATGAATGATGATGTTCTTCTCGGCAAGTATTTGTTTGGCGAGAATCTCGTTGACACAAACCGGTTCTCCATTTTTCAAAAGCTCCAGTGTGCCGCCTGAGCTCTCCAATGAGATGGAGACAAATGCCGGGTCGAACTTCGCGCCGCTATAGCCCATAGCGCAGATAATTCTTCCCCAGTTGGCGTCCTCGCCGAAAAATGCGGTCTTGACCAGACTGGACGAGACTATCGAGCGAGCCAGCAGCCTTGCATCTTCTTTCGAACCGACGAATTTGACTTGAGCTTCCAAAAACTTGGTAGCGCCTTCTCCATCTTGAACGATGATTTTCGCCAGATGAGTGTTGACCTTTTTCAGCACTTGGCAGAAAGTGAAGTAGCCATCGTCTTCGCTGACTATGGTTTCATTGCCGGCCAGCCCGTTCGCCATGATTGCCACCATGTCATTCGTGCTGGTATCTCCATCAACGGAAATCATGTTGTACGTATCGGCGCCGCTATCCTTGAGAGCCTTTTCCAACATATGGGGGGCGATGCTCAAATCAGTTGTGATGAAGCTGAGCATGGTAGCCATATTCGGGTGAATCATTCCGCTGCCCTTGGCCATCGCGCCAAGAACAACTTTCTTGCCGCCTACCTCGAATTCGACAGAAATCTGCTTGGTGTAAGTGTCAGTCGTCATAATCGCCTCGGCAGCGAGCTGCCCGGCCAGTTTGGAATGTTCGAGCGACGCACTCACGTTGACGATACCCTTGGTGATGATCTCCATCGGCAACTGAACGCCTATGACCCCGGTAGAGCAGACAAGAATTTCCTCGGGTTTTGCACCGATAGATTCCGCATATGTCGCCGCCATGATCTCGGCGTTTTCCAGCCCTTCTTTGCCCGTGCATGAGTTGGCATTCCCACTATTGATGACGATGCCCCGTATGGTTTGCGACTTTGCCACCACACTCTGATTCCACAATATAGGCGCTGCCTTCATCACGTTGGTGGTGAACATGCAGGCTACAGTTGCCGGAACTTCGCTATAGAGCAAAGCCAGATCTTTTCTCTTGCGCTTCACACCGATATGAGCGCCGGCGGCCTTGAAGCCTTTTGCGCTTGTGACGCTTCCGCTGAAAGGTGCTTCAACCACCTTGCCCTGAACAGCCAAGGCATGAGCATCAATGATGGTTGTGAATGAATTCATTTCGGATCTCCTTAAATCAAAATACGGCTGCATAGAAAAATCCCCGAGTCCTTGAAGGGGGCACTCGGGGAATCTAGATCTCTGGCAGCGTTGTATTAAATCAACATGTGCGAGCAATCCCCAAGCGCGTTGGCGCGGCTTCGGGGGAATCGTCGGTTGTGTCTGAGAGATTTCGTATTGAATTGCATGTCTGAAAAATTCCTTGGACTATCACTATACACGTTGCTGATTTTTTGTGTCAATAATTCAGGAGCTCTTGCAAAATTCGTTACGCAGGAAAGATTGGAGCATGGGTCAAACCGGTTGATTCCTGCCAGCCGAAGTGAATATTCATGTTCTGAACAGCCTGTCCGGCTGCGCCTTTCACTAGATTGTCCAGGGCGCCGACGATAATTGCTCTATTGTTTCTCTTATCTACGCTGAGACCGATATCGCAATAATTCGATCCTTTCACCCACCTGGTTTCAGGATAACGGTACTCTCCAGATTGGGGATCGAAGATCCTGATGAATTGCTCATCTTGATAGAAGTCACTATATAGATCAAAAAGATCTTTTTCAGTCATTTTCTTATTTAGAGAACCATAAGCAGTACACAAAATTCCTCTGTTCATTGGAACAAGATGCGGCGTGAATGAGATGGACAGAGAATTCCTGGCGAACGGATTCAAAGCTTGCTCGATCTCCGGAGTGTGCCTATGACTGCCGAGCTTGTATGCTTTGATTGACTCGTTGCATTCGTCGAAGTGGACTCCCAATGACAGACTTCTGCCGGCTCCTGATACTCCGGACTTCGCGTCTACGATGACGGTGGTTTCGTCAACAAGACCTGCTTTGAGAAGCGGAGCCAATGACAGAATCGAGCAGGTGGCATAACATCCGGGATTGGCGATCAATTTGGCAGATTTGATCTTTTCTCTATTCAATTCCGGCAGACCATATGCAGAACAGTCGAGAAGTTGGGGGTTGGGATGAGTGAATTCGTACCATTCGTCATAAGCACCCGCGTCTTTCAAACGAAAGTCCGCGCCAAGATCAACTATGGCGCATTTGTCGAGTACTTCGCGGCTGACCATCTTCGCTGCAAGACCATGCGGCAATGCCAGAAAGATCAGATCTACATCAGAACATAGTGTACTTATGTCTTCAGCGCTGCAGGTGAAATCAGCCAGCTTCGACAAACCCGGATATACCGAAGCAAAAGTTTTTCCGCTACTGCTGGAAGAAACGGCCGTGTGCACTTTCACGTTCGGATGTTGAATCAGAATTCTTATCAACTCCTGACCGGTATAACCTGTAGCTCCAACAACCGCTATCTTCTTCATCTGTGTTTCCATCTTGAACAAGCCCTAAAACAAAAAACCCCTGGTCCTTGGACCCGGGGCATAAACTCGAAAATGGTGCTAAATCAGCTAAGCCATATCGGCGCCGGGCCTTAGAGAGAGACCTGGGCGGCGTCGGGATATAACCAATTGGGCTTGTCTGAGCGGCTGCATATGCGGACGAACTCTTGTGCACCTTATGAGTCAACTTACGTAGTGTGCGGCAAGGTTTCCGGATTTGTCAACAGGTTTTAAGCTTTCGTTAAGATCCTTGTACCAGCTTAACTCAGCCCGGCAGAGCCGAACAGTACGTCCGGCAAAGGTCCAATCGCCCCTTCAGCCTGAAGAATCACTCATTTAGGCACAATATCAACCGAGACACCGTCAGACAGAATCCGGAGGTTCTGTAAACATGCAGCGAAATTTTGTTGCCTTCTTAACCGGATACAACTAGGGTGATTACAGACAGGACGCAACCAAGCGTGCTGCCGATAAAGAGAGAAACGCTAAAGCGATAGATCCAGATGAAAATCAAAGATCAGTTTTAGATCAGAGTCCGCTTACCAGTACAGGAAGTCTTTCTAAACAGAGTAAAGCCGCTCGAGCTGTGAGGCTCATGGTGCAGCTGAAAAGTTGGCATTTGCGGCAAGGGCACTGAACACGGTGCACCTGTTTTGGCATTGGATTCGAAATAGAGGAAACTTTTATGCAAGAATTGAAAGTGCACACGATTACGGGCATTGCCGGCGGTGCCAAATCAAAAACAAAACTCGTGATTACAGATGTAGATGGAACACTAGCTTCATTCTGGGATTACTTCGTGCCGGCGATTAGAGATTTCATCAGAGAAATCAGCCAGAGAACGGACAAGTCATACCACGAGCTTGCTCGTGACATCGGGCATGTAATCGAACGGCGCGGCACACACGAATATCCCTGGCTATTGGAGGAGACCGGTTTTGCCTGGTCCAACTTCGAAGACGAACCGGAAGAGTTTATCGAGCAATTCGTAAAACCCTTCTGGGAATCGGTCGATGAGAACCGTGCGAAGTATTTGCGCCCATACCCCATGGTACTGGAAACCCTGGAAGCTCTAAAACGCAAAGGTGTAAAAGTAGTCGCGCTAAGCGACGCACCGGAGTACATGGCTAGAGTTCGCAACAAGCAAATTTTCGACGGACTGCTGGACGCCGTCTATTCATTGGAAACAGTGGAACCGGAAAAGGATGATCCTTTCAGACCTATTTCCTTCACGCATGGTCGAGAAAGAGTAGCAAAACTGAGGAAGGAAACGGCAGACTTGCAAACTCGTCTGCACATCTTGCCTTTCTCATACGAGAAGCCCTGTCCAATCGGATTGGACCAAGTTCTCAAAGACTTCGATGTCTATCCTCAAGAAACCCTATTTATAGGCGACAGCCTCGCCAAGGACGGAATTGTTGCAGCATCTCGCGGTATCAGATTCTTGTGGGCTCACTACGGAAGCAGCCTGCCGGCCGAATACGAGGAAATGATCAACTACTCGCTAAAGCCGGAAATTCCTGGAGAGCCAGGAAAGAAAACCTTGCCTCCCGAACTCATAACCGCAGTAGCTGCGCGTTATGACGAACTGCTCAAGTTTGTATAAGCGACAAGAGCCGGTCCTTCATTCTTCATTCCCGCTGACCGCAAGCCGGTTGGCGGGAATTGTCCTCTTTGCGGAGCAAGATAGGTATCGAAAAGTACATCCCAAATCGGAAAGATATTAGCGAAGTTTCTATTATGGTGCTCTTCCTCTTTCGAATGGTGCAACCGGTGGAGTTGAGGGCCAATAAACAGCGGCGTCAGACATCCAAATTCCAATCTCAAATTCATGTGAGAAAAGGCCGGAAGTAAAACACCCAGAGAAACACCAAATGCCAGAGTAGAAAACGGCAGATCAAAAAATGTTACCAGCGGCAGCATCACAAAAGGAACTCGAAGCAGAGCTTCCAGAGGATGGTGCCGATTAGTCGTTGTCACATTCAAGTGCTCTTCCTCGTGATGCAACTTGTGCATTCGCCAAAGAATAGGAACATTATGTTCGAGCCGATGCAGCCAGTATGCAAAAAAATCATAAAGCAGGAGCACCAGCAACTCGCTGAGAAGCTTTCCGTGCCAGGTTGTTTGTGGAGCCACCGTGAGAATGGGTCCAAACGGCAATGGTGGCATGGCGGAAAAGACCAGCTTCATCGTAATTTGAGTCGCTGCCGCTAACATAACGGCAATGAGCAAATTGAATGCTATTCCGAATAGAGGTTGGCGTTGCTCAACAGGACGAATCCGCTCCAGCACAAACAAGCAGACGAAAACAGTCAGCGCCGTTTGATAGTTATCCAAAGTAGCTCGAATGATATCGCTCAAAAATCACCTATAACTTCGTGAGATAGAACGAGATCAATTCTCCTGCGCCGAACGAAAACAGGTTGGCCGCAACTATTACGGCAAAATCGCGAATAACGACGTGCCTGGAGACTATTGCTGTGCCATCGACACATGCGCGCATCGGACGATGGAAGACAAACCAGAAGACGGCGCACTCGGCGATGGGCACGAGAGTTTCCGTCACTGCCAGATAAAGAGTGTTATGCAACTCCGGATTAATCAATCGCGGCATCAAAACAATTACAAAAGGATAGGTACATGCAGTCAGCAAAAAGCCGGCCTTCAATTTGGTTTTGAATGAGTGGCACGCGGATAAGAATGCCATCAAAACCGGTGTCTCCAGAAGAACACCGAATGCATATCCGGTCATCAATGCAATGGCAATGAAATTAGGGTCGTACCAAGGATTTGCTTGCTCCAGGCTTGGTTGCTCCGGCTTTTTTCCATTTACCGACCCTCCCTTAACCTGTTTGTTTTGGCTGCTTAATGGAATAGCTGTCTGCTGCTTGCCCATCACGCTCGAGCGCTTCAAATTCTTATCTTTGGCGCCCTCGTCTTTGTCCTTCGCGGCATCGGCAGAGCCTGTTTCAATTTGAGTCTTCTCGTCAGCGGTAACAGACTTGTCCTGGTCCTTTTTAACCAAATCCTTCTTGATGTTGTTCAGCTTTTTAGCCTTTTCAAAATCGTGCGGATCAAAAATGATATCTGCGTTGACAGCTGGAGCAAAGCCCGACACCAATATCGCTGCCGCTAAAATCCGCATTGATAGTTTCATTGTTCTTCCAGCCTCATTTCGAAATATCCCGACTTTACAGGTACTTTCCACGATCAGATCTTCATCGATATCTGCATCTATATTCCCTTCGAGTCACTCTCTTCTTGATGCTCCGGCTGCAAAAGTAGGTTAAGCAATGACTCTTGGCTCTCGATTCGGCGCTAATAATTCTTAGGAAAGCCCTACTTCTAATGCTTCCGGGGCTCCGTTCTGTTACCGTCCACTGAATCTGAGCGTTTTGAGGGCTAGACAGACGTTTGCAAGAGCGCTTCGGACGATAAATTTGGTGAATTGGCAAGGAGGAATTTCATGACCGCCGTCAAGAAAGCAGGGAGTGTGAGCCTTTTCGGACTTCTGTCAGTATCAGGGCTGATTCTTTTCAACCCCGGCAGCGCGGACGCCCAGTTGCCAGGAATTACTCAACCGGCGACCGGAACAACCACGCCTGCCTACCAAAATCAAATTCTGACCGGAAAAATCAAATCCGACATCATCCCCGCCGAACAATTGATGTCACAGGGTCGCTATTCCGAAGCCGAAGAAATGTTTCGAGAATTGCTCGTCAACAATCCAGCAGACCTGGCAGCAACTGTCGGACTTGGCACCGCCCTTGCAAAACAATTCAAGCTTGATGGCGCCGACGACATGCTCGACCGCGTCCTTAAGTCCGATCCAAACAATGCTCTGGCATTTGCCGGAAAAGCAAACGTAATACTGAATAGACTGCAATCGTCTTCAGGCACCATCAGGGAAAATCGCGATTCTTATTTGCGCCAGGCGGAAGATTATGCCAGACGCGCTACCGCTTTGGCGCCGGCATCGGGCGAAGCTCATTTCACCCTCGGTCAAGTTTATAAAGAACAAGGGCGCCTCGAGGATGCAAGCCAGGAATTGCGCACAGCAGTAAGCCTCGACCCGCAACACTCCCAAGCCCTGTCCACTCTCGGAATGCTCAAATTAGATCAAGGCAGCCTCGCTGAAGCAGCTGAAAACTTCAAGCGAGCCATCAACATCAGTTCAAGCAACTCGACCGCCCACTATGGACTTGGTTCCGTCTACTTGAGGCAAGGACAAATTGATGATGCAATCAAAGAATTGAACACATCGTTGTATCAATTTCCCAACAGTTGGCCGGTACGCATGGCCCTGGGCGATGCATATGCACAACAAGGCAATCAAGTTGCAGCAATAAAGGAATATCAACTTTCAATCTTGATCAAACCGGAGAATGCCCAGCCATATCTCAAGATTGCCGATATTCGCGAATCCAGAAGCGATCTCGAATTAGCTCTTGCCGACTTGCGTTCAGGACTTTCGCAAATTCCTTACGATATAGATCTGCGTCAGAGAATCGCCGAGATTTGTTTGAAACTGGAAAAAGCCGACGATGCAATCAAAGGCTTCCGCACTATCCTGCAAATGAGCCCAAACAATCCACAAGCCGTAAAAGGTTTGAGCCAAGGCTTGTACATCAAGGCTCAGAAAGCGGCAGTTGGAGCGCTTCTTGCATCGAATGACTATGAGGCGGCTTTGAAGAGCCTGGACGAAGCAATCAAACTCAGCCCGGATGATTTCGAATTGCGTTTGGCGCAAGCAAAACTGATGTCGCTTGCTGGTGCAAAACCGGATCTCAGCAAAATGGGCGAACCCCAGAACAACGGGGAGAAGCTCGCTTATGCCGAGGCGCTTATGGCGCAGGGAGAATTCCAAAAAGCAACAGACCTGATGAAGACGGTAGTAAACAGCGTGAGCGATCCAAAGCAAGCTTTTGCAGTAGCAGACGTGGCCATGCTCAATAAAGATCTCGACAATGCTGAAGCCGCATACAGAAAAGCGATTGCACTCTCGGGAGCGCCGGAACGTGCACAACGTGGACTAGATGAAGTCGCCCGTCTGAGAAAAGTTTCTAAAGACGACGTCATAGTAGCTGACGAACTCTTCAAGAAAAATCAGCTCGACGGTGCAATCGACAGATATCGTCACGCCGTCAGCACCAATCCCACACTTGCCGATGCGCGACTGGGATTGGCAAAATCTCTGGAGAAATTGCAAAAAGCAAATTCCACCATGCTTATGGAATCAGCCGAGCAATATCACAACTATATGTCGCTCAATCCGAATCAGCCGATGAAAGAAGCGGAGAAGATGCGCCAGAACATTGCAAAACTGAAGGACAAAGCTGCAAAGCTCGCAGAGAAAGAATCCAAAAACAAGCGCGGCTAGGCTAGTCCTTTGCCTTTGTATCTTCAAAGGACTTTCTTAACTGTTCTTCAGTGATACCACCAAAAATTACACTGCCGTCTGGACACTGTCGACCAATCGGTAAGTAGCACTCTATATTTTCGCGCAGAAATATATAAGCACTTTTGGTTTGCATCACAACAAAATCTAGATATAGTGCTTCGAAACTGACGTTTCGCTCTGCACTCTTGCTTGGTTCATCTCGATGAGTGAGAAAGTGAGAAGTCATAAATTTGATCCTCCTGAGAAAACGGAGATGCGCATGCACATTTCCCTGATCTTGGTCGCTTGCTTTTTCCACCTACAGCCAAACCAGGCGAATGAGGGAATCCGCCTGGTCTGTCCTTGCTTTTGAAAATTGATTTGGCTTTAAATCATACGAACATCTTTGGCGCTGTCCAAGAATTCATTGCCGCTGTATTTCTTCCGACGCCAGTCTTTTCAATACTTTCAACGGCCCTAGAGACTTCTTTGGTGGCATCTTTTGCGCTCATGTTGCACCTCCAGTGCATTTTCGGTCATGGCTCGCCATCTTTGGCTCAGCATTCGACAGAATCGGGGAAAGGGGAATTCGGTGGGACCGATACAAACACTTTAGGGGGCGTCTGTTTACTGTCCGTGTACGGCTACCAAGAGGCTCAAAAGCGCCACGGGCGAGCGCATATAAGGATTGCTCCGGCGAGTTTCGCAAGGATGGGCAAGACGCCGCCCGATGGGCTTGCCGGCGCTCTCAGGTCGATAGAAGTGGCGGTAAACGCACGGTAAACACTGGACCATTAGGCTAAGGAACACCGCTACTTCCAATAAGCTATAAGCATCGAGGTCCCAATGGCCGCCCCTGAGCAATTCATAGACTCACCAGGTTTTCAGCCAGCAAACAGAGACGCAAATTTTGACGAGCTTTATGAACCGTCAAACTATGCAGCATTCATTAGCGCTCTAAAATTGGATCGTCAGCAGCCTGAAACAGGTACAAAAAACGACCAATATGCGTGCTTCCTCAATATGGAACAGAAAGAGAGATTCGGAGAATTCACGGTAAGCGAAAACAACTCTCTTAAATACACAGTCAAAGATGGAGATAATCTCTGGAACATCGTCAACGAAGCGCTCGCTAAAAAGAACGGTGAACAACCAGCTGCATGGAAGACTCTAGAAACTCTGCGCAAGATCGCGGAAAAAAACCAAATGAAGAATCCCGATTTGATTCATGCAGGTGATGTAATTGATTTCTCTGCAATCGCAGATGATGAAAGTACCGGCAAGCCAGAATCACAACAGGCACGTCCGTTGCACAATACTGGAACCGGTGAACCGATTATTGCCAATAACGCCGAAGAAGCCGGCAC
>JAIETE010000110.1 GCA_019745505.1 Candidatus Obscuribacterales bacterium | reverse complement strand
TTTATCGCGTTGATAAATCTCGTACTCGCTCGTCCGGAGGAAGCGGACTTGGATTGTCAATTGTGAAGGCAATAGTTGAGGGCTTGGGCGGCGAGGTGTCCGTCTCCAGCGTCTTTGGCAGCGGCAGCACATTCACTGTATCCTTGCCGACAGTGAGAAAGTCTGCCGTTGCACAAAAATTGCACACAATTTCTTTTTAGATCTCTTACATTTGCAGTAGTTTTTGAATGCTGCGTGAGTAAGCCAAGACTTGCTTTTAGAACTGACAAAAGTAGAGATCAAGCATTTTTTTGCAAGCCGAATGCAAACAGGGTTTTTCGTTTGTGTTTATTTGGCTTTTTTTTGCTCGACTTTACCGCAAATGGCTTTGGGCCAACCTGACTCAGGTGTACAGCTGAGACCGCTCTTACCTCTTTCGGGCAGAGAACCGGTAACACTTGCAGGAGCCGTGAGGATGGCGGACACTGCCTTTCCAAAACTTCTGCAGGACAGAGCGGAAATGGAGGCGGCAAAACGCAGGATAACTCTTCAAAAAATCAAAGAGTATGTTCCCGATTCGATGTTCTCATATCAGGATGTTGCCGCTACTCACAACCGTCTAACGCAGACTCTTTTTTCAAGTTCTGTGCTTCCGGCCACACCAGGACCAGGTCCAGAGAATGTAAGGATGAGCGCGGACGCTTTTAGCGCCGCTGGTTTTATCCTCGACTGGGCACCCATTGATTTTGGTTTGCATAAAGCGATGATTGGCAAGGCCAAAGCCGAATTTCAGTTGTCGGCCGCTAGTTATCAGCTTACGAAGCTCGATGTTTCTGTCCGCGCCGCTCTTAGTTATTTGGATGCATTAATTATGAGCGAACAGGTAGCTGTGGCTGAGGCGAATGTACAGCGCTTTTCTGACTTCAGCACGGTAGTACACGCGCAAGTGAATGCCGGCTTGCAAGCGGGAGCCGATGCTTCGCTTGCGGATGCGCAATTGGCCAATGCCAGAAATGATTTGATTCGCGCGAAACTCAATGACGAGTTGGCCAGAGCGGCTCTTGGTTATGCAATTGGTCGTGGAGGTGAGGTTGTTGAAATAGAACCGGGCGGAATAATAGAGGTTACTGAGCCTGATGACAGCCAGAATACTGCTGTTAATTTTTCAGAGCATCCTCTTTCGCTGCAGAGCAAAGCTCTCATTTCAACGCGATTGGCCAGCAAGAAGGTTTTGGATAAGCAGTATTATCCGAAATTTCGTTGGTTGGGGGGTTTCAACCTTCGTGGCACGACCTTTCTCACCAACAGAGGAGACGTTCCAGCACCGGACGTAAGCGGCTTCTTTCCTACCGTTCCGAATTGGAATGCTGGTTTGGTGGTGGACTTTCCGTTTTTGGACATCATTCGAATCAAGGCTGAAAAGCGTGTAGTGTTTAAACAAATCGAAGCAGCGCAGCACAACTTCGATCTGGCGGTACAAAGTCTAAAACGCGATGATGTGCAAGCTCGCGCCTCGCTCAGAGCTGCAGTTGCTCTGGCCAAGAATATGCCAGTCCAAGTCGAGGCCGCTTCTCTTGCTGCCAGGCAAGCGGAAGCACGCTATCAAGCTGGTTTGGCTACTGTTGCGCAGGTGGCGGAAGCCAACCAGATTCTTGCTGACTCCAGAGTGAAAGAGGCAGTTGCGAATGTCGGTGTTTGGAAGTCATTGCTGTCGGTTGCTAATGTGCACGGCGACTTGCAGCCATTTCTTGCTGCTGCTGAAAACGCCACCAGGAGAAGAAAAAGGTAGATGTGGCTGATCAGACTGGCGATGGGAAGACCCGTGACCATAATTGTGGTCATCATAACTTTGATGTTGGCGGCTGTTTTGGCTACCAAACGAATGAAAGTGGACATTTTTCCCAACCTCAATTTGCCGGTAGTTTATATAGTTCAACCCTATGGCGGAATGGACCCTGCACAACTGGAAGCGTTTGTCGTTGCCCACTATGAGAATCACTTTCTCTATATCTCCGGCGTAGACCATATAGAGTCAAAGGCGATTCAGAATGTGGCGGTTATGAAAGTCGTGTTCAAGCCGGATACGGACATGTCCGAAGCGCTTTCCAATGTTGTTGCTCAGGTAGAGCGCTCTCGCTCGAAAATGCCGCCGGGAACGGTAACGCCATTTATCCTTCGATTTGACGCCGGAAATGTGCCGGTTGGTTACATTGTTCTTTCGAGCAAAAGTGAATCGGTTGCCAAAATCGCGGCTTACGGCGACGAGAGAATCAGACCAATCATTTCGACAATTCCGGGAGCGACGACAACCCACCCTTTTGGCGGCAATGTTAGAACCATCGTTGCCACTGTTGATCCCCAGCGTTTGCGCGCTTTGAAGCTGAGCCCGGATGAGCTTGTCAATGCATTGACTGCAGGAAATTTGATTACTCCATCCGGTCTTGTTAAGACCGGGTCGATTCAGCGAATTGCAAATTTGAATTCTACGGTTCTGGATATTCGTGAATTGGAGAAAATTCCACTTAAATTGGGCGCTGGTGCAACGGTCTTTCTTGGAGACGTGGCAACAATAAAAGATGATATGGATATCCCAACCGGCTTGGCTCTGGTGAACGGGCGCAGAACAGTTTTTCTATCAATTTCAAAACTGTCAGAGGCTTCTACGGTAGAAGTCGTTAAGCTCGTTAAGGACGCTTTGCCGCGGATGAGGGATGTTATTCCTGACGACATCGATGTAACTTTCAACTTCGATCAATCCATCTATGTTACTGATGCTGTGGCCGGTCTTGTTTATGAAGGTGTGCTAGGTGCTTTTCTCACCGGCTTGATGGTTTTGATTTTTTTGCGTGATTTCAAAAGCGCATTGATAGTGGTCATTACCATCCCTGTAGCCTTAGCTTGCGCCTTGGTCGGTCTTGCTTCAGTCGGACAGACGATAAATATCATGACCTTAGGAGGACTATCTCTAGCTGTAGGCGTCCTGGTGGATGAAGCGACAGTGGCCATTGAAAACATCCATACCCATCTGGATCGTGGGGTTGAACTGTTTGGGGGCATTGCTGAAGCTTGCAGGGAAGTAATTACGCCGCAATTATTGGCTCTCTTGTCGGTTGTTTCTGTATTTTTGCCTTCTTTCTTTATGGAAGGCACCACCAAAGCCTTGTTCGTCCCTTTGTCTCTGGCTGTCGGTTTTGCAATGGCGGCGTCGTATGTGCTTTCTAACACCTTGGTGCCGGTTCTTTGTGGCTGGTTATTGAAGAGCCATCCCTCTTCCCTGCATCATGGCAAGAACAAGAGTGCTGGCTTTTTGGCCAAGCTGCGGCGCAATTATGCTGGAAGTCTTTCTCGGATTTTTCGAAGCAAACCGATTCTCTTTGGGGCTTATGTTATTGCAGTTTGTTTGATATTTGCAATTTGCATTCCTACTCTCAAAACGGAAATCTTTCCGATGGGCAATCCTTCTAGTTTTCAACTCCGAATCAGTGCTCCCGTCGGTTCTAGCGTTGGAGTATCGGAGAAATACACCTTGAAGGTTTTGCAATTGATTTCCGATACTGTCGGTCCTGACAAAGTTGATATAAGCATCTCTTACGTAGGAACGCAGCCTCCCAACTTTGCCGTAAGCAACGTCTACATCTGGACTGCGGGACCTCAAGAAGCCCTTCTATTGGTTGATCTCAAGCATGGTGCTCATATCAAACTTGGTGAACTGAAGGAATCACTTCGCAAAAAAATAAAGGAGGAAATGCCTCAGCTGATGATCTCATTTGAGTCCGGAGATATCATCAACAAAATCATGAATCTAGGCGCACCGACGCCGATTCAGATCGATATCACCGGTTCTGATCTGAACAAGGATTTTGCGTACGCGCAAAAGATAATGGCACGGCTGCGGAAGAATAATCAAATGAGAGACATCATGATAGTTCAGCCGCTGCAGTATCCGACGGTTGATGTTTCTGTTGACAGAGTCAGGGCTGGTCAGCTCGGAATGACTGCGCTGGATGTCAGCAAAGCTCTGGTTCCGGCTGTGTATTCGAGCCGATTTGTCAAACAAATTTGGTGGAGGGACCCCCATCATGGTCATTCCTACCAAATTCAGGTGCAATACCCCTCTCATGAAGTCAGTTCACTCAAAGACTTGGAAAGCATTCCGCTCAAAGCAGGAGCGCTGGTCAGTCCAACTGTAGGTGACGTTGCCCAGGTCAATTACGGAAAAATGGTCGGAGAATATGACCGCTACAATCTTCGCAGAATTTTGAGCATTACCGCAAACATTGATGGAGATGATCTGGGACTGGCAGCACGTGAAGTTGAAAAAGCAATCAGAGATGTCGGCGCTCCTCCGCGCGGCATGAATGTGGATGTGAGAGGACAAATCCCCGTTCTCTATAAAACCTTTGAAGGCTTAGGTAACGGCGTGATGCTCGCCGTTCTCGCGATTGTTTTGATGCTGGTTGGTTACTTTCAGCGAATGCGTTTGGCGATTGTGGTTGTCTCTGTTGTTCCGGCAATTCTCGCCGGCGTCTTGCTGAGCTTGAAAGTCACTAACGTGACACTCAATGTCCAGTCGTTTATGGGTGCGATTATGTCAATAGGCATCGGGATTGCCAATGCGATTTTGATTGTCTCTTTTTCAGAGGCAAGGCGAATGACCGGTGTTAGCGCATCGCTTTCGGCAATTCGTGGAGCTGCCAGCAGGCTTCGACCCGTCTTGATGACGAGCATAGCAATGATTGCAGGGATGGCGCCCATGGCACTCGGAATGGCTGAAGGTGGAGAACGAACAGCACCTTTGGGAATTGCCGTAATCGGCGGCCTGTCATTTTCACTTGCCGCGGTACTTTTTATCCTGCCTGCAGTTTTTGCAACTGTTCAGGAAAAGGCAGGGAGAACTATTCCTTGCATGTTGGCCGATTCTCCCCAAGAAGGTGTAAGAAAGTGAACTATCAAGCGCGCGTAGGGCTGTTTATTTCTCTTCTTATGTCCACAAATTTTCTCTATGCGTGTACTTCGCAGAAAAGTGAATCGCAACGCCGAGTGTCCACAAAGGAAGAGAATCATTCGGTTGATACTGTCCTTGTCGAACGAAAGCGGCTCGAGCGAACAATTCGGATTCCGTCGGAACTGGCTGCATTCAGAGAAGTAGAAATCTACCCTAAAGTGCAGGGTTTCGTGAAGCGAATTGATGTCGACAGAGGGTCGATCGTGAAGCGAGGTGACACTCTCATTGAAATCGTCGCGCCTGAATTGAATGCGAATTATAGAGAAGCTCAAGCCAAGTACGATGGAGTTCAGTCATCTCTGGCCGAAATGGATGCGAAAGTCGGCAGCATGATCGCGGAGGAGGAGCAGGCTCAAGCACAATTGGCAGCTGATCAAGCCAATTACCAGCGCATACTTATGGCTGCGAAAACACCTGGCGCGGTTGCTCCAGCTGACATTGAGGCTGCCGAAAAGAAAGTGCAAGGCGACCAGGCGAAAGTACGTTCAGCTCACCAGATGGTGAATGCTACGCGTTCTGCTTTGTCTGCAGAGAAAGATCGTTCTCGCAGCGTTGCTGAAGGGGTGCGATCTGTCAAAGAGATGAAGGACTATTTGATAATAAAGGCACCGTTTGACGGTGTGATCAGTGAGCGCAACGTTCATGAAGGCAGCCTTGTCGGACCATCTGGATCTAATCCGCCCATGCTGAAGATAGAGCAGGTTTCCAAACTAAGGCTTTTGGTGCCTGTTCCGGAGACTTCCATATCGGGCGTCAAGGTCGGAGAAAACATGAAATTCTCTGTTTCTTCATATATAGGAAAAGAATATATTGGCCAAGTATCGAGAATCAGTCATGAGCTGGATCGAAAGACTAGAACCATGATCGTCGAACTGGATGTTTCAAACATTGATAAAACGCTGGAGCCTGGGATGTATGCGGAAGTGATGTGGCGGATGACGCGGCCGTATGAGACGCTATTCGTGCCCGCCACTGCAATAGTCAGTAAGGAAGATAAGACCTTTGTCTCTCGCGTGGTGGGTAAGAAAGCTCAGCTGGTTCCGGTGTCTCGTGGCATGGCAATGGGCAAATTGATTGAAATTGTGGGAAACATTCATGAAAAGGATGAAGTAGTTCTGAATCCAACGGATGAAACCAGTAAGGAAAATATCTCCGTGCATTTGGTTTCCGGCGAGAATCTGGAAAAGTTGCTTAGCCAAGAAGAGGAAGGCGAGTAAGCGAAGATGCCGGCAGGTATTACATATATGGAATGTAGCTGTATTCCGCAGCCGCCTTTTTGTCCTTTTGCGCTTCTTCGGCGCTTCCCATCTTCTCGAGCAGTTCTGCTCTGAACCAACGAGCGTCCATGCAGAATGGATCGATTTCAGCGGCGCTATTCAACTCTTGAATCGCTTCTTCATCGCGGCCCAGACGAGCAAGCGAAAGTCCGTAGACGGCGCGCATTGAAGCATCTTGCGGACACAGGGAGACGGCCTTTTCGGCAGACTTGAATGCTTGCTCGTTCTCTCCTTCGAGCAACAAGACCTTCGCTTGTTGCATGCACTTTATTGCTTTATCTCGTTTCAGTGAAGGGTTTGACTGCTCGATATACTTGCGTGCCTCAGGGACGTCTTTCTGCATTATTCGCAATTGTGCAAAGTCCAGGTAGAGGCTGTCTTTGACTTCTGCTATGGATAGCGCTTTCTGCATATCGGCGACTGCCATATCGAGCTTGTCCAGCCTGCTGAATGCGTATGCCCTGATGACCAGCGCAAATACAAGATCGCTTCCTTCCAAAGTGTCAATCACTTCATTGCACAGTTCCAAGGCTTCCTTGTCTCGATACATCGAGTGCAGGGTGAATGCCTTATGAATACTCGCCGGTTTGAAATTCGGGCAATGAGCTATCACGTGATCGATGTCTTTGAGGGCCTCCTCGTATTTATATTGGTGGGTTCTGGCAAGCGTTCTGACCAGATAAGAACCCTGGTGTGTTTGCCCCATTTCGATTGCTTTGGTGCAGTCTTCTACTGCTTCATTCAGATTGTTCAACCCTTGGTGAGCCAAGCCGCGCAGATAGTGGCAATAACCCATATCGCAATTGAGACTCATGGCCGCATTGATTTTCTCGAGCGCCTTTTGCGGCTGTACAAGATTGATATAGGCTAAGGCAGCATTAGAAAGAGCACTTTGATCTTTCGGATTTTTCTCTATCAATCGGTTGCTAATTTCAAGAAACTTTTGCCAATCTTGAGACGCGAATGCTTCCCTCATAGCCTTTTGTTCGGGCGGCTCGAATTTGCTTGCTGCCCAGCTGACTATGCGGTTGATCATTTATTCAGCTCCTAAATCCCATGAGCAAGCAAATGGAGGTCTCTCGTTATAGATAAGGTATGTACCCATAGTCTAAAGCGATCCTCTGGTCTTTCTTGGCCGTTTCCGTGTCGCCCATTTTTTCGTACAGCTCTGCGCGAAACCAAAATGCTTCTGCTTCATATGGATCTTGCGCGATAGCTTTATCAAGGAAGGTCTTCGCTTCTTCTATTCGACTGTTTCTTAAGAGCATCAGACCATGGGTGGAATTCAAAGCAGCGCGTGATGGTCCAAGTTCTACAGCTTGAGATGAGAGCATAACTGCACGCTCAGCATGACCAGAAATCAGGTGTATTCTTGCTTCATTACTTTCTACATATCCACTCGATTGTGCAGTTTCCTTTTCTTTCGCTAAAGCTAAATTCATTACGGCTCCGTTGAGATCTCCTTTTCGAGCCATGATGTAACCCTTATTAATGTATAGCTCTGACCAATCCGGCTGAACATCGAGAGCGACATTGATATCGTCGATAGCTGAATCATAATTTCCGAGATTGCATTTGATTAGTCCTCGCAACATCAATGCGGACGGACGATACTCTGAACTAACCCTTCCCATCAAGGATTCTACTTCTGCCAATGCAATTGCGTTTTGATTCTTCGCCTGGAGAATACTTGCCCTTAGAAGTGATGCTAAGTCCGGGCGAGTTTGCACCAGCAGCTGCGAATCAACGTCGCTCATTGCGAGTTCATAATCGTACATTTGAATCAATACGTTTGCTCTTATCCACGGTATTACCCAACTTGTTTTTCCAAGCTTCATTGCTTCAGTAATGTCGATTCGACATTGTTCATATCTTCTAAGGAAAAGATTGGCCTCTGCTCGTATCAAAAGCAAATCTGCATTTTCTCTTCTGAGAGCAAGCGCTTGCGATGCATAGATTACTGTTCTCTGGTAATCGCGAAGGAAGTACGCCGAATATGCCGCAAGAGCTCTAGGATACTCGTCTTTGGGGAACGCGTGCATTTGCATTTCGCATAACTTGATTGCCTTTTCATATTTTTTGTCTTCGTACTCTATCTTTGCCCAGTGTATTCGACCATGTCGGTATGCCCAATATGCATATGCGATGCCCCCGCAGCCTAGGCAGATATAAAGCATCGGCACGTACAGCATGGCACTTGCGACCAACCAAAGAACGGCAACAACTATTGCCAGTAAGAACACCAAGCTGTCTTTCGCCTCTGGGCTCATGCGTCGATCCGGAATGGAGATCTTCTAGTCAATTGATTTCCCTCGCCAGCAAGTTATAGTTTCTGCCGCCGAATTCGAATTCATCCACAACCCTCATGAGCAATTTGTTTATGTGGGCTGCAAGAGAGCGAGGGTTAGCTTCGTCGACAAAGCATATAGCCACTTCGAAGTCTTTGCCGATCGTTTCGAAAAACGAGTTATAGAGCGATTCAAAAATTCCTTTGCCTCGCTGAGACCTGGAAATGCAGATCGGACCAGTCATCACGATTTTGTATTGAGACAGAGATTTGCCGTCAAATTCGATCGCTTCTGTGCGCTTGGCGATAAGTTTGAGGAGCTCCTTGCCCTGGTGCAATTCCAGGTGGGAAGTACAGAGGTATCCGCTCAGCTGTCCTTCCGTCTCTGCTACCATCACCGCAACATCCCGGTCGAAGTTTTTGAAGTCAGCGGCTGTGAATTCTCCCTGAACGAATCCGTCTTTCAGCTGCGACTCCGCAACTTTCCCCAAAAGGCTCTCATTTTGAATAGCGATTATTGGCTCGACGTCGCTATCCCTCATTCGGCGGTAGGTGGTGGACATTTGGCGGCGGCTGCTCCCTGGTTTCCAATCAGTTCCAAACGCCAATATTCCCCTCCGGAAGGGGCCTTGGGCTGTAAAAGATTAAATCACGCCCAAAAGCGAAACTTCTTTAGACTTGCCGTGTATTTGCTCTTGGAACGCGGCGGAGTCATTAGTGCTGGGAGGCATTAAGGGAAATGAGAAATCTGGAAAACGACCGATCTAACAGCATTTTTAACAGGAAAACTAGTCTAGTGCTGGCTCTTGGTGCCGGTGCCTTGATAGTCGGTGCTCCTTTTGTTGCACCCGCTCTGGCTGGTCCTCTAAACAGTGACAGCTTGGTTGATCCGGAATGGGAGAGCGCTGTGCGGAAGCACGTGGAAAAGCGTTTCTTTCATCTGATTGATGCAACGGAAGCCCAACAGGCGCAACTGGATGACCTTTTCAAGAAAATGTGCGATTCCAATCGCTCAACGCGTGAACAGGTCAAACAAGGGGCGGTTGACGTGGCCAATTTGATGGCCGATCAGTCGGCGACTGAAGAGCAAATCCGCAGTAAAGTAGCGGACATTCGTAAATTGAGAGAAAAGCTGCAGGATTCCCGTCTGGAGACTGCTCTGAAGGTTCGCGCCATACTCACTGTCGAGCAGCGAAAAGTTGTGTCTGACAGAGTTATCGGATTTATCACGGGCAATCAGAGAAGATTGCTGCTGCGCTCGATGATGTAACAACGTTGAACCTGTCGAAAGGACGGGAAAGATGCTAGAGATTTGCTCACTGGATTCATTAGCCATAAAAACGTCGAACGATAGGCACAAAGGAGCCCTCACCCTGTTTAGCAGCTTCAAAGTGAGATCGCAAATAGAGGTCGGTCTTGACGATTCAAGTCTCGTCAAGGTTTGTCTCGGTGGCGATAAGCGCGCTTACGAGGTGTTGCTCCGCCGCTATCAAAAGCTCGTTTACAACGTGCTTTATCAGATGGTGCATTCGCATGAGATGGCGGCGGATTTGACTCAGGAGACTTTTTTGAAAGCTTATCGTGCTCTCAATACTTTTCGCACCGAAGGAAAGTTTAAGCCGTGGCTGCTGCGAATCGCCACCAATACATGCCTGAACGCGATACGCGACAACAGAGAGCACGATTCGCTGGACGACATACTTGAGGAAAATCCCGGGGCTGAGCCTGCATTCGACGAAAAGATCGAGGAATTGGTGGAATGGAGGCTGACGCATCAGAAGCTGGAAGACGCACTGAAGCAATTGCCTGTAAGGCATCGGCAGGTATTCATTCTGCGCTATCAGCATGATCTTCCTTACGAAGAAATCGCTGAAGTGACGGGCGAGCCAGTAAGCACAATCAAGTCCTTGCTGTTTCGGATTCGAGAAAAACTGCGTAAGATGCTCTCTGAAAGCGTCGAAAGTGGAATTCTTAGCTAGGTGGAGAGAGGTGACTGAAATGAGTAAGGTGGATTGTAATAGAGCGAGGGATATGCTGAGTACCAGCATCTCAAGCGACGCTGCGGGTGCAAGCGTCGATACGCATTTGAATGAGTGCACCAGCTGCAGTGCCTGGTCTGCTCAGATGAGGGAGATTGAAACTGTGGCGGCGAGCATGCCTCAGTTCGATGTCTCAGAAGCACTCACTCAAAACATTTTGAAAGCGGTGGAGTCTGAACCGGCGAAATTGGGAAGCACATATTGGCAATCAGTTGCGATCTGGGTTCTTTGTAGCATCGCGACAGGATATATGGCGTTTGAAACAGCCGAGAATGTACAAGGTCTGGTTGCCTGGGCAATTGGGCTCGGCATTGTTTATGGCGTTTATATGCTCGTTGGTTCGAGTAAAGAGGTTGAGACTGCTTGAAGAAGCCATCTAAGAACTTCACCAGCACGTTATTAATCACGCTCGTAGGTGCGTTGATGGCGTTGTGCATCGGTAATTCTGTGTTGGCACAGTATGAAGTTCCAAAACCTGTTCCACTTCTTAAGCCATATACCGGAGAGTACCCACCGCCGGAACTTATTGGACATCCCGATGCCGTGGTGCCCTCAGATGTCGCCCATGTTTCCAATATTCTTGAAGAGGCAAGACAACAGCGAGCACAAGAACTCGGCCATCTGCGAGCACGACCTCTTCTGTACTGGCGTGCTTTTGCGGAGCGACCTCTTCCTCCAATTCGAGCAGCAATTTCCCTCTTCTTCTTCAACCTATTAATTTGCTTCGTCTTCAAACGCAGAGTCGCTGTTGCATCGGCATGTATCCGAAAGAGCTTTTGGAAGTCTTTGGGAGTTGGCTTAATCGCTGTGTTTCTCCTGGCTTCGATGACTCGAATCTGCCACGAGACAGAGTTGCTGGTTCCTTTGGGTGAGCTGAGCCTCGGTGTTTTACAGTTTCTCTGCTTGTGCGGACTTGCCACGAGCAGTAGAACATTAGGTCACGCTGCACTCAAGAAGCTAAAAATTGTACAGCCGGAAGATGGCGCGGAACCAACTGTTTTGCAGTACTTGATCTGGATTGTTGTCGGCACACTGCTGGTCGCACTGGTGGTGCTCATTCCCGCGATGGCGCTGCATAATGTTTGGTTCCCAAAACTCGGCACGCGCGTCGGCATGTGGCTCAGCATGTTAGGTTTGGGTGCACTGGTCAGAACGAAACTAGGGCGCAATGACTTGGGTTAGCTCTAATTCTTCGGTCTATTTGCTTCTGCAAGCGGACTATCGTTTACCATATCTTTAAGCTTCTGACTTAGCTCAATTTCAGTATCTAGCTTTGCTCCCAACTCGGTGAACTTCCTGACGACACCGGGATTGTTTGTTGCTACTCTATCGATTTGGCTGAAGTATTCCTGTAACTGTCCTTTGTCGCTACCTCCAGCAACAGCCAATAGATCTTGCATGTACTGCTCAGCCCTGGAAGTTTGTCCTGAGAAATTCACCATGGGTAATATCTTCAACATGTTCATGAGCTTCGAATCACCCGTCAGCTCCGGACCGAGACCGCCACTGATGTTTTCGAAAGTAGGGAGTTGTTCGACTAGCTGCTTCACTACGGGAGACTTTTCATATGTGTAATATTTGTCGAGGGCAGCTTGAACCCTGTCTAGCTGCTCACTTCTTATGTCCGCTGCTTTCGTGGCTTCCTCTGAGAATTGGAGCGCATCCATATTTTTCGGCAAGTTGGACAAAATCTGCTGTAATTGCTCCTCTGGTGTTTTGTTGGGTTCATTGAGCGCCACTCTGAAGTCCAGATCAAAATCTTCCGAGCCCTTTGTTTTTAGTTTGAAAACACTTTGATAGTCTGCATTGGAAATGGAGTCGGAAAGATCTGCCACTACAACCGGGTGATTAGGTGCTTCCTTCGCGTGGTCATTCTGCCATTGCGAATCGGCGTGAGTCATCGGCAAAACTCCTCAAAGGTGAGCCCTGTCTTGCTTTTCAAATGTGCAGGGGTGGGTCTACATCTGCAGAGATGCTAGCCCCTCGGTATGACATTCAAATGACGAATCTTGGGAAAGTTTATTTGCCGGACTTGGAGGTACACCTGGCAGCCTCGAACATTTTCAACAGCTTTTCGAAGTCTGATGAATCCAGAGCCCTCGATGCGGATTCAAGTTGGTTTACTAAATCTTGAATTGCCGTTTGCAGCTCATCTTTGTTCTGATTGAAAAGGTCCAGCCACATCTCAGGCGGGCTCTCCATTAAGCGCGCGAGTTGTTGGAAGGCTGGACCGTGTAATTTGAGGTCGCGCTCGGATATGTTTTGGTCGGCGATCGATGAGCCTAATGCGACAGCTATCAATTGGACCAGGTGACTGGTTCGGGCAAGTACCCGATCGTGTGAAGCGGGCGATGCTTCTACTGGCTTGAGACCGAGACCCTCAAGCCAGCGGCTAAATCGTTTTACGGACATTTGCGATGACTTGGAGGTTGGAGTTAAGCAAAATACTGCCTTGTTTGTAGATACCGCTGATGATGCTTCCAGCCCGGACTTTTGAGAGCCGAAAAGAGGATGTCCGCCGATAAAGTCTGCGCCGTTCAGGTTGAGCTTTTCGGCAGCTGTGCAGATTCCCCGCTTTGTTGATGTGACGTCGACAAGTAATTGCCGACGTGAGAGCCTTGGCGCAATTGACTCCAGAAGCTCAAGGTTTTTCTGCGGAGGGGCCGCCAAAATTATCAGTGAGGAACGCTCGGCGGCACTTGCAGCTTTCGTTTCCGCGCAGTCGATCAGTCCTTCGCCAAGCGCCCTTTGTAAAACCTCGGGAGTGTCGACAGCGGTGATATTTGTTTTTGGTGAATGCTTGCGGATCAATCTGGCGATTGTTCCGCCGATG